>DATKUA010000025.1:0-5890 GCA_035530855.1 Acidobacteriota bacterium | reverse complement strand
GGGGTTACATCGAGAAAATATCCAACTATCACGAAAATTGAATCGAGTTAAAGAGTCCTTAACCAATTAACGATGGGGGGATTTATGCGACGAGGACTGACTCACAAGGGGATTCTGCCGTTGGCGCTCTGCCTGCTTGCGGCGCTTCTCCTTTCTTTTGCCGCGTCACCAACGACTGCTCAGCAACGGCGGTCGCAATTCCGGCCCGATGTGAGGCCTCAGGCGCAGAGCCAGGCTGAAAGCAACACGCCGGTCAAGCCGGAGGACAATCCGCTCAAGCCGGTGCCGCCCTCGGTCACCAAGCAGTCGATCACCATCAACGGCCAGACGCTCAGCTACACAGCCACCGTCGGCCACATGAACATGCGCGACGAGAAGGGCAGGATCATCGGCTACATGTACTTCACCGCCTACGTCAAGGACGGCGAGGAGCCCACCAGGCGGCCGCTGACCTTCGCCTTCAACGGCGGGCCGGGAAGCTCGTCGTGCTACCTGCATCTGCTGACCATCGGCCCCAGGCGTGCTCTGCTCGACGAGCAGGGCAACACGTTGCCGCCGCCGCCGAGGCTGGTCGACAACGAGTTCACCTGGCTGCAGTTCACCGACATCGTGATGATCGACCCGATCGCCACCGGCTTCAGTCGCGCCGAACCCGGCATCGATTACGACAGGTTCTTCGGGGTGGAGGAGGACGCCGTCTCGGTGGCCGATTTTGTCCGCCTCTACATCACTGAGAACGACCGCTGGATCTCACCCATCTTCATCGCCGGCGAGAGTTACGGCGGCGTGCGCGGCTCGATGCTGGTCAACGAGTTGCAGGACCATTACAACATCAAGCTCAACGTCAACGGGGTGATCTTCATCTCGCCCGCCTACGACGTGCGAGTGCTCCACACCTGGGGTGGCAGCAACATGAGCCTCGCACTCTACTTTCCCACCTTCGCCACCACCGCCTGGTACCACAAGAAACTGGCTCCGGAGTACCAGGACAATTTCGACAAGCTCGTGGCCGAAGCCAAGGCGTTCGCGATCACCGAATATCTGCCGGCGTTGATCAGGGGCTCCAGCCTCAGCGAAGACGAGATGCGCGCAGTCGCCGAAAAGATGGCCCGCTTCATCGGCCTGTCGGTCGACTACATCATGGAGCAGAAGCTGCGCGTCAACTCCATCGGATTCCGTGATGAATTGCTGCGCTCCGAGGGCAAGAGCCTCGACCGCCTCGACGCCCGCTTCGAGGCGGGCGCCTACGAGCTGATGACCACCCTCTCGCCCCTGCTGCACAACTACCTCAAGGACGAACTCGGCTACGACACCCTCACGCCCTACTCGGTCAGGGCCGGCATCTCCGAATTCCGCGGCTGGAACTGGGGCCAGGACCGCGGCGGCTTCTCGGTGATCGACAGCCTTGCCGAGACGATGAACAACAACCGCGCGATGAAGGTCTTCGCCGCCAAGGGCTACTACGACTACGCCTGCCCCTACTACACCGTCGAGTACTCACTCGATCAGATGCTGCTCAAACCTGGAGTTCGTGATAACATCACCCAGAAGGTCTACCACACCGGTCACATGACTTACACTTCGATGAAAGTGCTCAAGGCTTTCACCGAGGATGTGAAACAGTTCATCGAGAGTGCAGCGAACATCAAATAACCGCGATTGTCCCGAAAGGGATGAATATATACTGGCCGGCGCGCAACCTTGCGCCGGTTCTTTTTTGCCTGCTAAGCTTTGCTGCCGAACGGGTATTAGTGAAATCTGGAAAACAGTGTCATGATGCGGTCCAAAATAGTGGTGCTGGCCTTCATCCTCGCCCTTGCGGCCGTTGTAATGGTCCGAACGGCGTGGATGTGCGACGACGCATACATCACCCTGCGCACGGTAGATAACTTCGTCAACGGTTACGGCCTCACCTGGAACACCGGCGAGCGTGTCCAGGCATATACCCATCCCCTCTGGATGTTTGTGCTGACGCCGTTCTATGCGATCACCCGCGACGCGTTTTTCATGCCGATGATCGTGTCAATCTTGATCTCTCTTGTGGCAATCGGCATGCTGGCGTTAAAACAGCTTTCGAAAACAACATTCGCTTTCCTGGTTTCGGCAGCCGTGTTGTTGTTGTCGAAAGCCTTCATCGAATATGCGACTTCAGGGCTCGAGAATCCCCTTAGTTACTTGCTGATCCTCGCTTTCCTGGCAGTGCTCTTCGCGCAAATGGAGGCATGTTCTAAGCTGCTGCCGGCCACGCTGCTTGCCGCGCTGATCGGCCTCAACCGTCTCGACCTGCTGCTTATCGCCCTTCCGCCGCTCGTCTACCTTTTTTTCGATTTCGCGCGAAGAAACGAGCGATGGCTCTCGCGCGCCGGTAAAACAGCGCTGATCGGATTCTCACCACTAATCGCATGGTTCGTGTTTTCGATTTTCTATTACGGCTTCCCTTTTCCCAATACTTTCTACGCCAAGCTCAACACCGGAGTGCCGCTTGAGGGCCTCGCCGCCCAGGGCATCCACTACTTTGTCGCAACGGCGTTGCACGATCCGCTCACAATGTTGTTCCTGGCGATAGGCGTCGTCGCCGGGTTCGCTTCGCTCAAGGCCGAGCGAGTAGCCGTTGCATTCGGACTGCTGCTCTACATGGCCTACATTGTAAGAATTGGCGGAGATTTTATGGTTGGTAGACTGTTCGCCCTGCCGCTGGTTGCCGCGGTCGCACTGCTTTCGGCGATGAAGATGCCCGTGTGGGCCAGGGGAATTCTGCTTGCCGTCGCGCTCGCGCTCGGTCTTGCATTCCCCGACGCCACCGTCTTCAGCGACGAGAGGATCTATCTCAACGCCGACGGCTCCAGACGCAGCGGGGGGGAACTGATCGATGAGCGTGGCGTCTGCAACGAGCGTGTGCACTGGTACACCAGTAACGGACTACTCATCCATCTACTAGACCCGGAAAAAACCGAAAACTCGCTGCTGCAAGCGCTCCGGGAAAGGCGGATCGAGCCTCCCAGGTCGGATGGCAAGATCAGAGCCGACCAGATTGTTATCGCCGGGAGAAGAGGATTCCTGCTCGGGCCCAACCGCCACGTTGTGGATATCCACGCCCTTTCCGATCCGCTGCTCGCCCGTGTACCGGTGCAGTCGCTGGGCTGGCGAATAGGCCATTTCAGGCGCAAGATTCCCAGGGGGTACCTCGAATCGATCGCCGAGGGCAACAACCGCATTGTCAATCCTTACCTGGCTGAATTCTATGGTAAGCTTAAAATAATCACCCAGGGCGACCTGTTCAGCCCCGAACGTTTCGCAGCGATCTGGGGGATGAATACGGGAGCCTACGACCACCTCGTCGAGCAATACCGCTTTAACGCCGACCTGGCCGAGGTCAGCCACGACGTACACCCTCGGGCGGGTGTTCACAGCCCGTTGACCCGCATCATCGAGAGCGAGGGCTTGCTGATAGACCTTAACGGTCTTTTTCATCAGCGAAAGCTGAGAGTCGGCCTGGACCGCAACGACCGCTACCGCCTCGAGTTCTACAAGCACGAACGTCTGCTCGGATCCGTACGCCTCGGCCCGGCCTTTGCACAGGGCGACGGCATTATCCATTACGATTGTAGTGTCCCCCCCAGGATCGCCGGCAGGGGATACAGGCGGATAAAGATAGTCCCGGAACAGGGAGATGGGCGGTATTACATGGGCAGCATCGAATTCCCCGAAAGGTGATTGCCTCCGGCGCGTCGGCTGGCGTCCTTGTCGCGACTATGTTCATGATGTAACAATAAACATCGAAGATGGTTCACTCATTCTTTCAAAATTCGAGGTCGAAACCACGATGAGAAATAACACGTTACTGCTGGCCGTTTTAATAACAGCAACCTCGCTCTTTGCAGCCTCGTGCTGCAACGTCTGCATGTCCGGCAAAGCCAAGCCGATCGACAAGGATGGCAAGGCCTTGAAATTCGAAGTGCAGAAAAGTGATGCCGAGTGGCGCGCTCAGCTTACGCATGAGCAGTACGGGGTGGCCAGGATGAAGCGCACCGAGCGGCCGTTCTCCGGCAGGTATTACGACTTCAACGACGACGGCGTCTACCGCTGCGTCTGCTGCGGGCAGGAGTTGTTCGACTCGAAGCACAAGTACAACTCGGGCAGCGGCTGGCCGAGCTTCTGGGCGCCGATCTCGCAGGAAGCCCTCGCCGAACTGGTCGATACCAGCGCCGGTATGCAGCGCACCGAGGTTGTCTGCAGCCGTTGCGGCGCGCACATGGGCCACGTCTTCACCGACGGCCCCGAGCCGACCGGCCTGCGCTACTGCATCAACTCAGCCTCGTTGGAATTCGAATCCAGGGAAAAACAATAAATTAGATCTAAATTATCAATTTAATATTCAAAGATAGTTACCGCACGTCGTAGCGGTTGAACGCGATCACGCCGACAATCGCCAGCAGGATATTCATGATTACCAACGCCGCCAGCGGCCACACGCTGTTCTCCAGCCGCCTCGTCAAACTCAGCCCCTCGAAACTGAACTTGGGTTGCTGCGCGATCAATTCCGGGTAGCCCGGTCCCGCCAGGTTTGCAAACCGTTGCGTGTGGATCTCGCGGAAGAAGCGCTCGCCGTAGCGGTAGGCCTGCCGCATGAATTCGCGCTGCACTTCGGGCCCGGTGTCGGCCAGCGCGATCAGCGACTGGCTCAGATCGCTGAAGGGCGAGACGATGGAAACCGTGCGGCCTATTCTCTCCTGACCCACTACTTGCGCCCAGAATTCGCGCTCGTAGTTATTGACATCCTCGCGGTTCTGAATCGCCATCTCCAGCGCGTTGTTGTACTGCCCCAGCGTCGCCCGCCGGTCATCCCAGCCCTCGCGCTTCGCCTGCTCGTAGAGGTCCATATTCCGCCGCCGCAGTCCCTCGGCGAAGTCGTTATAGAACAGCCGGATGTTCTTCTCCACCTCCTGCGAAGTGGGCACCGGATCGATCATCTCCGAGACCGCGTTGGCCGCCTGCGGCACCACGATCACCAGCAGGCCCCAGACCGCGAGGCAGGCGAAGATCGAGATGGAACGCCTTGATGTGAAGGTTGAGATCACAACGCCGATGAGCACGAAGAGCGCGAGATAGGCCAACGAGGCGAGCACGGCGAC
The DNA here is from genome assembly GCA_035530855.1 of Acidobacteriota bacterium. Classification (GTDB taxonomy): domain Bacteria; phylum Acidobacteriota; class DATKUA01; order DATKUA01; family DATKUA01; genus DATKUA01. Next base: position 758 of record DATKUA010000025.1, on the reverse strand, counting down.
GGCCGTAGCCACCCAGTTGTCCGCCGTGAGCCGGACACCCGTAGTGAAGAAGAAGACCAGGAGGCTGATCACCATCCCCAGCAGGAAGGGTATGAAGAGCGTGGCGGCGAGCCCGAGCCACTTGCCGAGAACAACTCCGGAACGCGAGACGCTGTTCGACATCATCAACTTCAATGTCGAGTCCGCCTTCTCCCCGCTCAGTGCGTCGAAACTCAGCATCAGGGCCAGCGCGCTGAGCAGCACGCCGACAATGAACGTCAGATCCACCGTCGGGAAGAGACCGTGGGTGATGCTCTGTGTGGCGGCGGCTATCGGTAGGTTCCAGCCGACGAACACCTTCAGCGTGATGCTGTTGATCGACTCCGGATTGACGCCGCGGAAGAACGCCGATAGCTGCGGCACGGGCTTGTTGACGTTGAGCACGAATTCCTTACTCGACTCGCGGCGCTCCTCCAGGTCCACGCGGTCCTGGTAGTCCTCCACTTCCTTGAGGTAATCGCTGGAGAGCACCCAGGCGCTCAACGGCGTCAGCAGGCAGCACACCAGCACGACCACGACGAAGCGGACGGTTCTGAGCGACGTGAGCAGCTCTTTCCTGGCTATTGTAGCGATCATTCTTGCCCTCTATCGTTAACGAGGATCGTAGAAATTAAAGCGGATTGCGGATATGGCGATGGCTACCAGCGAGAAGGCTGCCAGCAGCACGAAGTCCACCCATGCCAAGGAGAGCGTCTCCGCCAGTGTCATTTGCGAAAAGC
>DATKUA010000024.1:0-9094 GCA_035530855.1 Acidobacteriota bacterium | reverse complement strand
AGTTGTTGTACTCGGCCGGCGAGCCGAACATCGCCACGTCGACCTGCTCGATCGCCTCATAGTTGACGCGGGCGAAGACGGTTTTGGTCGCCACGTCGTGGATGATCGCGCCGTCCTGGGTCAGGGCGTTGGCGCCTTCAGCGGGCGCGCCCAGAGCGGAGTTGTCGGTGAAGCCGGCGGTCAGGTTGGGCATGCTCCAGATGTTGCGCTGGTTGGGCATGTTCTCCAGGAAGGTGGTGTCGAGCCTGTCGCCGATTCCCGAAGCGGTTTTGTCGACCACCGGGCCCTCGCCGGTGATCACCACCACCTGCTCGAACTCGGAGGGCTGCATCGCCTTGTCGACGGTCAGTGTGGTGTCGAAGTCGAGTACGATGCCCTTCTGGTCGACGGTCGAGTAGCCCTCTTTCTCAAACTTGAGATCGTAGGTGCCGACCGGCAGCAGCACGAAGCGGTACATGCCGCGGTTGTTTGTGACGGCTGTCATCGTGGTGCCGATGACCGCCTTGGAGCTGAGGGTCACCTTGACCCCCTCCACTGCCAGTCCTTCGGTCGTCGAAATCGTGCCGACGATGCGGCCCTTGTTGCTCTGCGCCGCCGCCGCCGTTGCGACCAGAAGGATGAGTAAAACAGGAAGAAATTTTCTCATTCGAACCTCCTTTGGAATTAGGCTATCCATCCACTTAATTACCAGGCTAAAAGTTATAGCCAGTAACAACGCCGGGGTTTGAATAAGGGTCTCTTTATCTCTTTGGCTGAATGTTAAATTTGCGGGTACCCCAAACATGAACTCCCCGCGCCCGAGGATGCATATACCGTACCAATTTATTAAAAATTTGTCTATTAACGTGTCTAAAGGTTCTTTTTAGTGGCAAGCCGGCGGGTTGTTTCGGGAAGTATTTACGGGTCTTATCTTTACGGTTTGGCGGAAAATTAAATAGAAGGTGCGAAGTTTGTTGCGGTCAAACACTCGCTGTTTATTTGTTCAACAGTTGCCTAAACTGTTAATACATTTTCTTGAATACGATTCGCTTTTTTGGAGGCATGGTCGTCAATCAGAAGGGTTGATCGGCAACCAAATAGTGAATTGTACTAGCGCCATTTACCCGAGATTTTGGAGATCGACAAGACGCCTTCCAGGAAGGAATGCAGTTGAGAAATGGGCCACATATTCGGGCCGTCGCAGAGGGCTTTGTCCGGATCGGGATGCACCTCAAGGAAGAGCGCATCCGCCCCGGCAGCCACGGCCGCATGGGCGAGGGTGGGGATGAAGCGTCTCAGACCGCCGGACCTGTCGCCCTCGCCGCCGGGAAGCTGAACGCTGTGTGTGGCATCGAAGACCGCGGGCACGCCCGAATCCCGGATTATCGGTAAACTCTTCATATCCACAACAAGATGGTTGTAGCCGAAGCTGCTGCCCCGCTCGGTTACCATGATGCGATCGCATCCCGCAGAGCGTAGTTTGGCGACGATGTTGGGCACTTCCCAGGGAGAGAGAAACTGGCCTTTCTTGACGTTGACCGTGCGTCCAGTCCTGCCCGCCGCGGTCAGCAGATCCGTCTGACGACAGAGGAAGGCGGGTATCTGGACGACATCCGCCACTTCTGCTGCTTCGGCAGCCTGCCCGGGGGTGTGGATGTCGGTCAGGATCGGAACGCCGAATTGATTCTTGACGTCCGACAAAATCCGCAGTCCCTCCTCCGGGCCGGGGCCGCGGAAGGAATCCACTGATGTCCGGTTGGCCTTGTCGTAGGAGGACTTGTAAACCCAGGGGATGCCGATCTGCTTGACGATTTCCGCGATCTGATCCGCCGCTGAGAGCGCCAGCTCACGCGACTCAATCACGCACGGTCCCGCGATCAGCAGCAGCGGTTCGCCGCCACCCACTCTGATGCCCGACGCGATCTCGAACGATTCTACCGCCATCGTTACCCCCAAATCGAAGCAGGTATCAGTTTACACCAAAACGACTGCCGCATGTAATGAGCCTGTAACTGGAGTGGGTCGAACCGATGCCGCCGATAGCCGATAGCTATGGAGCGGGACCGACCAGCGTGGCAAGTGCCTCTTCCGCCATACTCGGTGGATCCGGCGTTGAGCTGCCATCCAAGTATCCCTCGCGGCGCGAAGCGCGGATATGTTAGACTTTCGCCGCTTGTCTTGCGAGCAGATCTTAAAGTACAGGAGCCAACGCCTTGCCGAAGATAGAATTTCTTACCGAAGAAGAATACGCCGTGCTGGGCTTTCGCAGCGGGCTTGAAATCCACCAACAGCTCGCCACCAAACAGAAACTGTTCTGCCATTGTCCTGTGGGGCTGACCGACCACGAGCCCGACATGCAGATTCTGCGTCACATGCGCCCGACTCTTTCCGAGCTGGGCGAATACGACGGCACGGCCTTGATGGAGTTCCGCACTCGTAAGCAGGTCGTTTACCAGCTTTTCAGCGACTGCACCTGCACCTACGAGATGGACGACACACCGCCGTTCCCGATCAACAGGGAGGCGGTCGACATCGCGATCGAGGCCGCCCTGCTGCTCAACTGCCGCATCGTCGACGAGATCCACGTGACGCGCAAGCAGTACCTCGACGGCAGCATTCCCACCGGCTTTCAGCGCACGGCGGTGATCGGCGTCGAGGGCTGGGTGCCCTACAAGGACCGGCGGATCAGGATAGCGATGGTGACACTGGAGGAGGACGCCTGCCGCGAGGTGAGCGACGTGGGGCATACGATCACCTTCAAGACCGACAGGCTGAGCACGCCGCTGGTTGAGGTGATCACATACCCTGACATGCGCTCGCCGCGCGAAGTGGCCGAGGTCAACCACCTGCTCGGCGACGTGCTGCGCGCCACCGGCAAGGTGCGGCGCGGCATCGGCACGGTGCGGCAGGATGTCAACGTGTCGATAACCGGCGGCACCCGCGTCGAGATCAAGGGCGTGCCGAAGATCGGTTACCACATGGGGCTGACTCATTTCGAGGCATTGCGGCAGAAAGCCTTACTCGAAATAAAGGAGGAGTGCGCAAAGAGGGGTCTGACCAGGAGAAACATGGTGCCGCGGCGCCTGGACGCTACGGAGATCCTGCGCGGCACCGCTTGCATTCCGGTGCGTGCGGCGCTCGACAACGGCGGCAATGTCCTCTCCGTGCTGCTGCCCGGTTGCACCGGGTTGTTCGCCCGTGAAGTCCAGCCCGGGAGGACCTTCGCCGACGAAGTGGCCGGGCGGATCAGAGTGGTCGCCTGCATCGACACCATGCCCAACCTGCTGCACAGCGATAATCCTCAGGCAACCTCTCTTAACGAGCTGGAATGGCAAATGTTGCGCAAGGAAATGCACGCCGGGCAGGACGATCTGATCGCCCTGGTATTCGGCGAGGCGCCCGATGCGCGCACCGCGGTCGAAGAGATCGAAAACAGGATGCTGGAAGCGCTCGAGGGCATTCCCAACGAAACCAGGCAGGTGCTTGCCGGCGGGCTGACCGACTTCGAGAGGATACTCCCCGGGCCTGACCGCATGTATCCCGACACCGACACGCCGCCCACGGCAATCTCACCAGATCAGGTGGATAAGCTTGAAGCCGCGCTTCCTGAGCGGCCCTGGGAGAGGAGAAAACGCTACGCCGACATTGGATTGTCTGAAGAGACTGCAACCAAGCTGGTGCGATCGCAGCTCGGAGAGATCTTTGATGAGATAAACCAGGATTCAGGCCTGGCGCCGCGTGAGCTGGCCAATACGTTGATTAACGTTGCCGGCCATCTGGATGGCAAGGACGGATTTCCGGCAGCGGGCTTGTGGAAAGAGGCTTTACGACTGGTCGAGAAGAGAGTAGTGAGCCTAAACACGTTGCCCGATGTCTTAGCCCTTGCGACGGCAAATCCCGGCCACTCGCTTGCCGAGCTGGCGTCAGACCACAATCAATCCTGCCTTCAAAAGGAAGAGGTTGAAGCGGCCTGCGACGCGGTGATGGGAGAGGAAAAGATAAACTCGAAACTGGGGTATAAGAGTGTCTTGAGTTTTGTAACGGGCAGAGTGATAGCAAAGATCGGACTGAGGTATCCGGGGCGCGAATTGACGGAGATGGTGAGCCGGCGACTCAATGCCATGGGGATCGAGAAAGATGAACAATAGGGACGTGGCAGATGGAAGGAACAGGCAATACCGCATCATTCAGTTACTTATGGCGATCTCGGGCCTCGCTTTCGTTGCAGTCGGCGTTGTTTTGCTGGTCTCGGGGGGCGGGGGAGCCGATATACAGATGACGGTCCTCGCGATTGCGTTGATTATTATCGGTTTCGGCGATCTGGTTTTGGCTTTTTTTGTGTTCCGAGGTGCTGACAAGCGCGTGGCAACTGGAAAAGATAGTGAGAACGGGGCCGGCGGGCCTCAGGGGTGCTAGCATAATTAAATAGCCATTATTTGATCAATTAAACACTACGAAACGGCACCGGGGCCACAAGATGTGCCCCCGGCGATATTTGATTGCGAAAAAAATCCCAATACGGCAGCAGTAAACTTGACTTGAATTGGCTCGGTGCTATAGTTGCCGATGTTAGGAAATGGCGGCTGGGGGCCTCTGGAACTCCTCAACCACTCACAAGAAAACGGAATCATATCCGTTAGGAAAAAGAGATGTCCAAACCGGTAGTGATAAATGAGGCCTGGTGCAAGGGTTGTGTACTCTGCGTGGACTTCTGCCCGACCCAGGTGCTGGAGATGCAGGAGGGCAAGGCTGTCGCCGCGCGCCCCGATGACTGCATCGGCTGCATGCAGTGCGAACTCCACTGCCCTGACCTCGCCATCAAGGTGTATAAAGAATTTGTCACCCGTAAGAAAAAAGCGGCTGTAGCGGAAGGCGGTAGTTGAAAATGAGTAAAGACGGTCGAGTGCTGCTGCTTTCGGGGAACGAGGCGGTTGCTCAAGGAGCGGTTGCCGTTGGGTGCAGATTCTTCGCAGGGTACCCGATAACGCCGTCGTCGGAGATTGCTGAGCAGTTGAGCTTGATAATGCCCAGGATCGGAGGCAAGTTCATCCAGATGGAGGATGAGATCGCGTCGATCGCAGCAGTCATCGGCGCCAGCCTCGCCGGCGTCAAATCGATGACGGCAACCAGTGGTCCCGGCTATTCTCTGAAGCAGGAGAACATCGGATACGCGGCCCTCACGGAGGTTCCGTGCGTAATCTTCAACGTCCAGCGCGGGGGGCCGAGCACGGGGCTGCCGACCAGCCCGGCGCAGGCCGACGTGCTGCAGGCCAAGTGGGGCACCCACGGCGATCATCCGGTAATCGTTCTCGCGCCGACCTATGTCCGCGAGGTCTTCGACCTGACAGTCAGAGCATTCAACCTCAGCGAGGAGTACCGCGTGCCCGTGGTCGTGCTGCTCGACGAGATCAACGCCCACATGCGCGAGAAGGTCGAGCTGCCCGCATCGGTGGAGATTGTGGATCGCACCAAACCGACGGTCTCACCCGAGGAATACAAACCCTATGACACCAGCTTCGGCGACATCCCGCCGATGGCCAATTACGGCGAGGGCTACCGCTTCCACGTGACCGGGCTGATGCACGACGCGACCGGCTTCCCCTCGGGCGATGCCAAGATCGTCGGCGCCTGCCAGGAGCGGCTGCTGAGGAAGATCGATGCCAACGTGGACAAGATTGCCGCCTCCAAGTGCCGCTTCCACGAGGAGGCCGAGACGCTGGTGATCTCCTTCGGCTCGACGGCCCGTTCGGTCAACCACGCCGTGGCGGAGTTACGGGAAGAGGGATTAAAACTCGGAACTCTGCGCCCGCTGACGCTGTTCCCGTTCCCGCTGAAGGAACTCGAGCAGGCCCTGAGCAGCGGCAAAACCAAGCGCATACTCGTTGTCGAGTTGAACATGGGCCAGCTGATTCTTGAGATTCAGCGTTACGTCGCCGGCAGGGTGCCCGTGCTGGGGCTCCATAAGGCCGACGGCGAGCCGATTACGCCAGAAGAGGTGGTCGACCGCATCAGGGAGGTGCACAGGTGAGCCACGATCTGACTTACTACCTCCGGATGAACAAGATGCCGCACATCTTCTGCCCGGGCTGCGGGCACGGCATCGCCATGGGCTGCATCCTGCGGGCGATCGACAAAGAGGAGCTCGATAAGAACGAGGTCGTCGTTGTCAGCGGAATCGGCTGCTCCAGCCGCATCCCAGGCTACCTCGACTTCAACACGCTGCACACGACGCACGGCCGCGCCATACCATTTGCCACGGGAATCAAAATGGCCCGCCCCGATCTCAAGGTGATCGTCGTCTCAGGCGACGGCGACGCCACGGCCATCGGCGGCAACCACTTCATCCACGCCTGCCGGCGCAACATCGACATCAGCCTCTTCGTGCTCAACAACAACATCTACGGCATGACCGGCGGCCAGTACAGCCCCACAACATTCTTAGGAGCGCGCGCCACCACCGCGCCGTATGGCAACATCGACCCGGAATTCGACATCGCGGGCCTCGCGGTTGCGGCCGGCGCCAGCTACGTGGCACGCGCGACTGCCTACCACGCTTTGCAGATGGTCAAGCTGATGCGCGATGCCATCAGGAACAAGGGCTTCTCGGTGGTTGAGGTAATGAGCCAGTGCCCCACCTATTACGGGCGCAGGAACCGCATGGCTGACCCCGTCGACATGATCAACTGGCAGAAGGAAAAGACCTACACCGAAGCCGAAGCCAAGAAGGCCGAATCGCCCGAAGAGCTTGAAGGCAAGTTCCTGCGGGGGGTGATTCACCACAAGGAACGGGCCGAGTACTGCGAGCGCTACCAGGAGCTCATCGATCGTGTGCGGGGGGTAGAAGAAAAATGAGTGACAGGATCGAAATCAGGCTGAGCGGCTCCGGCGGGCAGGGGATGGTGCTCGGCGCCATCATCCTGGCCGAGGCTGCGGCCATCTTCGAAGGCAAGAATGCCACCCAGAGCCAGAGTTATGGGCCTGAAGCGCGCGGCGGCTCGTCGAAAAGCGATGTCGTTCTCAGCGACGGCGCTATCGAATACCCCAAGGCGACCAAACTCGACATCCTGCTGGCCATGACCCAGGAGAGCTGCGACAAGTATTGCTGCGATCTGCGACCCGGCGGCTTGCTGATCGTCGACGAGGACTATGTGACGAACTTGCCGGAGACCGATGGACGCATCGTCAAGCTGCCGATTATGAGGCTGGCGGCCGAATCGGTCGGCAAGAAGGTGGTGGCCAATATCGTCGCCCTCGGCGCACTGGTCGAGCTTACGGGCGTTGTGAGCGAGGAATCGTTGCGCAAGGCCGTCCTTGCCAAGGTGCCCAAGGGTACCGAGGAGTTAAACACGCGCGCGCTGCAGGTAGGCATCAAGGCGGCGCAAAACGTAAAGAAATAGGTTCGCATCATGGCCAAGGAACAAACACTGACAATCATCAAACCTGATTCCACTGAAAAAAGACTAATCGGCAAAATCACCACGATTCTCGAGGAGAATGGCTTCGAGATCATCGCCATGCGGCGCATGATGCTGACCGAGGAGCAGGCTAAAGCCTTCTACATCGAGCACAAGGACAAGCCGTTCTACAACAGCCTGGTGGCCTATATGACAAGCGGGCCCGTGGTGGTGGCGGTGCTGGAGCGCGAGGGCGCGATCAGCGGTCTGCGCGAGGTGATGGGCGCCACCAACCCGGCCGAAGCCGCCGAGGGGACGATCCGCAAGCTCTATGGCACTTCCATCGAGCGCAATTCGATCCACGGCTCGGCCAATCCGGCCGACGCGGCCCGCGAAGTGCGATTTTTCTTCTCGGAATCCGAGCTGATATAGTCTTTGCCAAATAGCAGAAAAAAGGCGGCGATGTTTTCATTCGCCGCCTTTCTTATTTGCTGATAAAAGATACTTTCAGGTGCTTATTGAGGCATGCCCATGCCCATCGCGCCCTTGGTGATATCGACTTTCCAACCCGAGCCTTCCTTGATGCAGTGGAAGACATTTTGGGCCTCAATCTGCCCAAATCTGATCATTACCTTCACATCGGCGGTGTTGCCGTCTTCTCCGGTGGTTTCCTCTCCGATAACCCAAGCGAGATTCTTCATCATCTCTTTAGCCTGAGCCGAGTCCTCCGCAGTAGGAGCACCGGCTTGATTCGCTTCCGCTACCTGCGCGGCAGGCATCACCGACTTCATCGACTCGATGTCGCCGTCCCTCAGCGAGGTGAGATAGGTCTCGATGGCTGCTTGTGGTGTGATTGCGCCGCCGCCTCCGCAAGCTGTCAGCCAGAGCGTGAGTGAGGCGGCCAAAATTAGCGCTGCGATACGTTTCATCTGATTCTCCCTATGATGATGTAGTTTGCTTCTATCATGGCCGCGGGAGTGTTACACCGGCACCTAACCATGTCAAGTGCGGGGTAGGTGAATCCGGTCCGGTTACTCAAAGTGAACCGGGATCTCAATCGGTGCCGTGCAGGAGGGATTGGATCGAAATGCAGAGGTAAGGATTTTACCCACTGCCCCCGGTCGGGAGGATCAGAGATCCAACTCGTTGCTCACGCCTTGCATGGCAACCACTGCGATCTCGCAGAACTCGGCCAGCGGGATGCCGATCTCCTCGCACTGCAAAATCTCTTCGCGGCTTACCTTGCGGGCGAACGCCTTCTCCTTCATCCGCTTGCGCACACTCTTCGGCTTGACGCTGGCCAGCTTCTTGTCGGGCATCACCAAGGCGGTTGCCACCACCAGGCCCGTGATCGATTCCGAAGCGGAGAGCGCCAACTCGAGGGTCGATTCCCTCGCGTAGCCGTGGTCGGCCATCTCGTTATGCGCCAGCACGGCCTTAACAGCCATCTCGTCGAAGCCCCATTCGCGCAGCCACTCGCCGGCAAGAACGGTGTGGCGTTGCGGATCATCCTTCGTCTCTTCAAAGTCGACGTCGTGCATGATGCCCAGCACCTCCCAGGCGTCGGGATCGCCGCCCAAGCGCTCTGCCACGGCGCGCATCACCGCCCCGGCGGCGATGCAGTGCTTCACAAGCCAATCGGTGCTGACTTTTTCCCTGAGTTTCCCGAGGGCTGTTTCGCGGTCGAATGGAACGCTGAAATTATCCACTATTACTCCTCC
>DATKUA010000023.1:0-6752 GCA_035530855.1 Acidobacteriota bacterium | reverse complement strand
GGGCAAGCCGGAGACAAGCGGCGGCAGCAAGGTGCCCTATTTCATCCGCTTGAAGACGGAGAAGCCGTTCGCTTTCGCGGGCCTGTGGGAGAGCTGGACGCCGAAGGAAGCGGATGCCGAGCCTCTGCGCACCTGCACAATCATCACCTGCGAGCCGAACCCGCTGATCGGCCGCTTCCACCACCGCATGCCTGTGATTCTACCGACGGAGGCTCACAGGCTTTGGCTCGAGCCGGCGGAGAAAGAGCCGCAGGAACTGCTTCCGCTGCTGTCCCCCTACCCTGACGAGGAAATGGAGGCCTACGCGGTCTCGACCCTGGTCAACAATCCGGGCAACGACTCACCGGAGATAATCGATAGGGCAACGTGAGCCGGATCAGTTATCCGCTGAGATGATCAGCGATACGGGCCTGTGGGAGACCTGGATACCGAAGGAGGCGGATGCCGAGCTTCTTCGGACTTGCACAATAATCACCTGCGAGCCGAATCCTCTAATCAGCCGCTTCCACCATCGCATGCTGGTGATGATGACGGGCGATCGGGAGAGCAGGCTGGCCGCTTTATTGGTCTCCAGAGCACATGCATTTCTTTTCTTCAAAGTCATTAAATACAGTATTACAGAATCATGACCTTTCAATAATCCAATCCGAGTGGAGATTTCAATACGCGAGCAGCGGAAGGGCGTAGGTACTACGCAAGCTATAAGAACGTTTCAAAGAAATCATCGGCCTTATCAAGAAGCCAAAATACGATCATTATTACGTTTATACCAGAAAACAATAGGCACCCGGGAGCCCCGTGATTCGGAATGCAGGCAACCTTCAGGGGCCGAAATTAATAAAACTGATATTCTCGTACTCGGTATTTATTTAGAGGCCCTCGCTGTCGAAGCAGTAAATGTTCACCCGCCGGGATAAACTAGGGGCCGATCCTCGACTGCAGAATCGGCCCCGTAATGTCTCCTTGGGCTTTGGGTGATTACCACATGAAATCGATGCCAATCTGAAGCTGGCGGTGAGGTCCCCAGCGGCTTGGCTGCAGGAACGTTGCATAGTTCTCCAGAGCAAAAAGGCTGGTGACGTTTTCGCGGTTGGTCAGGTTGAAGATGTCGATCTTGGGCGTGACCGAGAAGCGCCCGAGCTTGATCTGCCTGTCGAAGCGCATGTCGAGCTGGCCATAGTTCGGGTTGCGGTAGCCGTTGATCTCGCCGACCAGCGAGGATGTGGCATAGTTCTGGGCGGTGAACGGATAGCCGTTGCGCCAGCGGAAAGTGCCGGCGACATTGAGCAGGATCTTCGGGATGGTCACCAGGCCGGAGGCCTTGAACTGGTGAGGCACATCGTTGTTGAGTGCGTAGAACTGGCCCAACCGCCAGTCTTCAAGTGAAGGTTCGTGCATCACCCACTGGTCGAGAAAGGAGGTGTAGTGGTAGCCGTTGCCGCGCGAGCGGGACCAGGTGTAGGAGATGCTGAACTGGTAGTTGTCGGCGTAGCGCTTGTAGAGTTCGAAGATCACGGAATGGAAGCGGCTCTTGCCTTCGTTGCCGTAGAAGCACTTGTAGCTGGATGTCGGATCGGGGAACTTGCCCGTATCCGGATCACGCAGGTTCTCCCACTTCGAGAACCAACGCTCTTCACCGCGCTTGTAGTTGTAGGTTGCGGACACTCGCCAGTTAGGGATCAGCTCGCGCTCGATGCCGAGCGATACGTCGATCACGTAGGGCGTGCCCATATCGTCGGAGTAGAAGTACTGGGTGGTGACCGGCGTGCTCTTACTCCAGGAGGTGCCGTCCCACTGGCCGTTGACCAGGATGGGGTAGAAATACGTGTTTGTCGGCTTATTGACCTGCTGCATCCTGAAGAGGATGTCGCGGTCCTTGTAGACGCCCACGCCGCCGCGCAGCAACGTCTTGCCGTCGCCGGTGATGTCGTAGGCGAAACCGGCGCGCGGCGAGAAGTCCTTGAAGCCCCAGAAGGAGTTGTAATCGAAGCGCAGCCCGAAGTTGAACGTCAGGCGGTTGCTGATCTTCCAGTCGTTCTGCACGTAAAGCGCCACCATCGTAGTGTCGCCGCTGATCCGCATGTTGCCGACGTTCTGCTGCTTGTAGTAGGGAATCGGATTGGCATCCGAAGGGCTGTAGTTGAGGTAGTAGTAGTAAGCGTAAGTGGGATCGTAGTCGTAGTGGAAACCGACGCGCTTGAGATCAAGTCCGACGGTCCAGTCCATTCCGGACTTGTCGGAAAGCTTGTGATAGTGCTTCCACTTCTCGATCAGCTGATAAGTCCTCTGTACCTGGTCGGCGTCCCCGGTGTTACCCCAGCGCTGAGCCTGCCAGACACCGTTTTCCTGCCAGCGGTAGTAGATGTAGTCGGAGGGCACATCCGCATTCTTGCCCTTGTGCATCTCGTACTGGGAGAACTGGAATGTGCTTTCGAGCACGTCGTCTTCGCCGAAGACATGGCGGTCGTTGATGGTCACGTTGTTGTTGTCGTAGTTATAGACCGTGGCGTCGCGGACCGGATAGATCGACCAGGAGCTGGGGAAGAAACGATCGTAAGGCATGTAAGCGATCTTGGCGCTGAGAACGTTGTTGTCCATCAGGCGGTGGTCCAGCCGGAACTGGTACGCCTTGCGCTCGTAGTTGCGATCGTAATACTTGATGTCGCCCCAGGGGTCCATGTTCTTGGTGACGTAGTGCTCGTAGGTGTACTCAAACTGGCCCAGGAAGTGGGTCTTGTTCTTGACGATCGGGCCGGAGAACTGGATTCCCAATTGCTTCCAGCGGAACGGCTCGTCCTGGTGGTCGTCAAACGAGTCGTCACGGTAATAGCTGTAAAGCTTGCCGTGAAACTCGTCGGTGCCCGCCTTGGTGACCACGTTGACAACGCCAGCCGAGCCGCGGCCGTACTCGACCGAGAAGCCCGACTGGATGACTTCGATCTCCTCGATCGAATCCTGGCTCACGTAGAGGGCATTGAGACCCTGGTAGTCGTCGACGTTCTCGACACCGTCAACAACCCAGACCACCTGGCGGCCGCGGCCGCCGTTGATCGATGGGCCCCTCATGTTGCCATCCACCTGCGGTGTGATACCCGGCAGGATCTGGATCGCTTCGGTGAAGTCGCGCTGGAAAATCGGCATCTGCTGCAGGACTTCGGAAGTGAGCACTCGGTCCCAGGACGTTTTCCCGGTTTCGATCAGGGGCGTCTCTCCGGTGATGACGATGACCTGCTCCCCGACTTCCTGCAGCTGGATGTCGATCCGCAGCTTGGCGTTGACGGTCACTCGAATTCCGGGCAACTCGGTGTACTGGTAATTGTCGCTCTTGACCATCAGCTTGTAGGTGCCCGGCTTGAGGTGAGTGAAGCGGTAGGAGCCGGATTCATCGGTTACCGATTGCAGATTCTCGACAGCCACTGGGCTCGTGGCCGTCACTACTGCCCTTGCAACGGGCTCGCCTTGGGGACTTTTCACCACCCCCGTGATCGAGCCTACCTGCACCTGTGCCATGGCAAAAGTACAGCACAGCAGCAGCAGCGATAGAGTTGCAATTAGGTCTCTTCTCATAGATTTAACTCCTTTTAGATGAACATCATATGCTGCCGGGCTCCAGGTTTTGTATGTGGCTTACCTTCTTTGTTCCGGGTCCCCTTCCCCGGCAGCGCCTTTCGGAGACAATCGCGCCGATGGAATTCCTTGCCGTGATATCTCTGGGCGCGTTAAATCGACGTAACACATTCCCCTTTTACTAAACCGCTATTCAATAGATGACCGACCCGGCTGAAAGCGTCGGATGATTATTGAGCCAGTAGATTGCCGACTATTCTTCGCACGGCTTCGTCATGACCCGAGCCGACTTGTATCATCCGCACGACGCCATCTTTGTCGAGGATGGCGAAGGTGGGGATGCCGGTGACGCCGTAGTCGGGATCGAAGACCGTCTCGGAGGAGAAAGCTATTGGCCAGGTCAGTCCATAACGTTCGATGAAATCTTCAGTCAGTTCCAGCTCACGCTCAGGTTCGAGTTCCTGCTCGCGGATCTCGCCGTCGCTGAAGCGCCCCTGTAAACTGGTGACGCCGAGGATCACGAAACCCTCGTCTCTCAGATCGGCGTAAAGCTGCTTCATCGACGGGAAAGCCCTCTTGCATGGCCCGCACCAATTGGCCCAGAAGTCGATCATCACCACCTTGCCTTTCAGGGCGTCAAGGCTCAGCGGTTCGCTGTTGTAGAAGTGAGTGAATTCGAAGCCCGGCGCCGGCTTGCCGATCAGCTCCAGTTGCCGCGCGCTGTTTTCGAGGCCCTTGAGCAGTCGCTCGTACTGCTTTGTCACGTTGGCGTGCCCGGTCTTGGCGCTCTCATCCGAGGGGGGCTGCCCTTCGTGCGCCGCTTTGGCCTGACGCAGCGTCTCCAGAGTGGCGTCCAGCAACTCGCGATACTCCGCCTCCCTGCCCAACTCCAGGTAAACGGCCATCGCGTAGCCCACCATCTGGTAGGATGAATAGGGAGCTTCGGCATTGAGAGCGTCAAGTTCCGAGTTCAACACTTTCAGTGCGGCTTCAAGGTTCCCGGTATTCTGGTAATGGCTGACAAGATAATACGTCGGCATGAACAGATATCGAGGATCGTCGGGGACCGGCGCGAAGCGCTGCCGGTACTCCGCGGCCCTCGCCTCCAAATCCTCGAGCCTCTCCTGCTGCAGCAGGATGTTAAGGTGCTTACCCATCGCGCTGCGGGCCACGTCTCCCTCAGCATCGGAGAGTTCGATGAACAGTTTCTCGCCCTCGTCGACCTTCTCCGCCCACATCAGCAAATCGCCGTAGTTGAGCCGCTCCTGGGGATCCTGAAGTCCGGCCAACTCGATGGCGGCGAGCGCCTCCTCGGCAAGACTCTTACGGGCGGAGAGATAATCCTCTGTTGATTTCAGCTCTCCGGCATTTCGCATCTCCACGATCTTTTTGTTTATCTGTTGCAGGGCTGCTGAAGGCGTTTCCTGCTCTTGAGCGGGGGTTGCAGAGGCAGTGACAAGAATGAGCGCTGGTAGTATCCAAATGATAGTCGGGTGGCTCATGTTCTTTCCTCCAATTAGTATATCAATTGCGTATTAGCAGTGTATTCTACATATACCATCGGACTAAAAGCAACTAATTTCTTGGTAAATCCTGAGATAATCCGGGAAAATTACAGTGCGTTGACCCAAATATTAAACATCTCTGGACTCATTTAGTCCGGCTGGTCTCGAAAGGGGTTGCGCCTGAGTAATCGGCAACAGAAACCAACTACACAAGTGTTGTTGGGAAGTGATCCTACCCGGCGTTCAACGCGAGTTCCTAATCCAGGCCTACCGCTACGGCGAACGCATCCCATGTCGACACCGGCAGCAGTTCGGACCGGAGGGCCAACTCCGGCTTCACCAAAAACCAGATCCACTGGTCGCCCTGGAGGCCGTAATCACCGCTTCGCGACTTGACAGCAAGATATCTTCCGCCAAGCGCCTTGGAGGTGAAGCGGCCGATACACTCCTCCCCGGCAGGCCCCTCCAGCAGGCAAAGGATGTCGGGATTCATAGGGGCTATCTGGTTGGCAAACGCCGCCAGCCTCATGCAATTCTGACCGGTTTTCCGCGCGCTCTTCGGCGGGTCGAAAAGAACGTCTAGACTCTCGACATTCCATGAAGAGATTTTAAATCCACCCATCTTCAACCTTCCATTAGACTTCGAACCTCTCCCCAATTACAAAACGCCCATGTTTGCCAAAAAGGTAAAAACTGCAGCATTTGCTTGAGCTAAGGATCAGGAGAGGCTTGGTGTGCGGCCTTACGGGCTTTAACGGCTTTCTCAAAAGCTTCGTCGGAGTTTACAAACTCGCTCAGCCCGTCGTCGAAATTGAAGAGGGAGTGGTTGAGAAAGCGGCGCGCGAAGAAGACGTCGCCAATCGACAACAACAACAGTAAATAATTTAAAGTGTGCACATCCCTGAGGAACTTTGACCGGATGGAATCCGTTTAATTTATCGGGAGGAAGGGTGTATGTTCGAACTATTCTTTCATGAACTGCGGGACAGTCTGTTCGGTGGCAGGCTTGCCGTCGCTTTCTTAGTCATGCTTGTGGCTTTCCTGATCAGCCTGGGGATGATGAGCCAGGAGTACGAGAACCGGCTGGAGAACTACCAAGAGAGCATGTCGCTTTCGGCAGACGATCTTTTCTACAACAAGGTCGTCTACTGGGTTCATCAAAGCGGCGCCACCGACGACTCGGACACGCTCACCTACCCGATGGGGAAGGTGAAGAAACCCGATCCTCTGCTGTTTTTCTCCAGGGGCATGGACGTTGACATGTGCAAGGCGGTCGAGTTTGTCGCGACGTTTCCGATTATCGACATCACCTACCGTCCGCTGCAGGATGCGAACCTGTTGAAAATCCTCTTCTCCGCCCCTGATCTGCTGTTCGTTGTGAAGGTTCTTGTCAGCCTTCTGGCAATCCTCTTCGCATACAACCTGATCTGCGAGGAACGCGAGCGCGGCACGCTGAAGCTGCTGCTGGCGAGCGGGTCGTCGCGGACAGCCATTTTCGCGGGGAAACTGCTCGGCGGACTGCTCTCGATCTGGCTGGCATTCACAGCGGCCTTCCTGGTTTACCTGCTCTCCCTTAGCCTCTTGACGCCCGTATCACTCCAGGGCGAGATGCTTGCTAGGATCCTGCTGATTTTTCTCACAAGCCTGTTGCACATTGCCGTGTTCTTCGGCATCGGCGCC
>DATKUA010000022.1:0-3996 GCA_035530855.1 Acidobacteriota bacterium | reverse complement strand
GGCCCGATCCTCGCCGCGCGCGGCCTGCTGCTGGTCGGTCTCGACGTGATCGGCAACTGCCTGACCGAGATCAACGTCACCAGCCCGACCTGCTTCGTCGAGATCGCCGAACAAAGCGGCTGCAACGTCGCCGCCCTGTTCCTCGACGCCATCGAGCGGCAGTAAACCGCGCCGTCATCGCGCCCACCCGTCATCGCGATTGCTACGGCCCTGCGGGCCTCGCAATGACGGTAAGGGGGTCATTGTGAGCGCCCACCTCCCCCGTCATTGCGAGCTTCTTCCCCGTCATTGCGAGCGTAGCGAAGCAATCCCCCTATTACCGCAGCCCTCTGGGCCACGCAATGACAAACGATTTTGTCATTGCGAGCCGTAGGCGAAGCAATCTACACTCCGCCCATGGAGCGCAAACTTCCCGCCGTCTACATTCTCGCCAACCGGCCTGACGGAGTCCTTTACACCGGCGTTACCGGCGACCTCGTCAAGCGCGTCTGGCAACATCAGCACGGCGAAACCGGTGGCTTCACCGCCAAATATCATGTCCATCGGTTGGTCTGGTACGAGCGCCACGACACCATGGAATCCGCATCACTCGGGAAAAGCAGCTCAAAGCAGGATCAAGGGCGAAAAAAATCGCACTGCTTGTCGCCGTGAACCCCGGCTGGAAAGACCTATACCCGGAGATTCTCTAGATTGCCGCGGCCCTTCGGACCTCGCAATGACCCCCTTGCCGTCATTGCGAGCCGTAGGCGAAGCAATCTGAGAGCCGTGGACTGCCGCGGCCTTCGGCCTCGCAGTGACGAGGGCTAGCTTCGGCCTCCCGGTGGCGAGGGACAGGGGTCGTCATTGCGAGCGAAGCGAAGCAATCCCCCTATTGCCGCGGTCCTTTGGGCCTCGCAATAATGACGGAATGTCGTGTCATTGCGAGCGCAGCGAAGCAATCTGCAGCCCACGGCTGGGGCCGGCCTTCGGCTACAATGGCGCTATCCAAACGCCGCCGGAGTCCGAGCGCACAAATGATCGGTCTGTTCCTCATCACCCACGCCAGCCTCGGCGAGGCACTGATCCAGTGCTCCTGTCACGTGCTCAACAAGCGGCCGCCGCAGATCGCCCAGCTCGGCCTGTCGGCCCAGGATGATCCGCTCGATGCGCTGCCCCTGGCGCGCGAGATGGTGAAGTTCGTCGATAAGGGCCGCGGCGTGCTGGTGCTCACCGACATCTTCGGCGCGACCCCTTCCAACGTCGCACTGAAGCTGCTCGAACCCGGACGCATCGAGGGCGTGGCCGGAGTCAATCTGCCGATGCTGCTGCGCGCGCTCAACTATCGCGAGAAGGACATGAAGACCCTGGTGACCAAGACCGTCGGCGGCGGCCGTGATGGCATCATCAACATGCTCAAGCACTGAGATCCCATGCCCAGGGTCGAGACCGAGATCGTCAACAAGCTGGGCCTGCATGCGCGCGCCTCGGCCAAGCTGACCCAGCTCGCCGGCAGCTTCCCCTGCGAAGTGTGGATGGAGCGGAACGGGCGGCGCATCAACGCCAAGAGCATCATGGGGGTGATGATGCTGGCCGCCGGCAAGGGCTCGATGGTGCTGCTCGAAACCGAGGGCGAGCGCGCCGATGAAGCCCTGGCGGCGCTGCTCGCCCTGATCGCCGACAAGTTCGGGGAGGGGCAGTGACCGCACGACTCGTCCCACGGGGACTTCCTGCGGTCGTCATCGCAAGGCCGAGGGTACCTCTCGTCACTGCGAGGCCGGAGTTACTCCTCGTCATCGCAAGGCCGGAGCTACCCCTCGTCATCGCAAGGCCGAGGCTACCCCTCGTCACTGCGAGGCCGAAGGCCGCGGCAGTCTGTGCAGATTGCCGCGCTACGCTCGCAATGACGGTAAGAAAATCATTGCGAGACCGAAGCTACCCCTCGTCACTGCGAGGCCGAAGGCCGCGGCAGTCTACTGCGCACGGAGGTGCGGCGTGAGCTTCGTCCTGCATGGACTCGCGGTCTCGCCGGGCATCGCCATCGGCCGCGCCAGCCTGATCTCCCACGCCACGCTGGAGGTGGCGCAGTACCAGGTCAAGGAGCGCGACGTCGAGGCCGAGCTGGCCCGCTTCGACGCGGCGCTGACGACGGTGCGCGGCGAACTGGATACGCTCAAGGTCGAGGCCGGCGCCTCGCTCGGGGCGCCGGCGGAGCTCTCCGCCTTCGTCGATCTGCACGCCATGATCCTCACCGACCCGCTGCTGGCCGAGGTGCCGCGGCAGCTGATCCGCGAACGGCGCTGCAACGCCGAGTGGGCTCTGGTGCAGCAGCTGGAGCAGATCACCGAGCAGTTCGACGAGATCGAGGACGCCTACCTGCGCGAGCGCAAGCACGACATCATCCAGGTCGTGGAACGGGTGCTGAAGGTGCTGCTCGGCCATCGCCGCAAGCTCGCCCGGCGCGGCCGCGACGAGGAGATCATCATCGTCGCCCACGACCTCTCGCCGGCCGACACCATCCAGTTCAAGAAGCTCAAGATCGGCGGCTTCGTCACCGATGTCGGCGGCGCCACCTCGCACACCGCGATCGTCGCCAGGAGCCTGGCCATCCCGGCGGTGGTCGGTCTGCACCACGCCCGGGGGCTGATCCAGGAGGACGAGCTGTTGATCCTCGACGGCACGCGCGGCGTGCTGATCGTCGCGCCCGACGCCCGCGTCCTGGAGGAATACCGGCTGCGCAAGTCAGAGCTGGAGCTGGAGCGCAGCAAGTTGAAGCTGCTGAAGACGGCGCACGCGGTGACGCTCGACGGCGTCGAGATCGAGCTGGCGGTGAACATCGAGCTGCCGCAGGACATCGACAAGGTCAGGGAGGTCGACGCCGACGGCGTCGGCCTGTTCCGCACCGAGTTCCTGTTCATGAACCGCGACGACACGCCCGGCGAGGAAGAGCAGTTCGAGGCCTACCGCTCGGTGGTCAAGGCGCTGCCGGGCAAGCCGGTGACCATCCGCAGCCTCGACCTGGGCGCCGACAAGGTCAGCCGCGGCATGCGCGCCGCCGCCCGGATCGAGACCAACCCGGCGCTGGGCCGGCGGGCGATCCGCTACTGCCTGGCCGAGCCACAGCTCTTTCTGGTGCAGCTGCGCGCCATCCTGCGCGCTTCGCACTACGGCCGGGTGCGCCTCTTGGTGCCGATGCTGGCGCACGCCCACGAGATCGAGCAGACCCTGGTGATGCTGTCGCTGGCCAAGGCGCAACTGACCGAGGCCAAGGTGAAGTTCGACGAGCGCATCGAGGTCGGCGGCATGATCGAGATCCCCGCCGCGGCGCTGGCGCTGGGGCCCTTCCTCAAGCACTTGGACTTCCTCTCGATCGGCACCAACGACCTGATCCAGTACACCCTGGCGATCGACCGCACCGACGAGTCGGTGGCCTATCTCTACGATCCGCTGCACCCGGCGGTGCTGCGCCTGATCGCGATGACCATCGCCGCGGGACGCAGGGCCGGATTGCCGGTGGCGGTGTGCGGCGAGATGGCCGGCGACCCGTCGCTGACCCGATTGCTGCTCGGCATGGGCCTCACCCAGTTCTCGATGCATCCGGCGCAGCTGCTGGAAATCAAGCAGCAGGTGATGAAGAGCGACTACTCGCTGCTGCGCGGGCGCGTCGCCCGGATGTTGCGCCAGGACGAACCGGGGCGGCTGCTGGAACTCCTGCTGAAAATCAACATGGTTTGATCGGGCCGCCCAATGAAGGTGCTCTCTGATGTCTAGCTCAACCGTAAGACAGTCAAATCTGAAGTTTGTGCAAGAATCCCATTCTCTCGACGACAGAATCGGCTATCTCCTTGGTCGCGCCTATTCTGAGGGCAATCGTAACTTGCACAAGGAGCTCGCGGACCTGGATATCACTCCCCAGCAGTATGTGTTGATCATGAAGCTGAGCGAACTCGGCGAGGCATCGCAGAACCTGCTCGGACGTTTGATCGGCATGAAGCCCGTCACTGTTCACGGGATCATCAG
>DATKUA010000021.1:0-19048 GCA_035530855.1 Acidobacteriota bacterium | reverse complement strand
CAACCGCGTCTTCGGCGTCGACGGCGACATACGTATCACGGACAAGGACAGGATTTACTTCCAGGCGCTCGGCTCATCCACCCGCTACCCCGGATCCGTGGCGGCCGAATTCGGCCAGCCGGAGGGCAGCCTTTCAGGGGGGGTGCTCGATCTGACCTACTACCGCAACACGAGAAACTGGGACATCCTCGCCGGCTACACCGATATCAGCGAGGATTTCCGCGCCGACCTCGGTTACATCCCCCAGGTCGGCTACCGCTCCTACTACGTCACGAATTACTACTCATGGATCGCCAAGCCAGGCGATTGGTTCAGCAATCTGAGAGTGATGGGCAAGGTGGATAACATGGAGGACAGGGACGGCAACCTCCTCTACAGAGCGATGGTCGCGGATTTCACTTACGAAGGCCCGATGCAATCCTACGTCCAAGCCAGATACAAGCGGTTCCGCGAGGGTTACTTGGGGCAGGAATACGATCAGAATTATTATCACCTCGACAGCGACATATATTTCACCTCAAACTTCTATGGGGCAATCAAGTTCGTATTCGGGGACCGCATCGACTACGCCAATTCGCGGCTCGGGAAGAGATTCCAGGTAAGGCCCGGAATTAGTGCCAACATCAGTAGAAGTCTCAAAGCCAGCCTTACCCATACCTATGAGCAGCTGACGATCGACGAGGGGAGGCTCTACACGGCCAATATCAGCCAGGGGAAGATCATCTACCAGTTCAACGCGCGCACATTCGTCAGGGCCATATTTCAGTACAGAAACTACGACTACGCCGCGGATCTCTACTACGACGAGATCGATCCTCAGTACCGGCACCTGTTCTCTCAGTTCCTCTTCTCATACAAGATCAATCCGCAGACGGTGCTCTTCCTCGGCTACTCCGACGACTACCTGGGGGCACACGATTACGGCTTGACGCAGGCCGACCGCACCTTCTTCGCAAAGGTCGGCTACGCCTGGAGCCTGTGAGGGCGACGGCCGGGCACCCGCTCAGCGTCATTCTGCGAGTGCTCCGAACTCCGCATCCTGCCGCAGTCTCGCAGCCTCCCTGCGCGGTTGGAAGAATCTGAAGAGCGCCGGCAGAACCAGCAGTGTCATCAGAGTCGAGGTTATTAGGCCACAGACGACGACCGTGGCCAACGGGCGCTGAATCTCGCTGCCCGAGCCGGTGGCGAACAGCAGCGGGACGAGGCCGAGGGCCGTGGTGGCCGTTGTCGTGAGTACCGGCATCAGGCGCCTGACCGCGCCGCGGATCCCCGCCTCGTCGGGATCGAGTCCCTGCGCGCGGAACTGGTTCATCATCGTCACCAGTACCATGCCGTCCTCCAACGCCACGCCCAGCAGGGCGATGAAGCCCACGGTCGCGGGGATCGAGATGTACTGCCCGGTGAGCCACAGCCCCGCGATGCCTCCGACCAACGCCAGCGGGATGTTGATCAGGATCAACGCCGAGTTGCTGATCGAGCGATAGCAGGAATAGAGCAGCAGGAAGATCAGCAGCAACGCGATGGGCACGACAACAAACAGCCGCGCGTTCGCCTCCTGCTGCAACCTGAACTGCCCGCCCCAGGTGACAAGATAACCCGGGGGCAGGTCGACACGCTCTTCGATCGCCCGCGAAGCCTCCTGCACGAAGGTGGAGATGTCGCGCCCCTCCACGTTGCACTCGATGGCGATGAAGCGCTGCGAATCCTGGCGCGTGATCTCCCGCGGTCCGACCAGCTCGCGCACCGATGCAAGCTGCTGCAGGGGAATCAATTCCCCGCCGGGGGCCTGAACCAGCAGGTTCTCGACTGCTCGTTTGTCGGAGCGGAACTTCTCAGGATAGCGGACATAGATATCGAACCGGCGCACTCCCTCAAGCACCTCACCGGCCCGCTTGCCGCCGACGGCGGCGCTGACGACCGACTGCACGTCGGAGACGTTGAGCCCGTAGCGGGCGATCGCCTCCCTGTCGACGCTGACCAGCAGTTGCGGCGAGCCGGTTATCTGCTGCGCCTGCACATCGACGGCGCCCTCGATCCCGTGCACCATCTCGGCGATCTCGTTCCCCTTGCGCTTCAGTAGTTCGAGATCCTCGCCGAACAGCTTGATCGCCAGCTGTGCCTTGATGCCCTCCAGCAGGTGCTCGACGGTCATCTCGATCGGCTGCGTGACGTTGACTTTTACGGCGGGCACTTCCCCGAGCTCCGACCTGATAATCTCCTCGAGCCGGTCTTGGGACCACTGCCCACGCCACTGCGATTTGGGCTTGAGCCCCACGTAGCACTCCACGATGTTGGGCGGGTGCGAATGGGCCCCGACTTCGCCGCGGCCGACACGCGAGACTGCGCTTTCGACTTCAGGAATCTTCATCAGGCGGCGCTCGACGAGCGTCGTCAGATGGGCGCTCTCTTCCAGCGAGATCGAAGGGGCCATCGTCAGGCGGCAGACTATTGTCCCCTCCTGCTGCCGAGGCACAAACTCAGCACCGAGGAATGGCAACAACAAGACCCCAGCGGCTAGAATCACTCCCGCCAGCCCCAGCGCGAGCCATCTGCGCTGCACGAACATGCTTACGACAGGCTCATAGCCGCGCTCCAGCACCCGAGTAAGAACGGTCCCCGTCTTGCCTGCCGCAGCCGGCTTGTTCTTCCTGCGCAGGATATAGCTCGAGAGCGCGGGAGCCATCAGCACGGCAAAGATAAGCGATCCCAGCAAGGCCAGGGTCAGCGTGTAAGCCATCGGCCGGAAGGTCTTGCCCTCCACTCCCTGGAGGGTGAACAACGGCACGAACACGACCATGATAATCAGGATCGCGAACAGGATCGGCCGCGCCACCTCCGTGGCGGCCACGAATATCGTCCTCGAGCGCGGCTCGTCGGGCCCGGTCTCCTGCAACCGCCGGTGGACGTTCTCGACCACGCCGATCGTGCCGTCCACAAGGATGCCGATCGCGATCGCCAGGCCGCCGAAACTCATCAGGTTGACCGAGATGCCGAAGATCCCCATGCCGAGTATGGCGAAGAGCACCGAGAAAGGGATTGAGAGCGAAACGATGAGGCTCGGCCTTAAGGCTCCCAGCAGCACCGCCAGCACGATCACCACCAGCACGATTCCCATCAACAGTGCGTTGGAGATGGTGTTGACAGAGGCCTGGACCAACGTCTTCTGCTCGTAATAAGGCACGATCCGCACGCCTTGGGGCAGGACGTTGTTGATCTCCGCGATCTTACTCTCGACCCGTTCGATCACCTCGGAGGAGTTGGTTCCGTAGAGTTTGATCACCATCCCGGCGACGACCTCGCCGCCGCCGTTGCGCGTCTGCAGGCCGCGGCGGATGGCCGGCCCGAAATGTATATCGGCGAGATGCCGCAGGTAGACGGGTGTGCCGCCGATGCTTTTGACGACAATGTTTCCGATGTCCTCCAGCGTCGTGACAAGACCCTCAGAGCGGACAACGAATTCCTCGCCGTTTTTCACCATGTACTGCGCGCCGACATTGAGGTTGTTCTTCTCGATCTTTTCGATCACCTCGGGCAGCGTGACACTGTAGCGGAGCAAATCGTCGGGGCGGACAACCACTTGGTACTGCTTTTCGTAGCCGCCTATCCCTAGCACTTCGGTGACGCCCGGAACGGTCTGCAGATGGAACTTGATTATCCAGTCCTGAATTGTGCGGAGTTCCTCCAGGTCGCGCTGTCCGCTCTCGTCCTCAAGGTAGTAATCCAGCACCATCCCCATGCTGGTGGATATCGGCCCCATCTGCGGCTCGCCGAAACCCTCGGGAATCTTCTCCCGGGCCTCCTGCAGCCGCTCGCCGACGAGCTGGCGCGCGAAGTAGATATCGGTTCCGTCGCTGAAATAGACATTGACCACCGAGAGGCCGAAGTTGGACACCGAACGCGTCATCTCCACGTCCGGCAGGCCGGTCATAGCCACCTCGACCGGATAGGTCACATACTTCTCCACCTCCTCGGGAGCGAGGCCTTCGGTGACAGTGAAGACTTGCACCAGCACCGGAGACACATCGGGGAAGGCATCGACGGGCAGGCTCGTGTAAATCGCGTAACCCGCGATCATCACGCCGGTGCAGAGCACGGCCGCCAACAGGCGGTTCCTGATCGAGAACCGTATCAGCCCGGCAACCAGGCCTTTGTTTGATCTATCAGTGGTTGTGCCCATCACCGTAACTTCCTTTCTCGAGCTCCGACTTGAGGGTGAACCCGCCCTTGCTGACATACGGCTGTCCGGCAGCCAAGCCCGTGAGGATCTCCACGTGGGTGGAATCCTCGTCGCCCGTCGTCACGTACAACGCCTCGTAGCCTTGCTCCGTCGGGACAAAAACGTGCGGCAGGCCGTCGAAGATCTGCACAGCGGTCTTCAGCACGGCCACCGGCACTTCGACCTCCCCCGCAGTCATCCCGGCGGTCACGAAGAGCCCTGGTTTCCACAAACCATCGGGATTGGGCAGAACAATCCGCGCCATGGCCGTCCGCGTTTTTTCGTCAACCACCGGATCGACGAACAGGATCTCTCCCATCGCGTCGGGAATGTCATGGCCGGCTGAAATCAGCACGCCGGATCCCTTGGAAACAAAAGGCAGATCCTTTTGATAAACGCGGAGGTCGACCCAGACGGTGCTGAGGTCGGCGATCATGAACACCTCGCTGCCGGCATCTATCGCTTCGCCCCGCGAGATGTGCCGGTTTATGATCACGCCTTTGATCGGGGCTGCGATGCTATATTCGGTCAGCTTCGATTCCGGTTGGCCGACGATCTCTTCCACATCTTCTTCAAACAAGCCCAGAGCGAAAAGCTTCTGCTTCGCCAGCCGCAATTCGATCTCTCGCTCCGCCAGGTTGCGCTTGGCGTCGAGGTACTCCTGCTCCGAGGTGATCTTCTCTCTCCAGAGATCCTCCTCGCGCTCATACACGGCTTTCGCCAGCGCAAGGCGTTCGATGCCCGCCAGATAGACCGCTTTGGCGTCGGCAAACTCCCTGCAATTGAGCACCGCCAGCCTATCGCCCTCGTTGACAAAATCACCCTGGCTTTTAAAGACGTCCTCGACCACGCCGCAGAGCACGGGGGCCACGTGCACAATCCGGTCCTCGTTAAGCTGAACCTCCCCGGGCAAATTAATTTCTATCTTCAACACGGCCGCTTCGGCGATCGAGGTTTCGATGCCGAACTCCTCTATCTCCTCCGCGGTCAGGTGCAACTCATGGCTCTCCCCGGTCTCTTCCTCTTCTCCCGAATGCCCCGGCTCAGCTTCGTTTTCCCCGGCGTGGTCTTCTTCAAGCTGATGGCCGGAAACCGCGTCGCCCACGGGCGCTCCACATGCTGTGGCCAGGAGGAGTACGACGGCCGATGAAAAGATCAGAAAAACGGACGATAAAATGGAATGTCTCATTTGGTTTCTCCTTCGGGAGCATCCGAATCAACAGCGACGTCGAGACCGAGCAGGCCTGTCAACCTCTCGAGGTTCATGAGAGTTAATTGGTACGCCCTTAGGGTCTCGATGTAATCGAATTTCACTTCGGTGAGAGTCCGTTGAGCATCGAGCACTTCGAGGTAGCCCAACTTCCCGCGCTCGTAACCTTCCCTCGCCGCACGATAGGCTTCGTCGGCGGCCGGCAAGACCACATCTCTCAGAGAAACTGCAGCCGTGCGGTAGCTTTCATAGTCGTTGCGAGCTGCGGCAAGCTCGGTGCCGAGCGTTTTCTCTTTAGCTACCCGCTGGTATGTTTTGACCTTAAGTTGACTGCGGGCTGCCAGCACGCCGCCCTGGTTGCGATCGAAAAGCGGTATGTCAAAGGTGAAGCCGACCCTGAAAGCCGTCTCTCCGATCTCGTTGAATCTCTGAAATCCGGCGCTCAATTTAAGGTCGGGAAACGCGATCGCTTCTTCCAGCCGCGCTGCCGTTTCGGCCGCGGTCAACTCATCGTGCCAACGCGCAAGATCGGGATTGAGTTCCATCGACTTGAGTGTTTCAGCCTCCGCAGGAAGGTCCTGCAAGCGATAGAGATCGCCGGCCACTGCTTCAAAATCTGGCTCGCCCAACCACATTGAAGCCAGCTTCCTGCGTGCGGTATCGAGGCCGCGAGCCGTGCGCTCCCGGCCGATCGTCGCCGTGGTGAGAAATACGCGCGATTTCGACAACTCCAACGGCGAGACCTTGCCGGCATCGACACGGCGACCGATTACCTCGTGCATCCTTCGCGCAAGCCCGACCATTTCATCGCTGACAGCCAGCTTCTCCTGCGCCGCTAGAACTTCATAGAAATAGACGGCCGTCTCCGACAGCAGATCAAGCCTGGCGCTTTCGTAATCCCAGCCGCTCAGGAGGGACATCGCTGCAGCACGCCTCACCCGCGAGCCTCGCTTGCCGCCAAGTTCGATAAGCTGGGCCACCTGTAGCGACGTCACGGCGGCTTCCATTCCGTTGCGCAACTCCGTTCCGCCGAACTCCTCCATCTCGAACTCGAGCTCGGGATTGGGTAACAGACCGGCTTGTATTTCTCTCGCCGCGGCGGCTTTTTTCCGCCAGGAACTCTCCAGCAATTGCGGGCTGAACTTCAGAGTTCGCGTCAAGGCCTCGCGGAGGGTCAGGCCTGCCTGACCAAGGTCACGAGAAGCCGGGATTGACGTGCCTTCGTCGGCAGCCGTCGTCCGGCCCGCGAATAAAACGATTAAGACTGCAATCAGGATTAGAGGTGGTTTTGCTTTCCGCATGAAACACTCCGGTTAAGAGCTATATGGATGGTGATGTCCGGGATAATTCTGAAAGGACGGATTACGTCGTTAAATCACAACAGAAGAACGTTGTTTTGCAAACTCGATGGCGTGGAGGAGATTTCTGCTGATCGGGGTGGAGGGAAAAGGAAGTAATTTTCCGAACGCAGAAGCCCGCCGAGTGTTCCGTGGATATGAGTGGCTGACACAAATGCATGGGCCAGGGTTTGCTCGGGATCCGGCCTCTGGATCAGGTTGTAGATCAGAAAAGGCGTATCGCTGCATTGGTGGTGGCTCCCGGCTGCCGAAAGAAACGTTTCCGGCCCAAAATCCTCGCCGGAGCGATCGCAGCAAGGGTTGGAGGCCGAGGTATGCAGAAATCGGATGCTGATCCGGCCGTCGGACAGGCAGTAATTCAGGCCCCAGCCGCCCATGGCGGTCAGGCAGCCGTAGAATAGCAGGAAAAAACTGAGAATAACTCTACGCGTTTTCTTCAATTGCCTACTTCCCTTCCTCGCCGACAGGCTAAATTATTGAGAAGGCAAAATCAATAGGACAGGCTGGCTCGGTGACCAAAGCCGGCAAACGTTTCCTTATCAATCTGCTGTTTTCCCGAGCGCTCGGAGCAGGCTCCTCTTCAAATTGTCTTTATCCTAAAAGTAACTTATATTTTGGATCACAATGGTCACGATTTAGGCTGGATTAAGACTATGTCAGGGAATTCCACAAAGCCGGAGAACCGACTTTATAACGATCTCGCCTGGCTCTGGCCGCTATGGGGTACTGTTGAGGATTACCGGGCTAACTGCGAGTCAGCAGTCGATCTGATCAAGGAACATTCGCTGATCGAGCCGCGGACTATACTCGACATTGGCTGCGGAGGCGGCAAGTGCGCCTACCACCTCAAGTGCCATTTCAAGCTGACCGGCATCGACATCAGCGAGCCTATGCTGGAGAACGCCCGAAAGCTGAATCCGGATTGCGAGTTCATTTTGGGCGACATGCGTTCTTTGGACCTTGGCCGCAAGTTCGACGCCGTGTTCATGAACGATTCGATCAACTACATGCGCAACCGCGAAGAACTGCGGGCCGCTTTCGCATCGGCCCGGAATCACCTGCATCCCGGCGCAGTAATGATCACCGCCGCCGAGCAAACTAAAGAGACTCTCCTACAAAATACTACCCACGTCTATTCGGCCAGCCAGGGGAACCTGGACGTCACTTTTATAGAAAACTATTACGATCCGGATCCCGATGACGAAAATTTCGAGGGCACGTTCGTTTTCCTTATCCGCGAGGACGGTAAGTTGCGAATCGAGAGCGACAATCACGTCGGAGGCATCTTCCCGCTTCAGGTCTGGCGTGACACGCTCACCGGCCTGGGCTTCGATATCCGCGAACACGTGTCGCGATATGAGGAAGAAGGAGGGCGGGCGCTGCCGGTCTTCGTTTGTCTCCTGCCCAAGTAGCCTACCCGTGCTGCAAAAAACCGATCGCTGATAGTTATGAGAATTACATCCACCACCGACCATGAAATGTGAAAATAATTCTCCATTACCGGGTACAATTTGAGGCACTCAAATTAACAGGGGAATTATTATGGACAGGAAGGATTTCCTCAAATCTCTGGGACTGGCGTCGGGATGCATGCTACTTTGCAATCAGCGCGGCATTGCCGCCGCCGGTCGTCCGGCGGGATTGAACTCGGAGGATGAGGAAATGCGAAGGAGATTTTTCGAGCATTGGATCGTTTCGCTGATGGAAAACCTCGAGGCGAATCTCAAGCCGGAGGAATTGACCCGGCTGATGGAGGGCTGCGGCAGGGATTGCGCGCATCGCAGTTCGGTCCACAAGCTTGCTGAGTCGTGCAACGGCGACGTCGACATTCTCCTTTCCGGATTGGCGACATTCCTCGGCAAGAACAATTGCTTCAGAGAGAATGACACTGTCACCTTGAAATACCCGAAGTGCTATTGCGAGATGGTCAACAAGGGACCCGAAAGGCTGCCCGACTCCTATTGCCTTTGCTCGCGGGGCTGGGTGGTGGAGATGTTCGAGACCGCGGCGCAGAAGCCGGTGCAGGTGGAGTTAATAAAATCGGTCAAACGCGGCGACCCACACTGTGAATTCACTGTGAGAATATAGACCATCATCTTTCCCACCTTCGAATTCCTTCGCTGCCAAACGAGAGCAAGAGGCGTTGTAGGTATACGATACAATTGCGTTAATGACTGGTAACGGCTATCCGCTACAGGCAAACACAACTGCCCTACTTCAGAGATCAACGGCACGGATGCCGCTGCGGTAAACAGCTTCACTCGTTAAAACAAGCTGATAATGCAGCCGGTGTAACCTCTGTTACTGCCCACATACTCACATGATGAATTATTTTGATCCATACGACTAGAATTCCAATAAATGAAGGGAGAATCTCCAAATGAGAGGAAAGCGCATCCCGATTACTTTGAGCATAATCATTGTCTTATCGCTTGCGCTGATAACAACTCCCCCTGCCGAAGCCCAAACGTCGCAGCAGACTGCTCAACTCAATTCCTTCGTAGATAACGTCTTATATCAACTGTACCTGCGCAGCCCGATCGACCAGGCCTGTTGGGGCGACAGGTCCCACTACGACGAATGGGACGATATCTCCGAGGAAGCCGAGACGGTGGAAGCTCAGATCTGGAGCGACGCACTCAACTCACTAAGAAACGATTTCGACTACAATCTTCTCGATTACCAGGGCAAGCTTACCTACAGATTGTTCGAGCAGCACGCCGGGAAGCAGCTATCGCATTATGACTACCGGCACCACAAATACCACCTCACGCACCGCGACGGCCCCCACATGTACCTGCCTCAGGTTCTGACGGATGCTCACACGATTCTGAACTATGCCGACGCCACGGCTTACATAACCCGCCTGCGCAGAATCGACGACGTCTTCGATCAGCTCATCACAAGGCTGGAAACAAGCGCTGCAATGGGCGTGATCCTTCCCACATTCATCATCTCGCAGGTAATCACTTCGGCTCAGAACGTCATCAAAGGCCGGCCGTTCGACAATTCCGCTGAGGACAATTTCATCTTCACGGATTTCAATAACAAGGTGAACGCCGCCGGCTTCAGCGCGAGCCAGAGGAATACGCTAATCGCCGACGCGCAGGACGCCCTGGTCAACGACGTCAAACCGGCATACGAAAAGCTTATTTCTTATCTTCAGGGACTGCAAAATCAAGCATCGGACGAGGTCGGAGTCTGGCAGTTTCCTGACGGCGGCGCCTACTACAAAATGCTGCTGAAATACCGCACGACCACCAATCTCACACCCAGCCAGGTTCACAGGCGCGGCGTTAAGAACGTTCGCAAAACTCATCGTGAGATGAAAGAGATAATGCAGCAGGTCAATTTCGAGAGCGATGACCTGCAGGATTTCTTCGAGTTCATGCGGACCGGCAAACGCTTTTACTACAAGAACACCAATGCCGGCAGGAACAAGTTCCTGAAGAAGGCTGAAGACATACTGGAGAATATGGAAGCACGCCTTCCCGAGATGTTCATCACGCTTCCGAGGGCCGATCTGATCGTCAAGGCCGTCGAACCCTTCAGGGAAGAGACCGCCGGAATTGCCTTCTATCAGCGCGGTTCCAGCGACGGCTCGCGGCCCGGCGTCTTCTACGTCAATACATATGATATGAGTAACCAGCCGGTCTACGAACTCGAAGCGCTGGCCTATCACGAAGGCATTCCAGGTCACCACCTGCAGATATCCATCGCTCAGGAAAGAAACTTCGGCTCGATCTTCAGATCCTCGGTCGGCCACACCGGTTACATCGAAGGCTGGGCCCTTTACACCGAGCAGCTCGCCAAAGAAATCGGCATGTACCAGGATCCCTATTCGGACTTCGGCAGGCTGTCGATGCAGCTCTGGCGCGCCTGCAGGCTGGTGGTCGATACCGGCATACACTACAAGCGGTGGACACGGCAGGAGGCGATCGATTACCTGCTCGAGACCACTCCGGCCCCCGAGGGCGAGTGCGTCCAGGCCGTCGATCGCTACATCGTGATGCCCGCCCAGGCTACCGCCTATATGATCGGCAAGCTGAAAATCCTCAAACTAAGAGACACCGCTCAGAAGAGGCTTGGCGGCGCTTTTGACCTGCGTGAATTCCACGAGGTCTTACTCACAAACGGCTCCGTCCCCCTGGATATACTCGAGGAACTTATCAACGACTGGATCGCGCAAAAGTTGACCCAGGCTTTTGCGCCGGCCGCGTAGTCTCGCGGAAACGTCTCGGACGCTCGTCGAGATCAAGAGGCTCGATTGCGGGTCAGGACATCGAGAGTCGATTTTTTCACCTCGAAGCCGTCGAGAAACATCAGGAAATCGACTGTGCCGAATTCCCGGCCGAGTGCCGGCTCGCTGATCACTTTCGCTCCCATCCGCGCATAAGCCCTGAAAAGGGGGGGTAACGCTATCGACTCTCCAGGACACTCGTTCTCTTCCCTCGGAGCCGGACCGCATCCGTATTCCGGTCTCGCGCGGAGGAAGATTTCGGGATGCAGATAACCGCGGGAGCGGATCGTTTCCATCGCCCGCCAGCCGTCGTCGGGATTATTCGAGGTTATCGATATGCACCCTACGAGATAGCGGCAGTCGTTCATCAGCACGTAGCTCGCGATTCCCTGCCACATGTGCAGCACGGCTGCCAGCGTGCGGTGGCCCGCCGCCAGGCAAGCTCGCCCAAGCTCGATAAGCCCATTGTAGCAGGGCTCCAACGGCGAGAGGTCGTACTCCCGCGCCGAATAAATTCCCTTCACCTCGAAAGCCCGCCGGGCCGTCTGCATCCGATAGGTGCCCACCATTTCACCCGAATTTCTGTCGAGTAAAACAAGATGGGACATCTGCTCGTCGAAGCAGTCCCGATCCACCCCGGTATCTGCAGAGGACTGCAGGCCTTCGCCCAATTCCAGGTTGAAGATCCTGTATCGCAGGCGCAACGCCTCCTCGACGCAACGGCTCGAACCGGCCAGGCCGAGAACATACTTGCTGCTTTTCACGGCAGGGAAGGTATAAATGTCGGCTCTTTCCCGACAAACCCACGGATCATCCGGTGAGGTTAATTCCCTGGAAACGAAGGATGAGTATACGGATATCCTTGACATTTGAGACTGGACCCTAAAGGTTGTCATTATATTTTTAAAGAGAAACTACCAATCGCGGCTACAGCACATCAGCCGCAATAATTCTAAATACCTTTACAAGAAATGTAAATCATGTTCCACCAGATAATTTCGCCTGAAATATATTATTAATTTAATTATAATTCGCATAATCTTTTGCTCGATGCCTTGTAACCGCCTTGAAATTTGTGCTTTCTCAGATCCGGCGCACGTGAGATATTGTTTGCGCCAATGCTGATTTTGGCTCAGAGATCAGTACAGAGACCGCCCAAAGCGAACGCCCATGATTATCAGACTTCCCATCTTAAGGCTGGCCACCGGCTACCACACCTTCACGCTGCTTCATCGAAACGTCAGGTATTACAACAGAAAGGTCCTGGCAAAAGACGAGGCGAGCGGTTTGACTGTGGTAAAGGAAGAGAGTCGAAATCTCATTTTCAACGATGTGCGTTATTCGCTCGTATCGCACGACTGTAAGTCTCTACTCTTTGTCCGCGGCTATCCGAAAAGCAACTCCAACTTTTACATCGAGCGCATCGAGCGGTTAGCCCCGGGATTTGACCTGTTCGAGCACCTTGTGGTCTTCGGCGCCGCGGTCGAGCGGGATATCAGGGAAGCGGGCTATAAATGCGCTACGATGCTTACGCCAGTCAGGCTGGCACCGATTATCATCAGAAAATTCGGGTTTCACGCCGTGCGCGAGCTTCCGGCGAAAAAACTCATGCGCGGTTGGCGCCGGCGGATTCCCTGGAAATTGATTCTGCTGCGGAAATATTGAACGGCCTCAGCCCTGGCTCTGCTCGATCCGCCGAATCGTTAAAAGAGAAGAGCAGCACAATAAGATCCTCGGGCAGACAATACCAAGCGCGGAGCCGATTCTGATACTCCATTCGCGTTTTGGCCCATCGAGTCTACGGCGGGATGATTCGGAAACAACAGGAGTGAAAAAAGTGCTCTCAGACAAGGCTGTCAAGCTTCTTTTTACATAAATCCAGTTGGCGCATTTACATCTCCACCGTCTCGCGCTTGCGCGCGACCTCCTCACCGGTTATTTAGAAAGCCTTGATAAAACCATCTGTATCAGTTATTTACGCCGCCACATTCAAAGAATTATAACGCGCACGATGCCACAATCCCGCCGTTAACCCTTCCCAGAAGACCGCTGTTTATATTTGTTTCAACAATTAATTTCACTCGTCGACGGAGTGGGGTATAATGCACGACCGTTTGGGCGCGGACCGGTTTTTTAAATCGTGCCCGCATGAACAGTTGAATGTTAACTGCTTGCACCTGAGGCAGATATGAGTATTGAAAGAAAGCTGTTAGACCTGGCCAACCGCAAGGAAACCGCACGGCTGGGCGGCGGTGAGAAGAGGATCGAGAAGCAACACGAAAAGGGCAAGTACACGGCCCGCGAGAGGATCGAAATGATCCTCGACGAGGGCAGCTTCGAGGAGTTCGACCTTTTCGTCACCCACCACTGCTCCGACTTCGGCATGGAAAAGAACCAGCCGTTGACCGACGGTGTAATCACCGGCTACGGGACGATCAACGGGCGGCTGGTGTTCATCTTTTCGCAGGACTTCACGATCTTCGGCGGCTCGCTATCCAAGGCCTACGCAGAGAAGATCGTTAAAATCATGGATATGGCCGCCAGGGCCGGAGCGCCGTTGATCGGCCTCAACGATTCCGGTGGAGCGCGCATCCAGGAGGGCGTCGACGCCCTCGCCGGCTACGCCGACATCTTCCTCAAGAACGTCCTCTACTCCGGCGTCGTGCCCCAGGTCTCACTTGTCCTCGGCCCCTGCGCCGGCGGGGCGGTTTACTCGCCCGCGATCACTGACTTCGTCCTGATGGTCGAGAAAAACTCCTACATGTTTCTCACCGGCCCGAAGGTCGTCAAACAGGTGACGCGTGAGGAGGTCACCGCGGAACAGTTGGGCGGCGCATCGGTCCACGCCACACGCAGCGGCGTGGCGCACATGACCTTCGCCGACGAGCAAGCGGCCTTCGCATCGCTTAAGAAACTGATCTCTTTCCTGCCGCAGAACTACCGCGAGGTTACCCCGATCGTGGAGAACAGCGACCCGATCGACCGCATCGAGGAGCGCTTGAATACGATCATCCCCGACGAGGCGAACAAACCGTACGACATGAAGGAGATCATCGACATCCTGGTCGACAACAATGACTTCTTCGAAATCCAGCCGTTGTTCGCCCCCAACGTGATCATCGGCTTCGCGCGCTTCAATGGCCGCTCGGTGGGCATCGTGGCCAACCAGCCCAATGTCATGGCAGGCGTGCTCGACAACAACGCATCGATCAAGGCGGCGCGCTTCGTCCGCTTCTGCAATGCCTTCAATCTCCCGATCGTTACCTTAGAGGACGTCCCGGGATTCATGCCGGGCACCACACAGGAGTACGGCGGCATCATTCGCAACGGCGCCAAGCTGCTGTTCGCGTTCGCCGAGTGCACCGTGCCCAAGATTACCGTCGTCATCCGCAAGGCCTACGGCGGCGCCTACTGCGTCATGAGTTCCAAGCATATCCGCGGCGACGTCAACCTCGCCTGGCCGACTGCCGAGATCGCCGTCATGGGACCCGAAGGCGCTGTGGAGATCATCTACAGCAAGGATCTCAAGGAGGCAGAAGATCCGGCGGCGAAGAAGGAGGAGTTGAAACAGCAGTACCTCGACCTCTTCGCCAATCCCTACTCCGCAGCCCGCAAAGGATACATCGACGACGTCATCGAGCCGGCCAACACGCGGTTTCGGATCGTCAAGGCGTTGGAGATGCTGGCAGGCAAGCGAGACTCCAATCCGGATAAGAAGATCAGCAACATCCCACTGTAGAAGGGGTTCGTCGTGGAACTTGCAGATGCGCTGACCGTAGCCGTCGCCGGTATGTCGGTAGTCTTTATCGGTTTGATCCTGACCAGCCTGATCATCTCGGCCTTCAGCTTCGTGCCGAATCTGGTTGAGTCGCTGAAGAACCGCAGCAGGCCAGGGCCGGGCTCGGTCCAGACCAAAGTAACCATCGAGGACGTCGATCCCGACGTCGTGGCGGTGATCGCTACCGTGCTTGAGGTGGAGCGGCGGCTTCGCTACTCCTACAGGGTCAGCAAGTTTACTTTCAAAGACAGGCAACCTACATCCGGCCTTGTTTGACCGGATTTATCAGACTGTTTCCTCAGCGGAGGATTCGATAGATGCGTGAATATGTCTTATCGATCGGCGGCAAGGAGTACAAGGCCAGAGTAAAGGAGATCACCGCCGAGTACGCCCGGATCGTCGTCGACGACAAGGAATACCATGTCGAACTCGAACAGCTCGGGCAGAGCGAAATTTCCCCGTCGCCGGTCCGCAGGATTGAGCGACAGCCCGCCGAGGCGGAGGCACCCCTGAAAGAGGCCAGGACGGTGACCACCTCCGCCGGACTCGCCGGCAGCGTTACCTCTCCCCTGCCGGGGATGATTCTCGAGATTTTGACGAATGAGGGCGACACGGTAAAGGCGGGTCAGGACCTGCTGGTGATGGAGTCGATGAAGATGGAAAACAAGATCCAGGCTCCGCACGACGGCATGGTCAAGAAGATATTTGTCCGCAACGGCGACAACGTCGCCGAGGGCGATAAACTCGTCGAGGTAACCCGCCCGATGATGACCACCCTATGATCAAGCTACGCAGAAAGAGGCGTTCGCTGTTGTAATTTAAGGGTTCGGAGCACCATGAAAAAATGGCTTACAATCCTGTTTGTGCTGCTGATTCCTGTGGCAGCCATAGCCGGTGACCAATTCAAAGTGGTCCACACCGAGGATCAGTACATCCGCCTGCTAAAAGGCACCGATTCGGGCATCAAGATCGGCACCTTCGGCACTCTGCTCGACGCCAGGAAGGAAACAATCGGCGGATTTGAAATCCTAAATGCGGAGGACGCCGTATCCATCGCAAGGGTCTCGCTGGCCGGCGATCACTTGCTGAAGGAACTGGACAGGGTCGACATCGAGACGCTCAGCCTGCTGGATATCGCCTTTACTTTCGAGAATTCAAACAGCTATTTCCTCCTCGACAAAGGCGACAAAGACGGCATCCGCAAAGGTACCAAGGGCAAGCTGCTCAAGGGCGACAGGCTGGTCGGATACTTCCGGATCATCTCGGTTGAAGAAACAAGGTCGACCGGACTCGCCTACCAACTCGACGTCGGCATGGATTTCACCGACGCCGAGACCGGCGAGTTCCAGGACTACTTCGAACAGATCATCGGCAGCACCGGCTTGGTCAACCTGGATTACACGAATCTGATCATGATCGTCGTCGGCCTGGTTTTCATCTACCTGGCGATCGTGAAAGACTACGAGCCATTGCTGCTGCTGCCCATCGGCTTCGGAATGCTGATCGGGAACATCCCGCTGCCGTTGCAACTGTTCAATAATATCTCGATCTACATGATCGACCCGATCACCCACCAGTATGCCTTCAACACAACCGCCAACTCGGTGCTCGGCATAATCTATTCGCTGATCACCTCGGGTGTCCTGCCGCCGTTGATCTTTCTCGGAATCGGGGCGATGACCGATTTCACAACGCTGCTCTCCAACCCAAAAACGGTTCTGTTGGGAGCGGCGGCGCAGATCGGAGTGTTCGCAACCTTCCTCGGAGCATTGTGGCTCGGCTTCAATCCGCAGGCCGCGGCCTCGATCGGCATTATCGGAGGCGCCGACGGCCCGACGGCCATCTTCCTCACCTCCAAGCTGGCGCCATCGCTGATCGGTCCGATCGCCATCGCCGCCTACTCCTACATGGGCTTGATTCCGATCATCCAGCCGCCGATCATGCGGCTCCTGACTACCAGGAAAGAGAGGGTGATCCGGATGAAGCCCGGCCGCAAGGTCAGCAAGCGGGAGAAGATCATCTTCCCCATCATCGCTTTCCTGGTGACCACGATGATCGCACCCGGCGCCATCCCGCTGCTCGGCATGCTTTTCTTCGGCAATCTGCTAAAGGAATCCGGTGTCACCGCCCGCCTTGCCAAGACAGCCGCCAACGCACTCATCGATATCGCAACCATCCTGCTTGGCCTGGGAGTTGGCGCATCTACCACCGCGCAGGTGTTCCTCAACACCAAGTCAATCCTCATCTTCGTTCTCGGCTGCCTCGCCTTCATCGTCGCCAGCGCGTTCGGAATCCTCTTCGCCAAGTTTATGAACCTATTCCTCTCCAAGGAAAATAAGATCAATCCGCTGATCGGCTCGGCCGGCGTCTCGGCGGTCCCCGACGCCGCCAGGGTCTCTGAGTTGATCGGGCGCAGGTACGACCCCAACAACCACCTGCTGATGCACGCAATGGGTCCGAACGTAGCGGGTGTAATCGGCTCCGGCATCGCCGCCGGTATCCTGCTGGGTATTTTCTAAGGGAGTTCCAATATGTCCAAGATTCTTTCGGTTGTGCCAAACATTTGCGAGGGCAGGGACGTCAAATTCATAGACTTTCTCGTGCACAAGTTACAGGCAGTGAAGGGACTGATCCTGCTCGACGTTTCCAGAGACACTTCCCGCAACCGGACTGTCATCTCTTTCACCGGCAAGCCCGATGTGATCTTTCAAGGAGGCTTTGTCCTCTATGAAGAAACGATGAAACATGTCGACATGCGCCGCCACGAGGGCTCCTACCCGCGGATCGGCGCGGTAGACGTGTTTCCATTCGTGCCGCTCAAAGATGTGCCGATCGAAGAGGTCGTCGAATTATCCATCGACTTCGCCAAGCAGGTGGCCGAGCGCTTCAAGGTGCCGGTTTATCTCTTCGCCGAATCAGCACAAGTGCCCAGCAGGAGGGACATCGAGAACATCCGCGAGGGCGAATACGAAGGGCTGGAGCAAAAGCTGAAGATCCCACGCTGGAGACCCGATTTCGGCCCCATTGAGTTCAAACCCGATTTCGGCGCCACAATCATCGGGGCCCGTTATCCACTGATCAGTTTCAAGGTCCTGCTCAACACTTCCGACAAAGGCATCGCCCAGGTGATCAACCAGGCGGTCGAGGATATCGTCCACGTCCACTCCTACTGCGGCGTCGAGCCCGAGCGCAAGCTGATGCAGCTCACCGTCTCGATCTCCAACTACCGCAAGAAGCCAATGTACAAAGTGATAGAGGCGATCCGCATGGAAACGCGGCGCTACGGCGTCAGCATCGCCAATGTCGAAATGATAGGCCTGATTCCGGAGGTGGCGTTCATCGAGTCCGCGCTCTATTACATGAACATCCACCAGTTCCCGATCAACCGGCTACTCGAACGCGCAGTCCAGCAACACCTGTCGGAGCGCCTACAGCTGGAGGACGAGTAGTCCGCAGGCGGCGTACACACTTCGGGGCCGCGTCTCACACGGCGGCCCCGTTTTGTCTCCACTCAAACCGTAAGAATTTCTTGATGCTCGCCGAAAACGGTTCTCAGTGCGTCGGAGATCTCTCCCAGCGTCGTGTAACGACGAACACACTCAAGGATTGGCGGCATCACGTTCCCGCTGCCCGAAGCCACCTGTTTCAAGCCCTCCAGGGAAGAGCGGACCGCGCCGTTGTCGCGCGATGAACGCAGATCGGCCAGCTCCTTGATTTTCTCCTGCTCGACCGTTTCGTCGATGCGCAGCAGGTCCGGCTCATTCTCCGCTTTGCTGCTGCGGAATCGGTTAACGCCGACAACAACCTGGTCGCCCTTTTCGATCGCCCGCTGATAACGGTAAGCCGCATCCTGGATCTCCCCCTGGATGAAGCCGTTCTCGATCGCCCTGATCGCGCCGCCGACTTCATCAATCCGCTCGATATACCTGGCTGCTCGGCGCTCGATTTCGTTGGTCAAGCTCTCGATCGCGTAACTGCCGGCGAACGGATCGATCGTGTCGGCCACACCGCTCTCGTAAGCGATAATCTGTTGCGTGCGCAAGGCGATTTCCACCGTCCTCTCGCTAGGCAGCGCCAACGCCTCGTCGAGGCTGTTTGTGTGCAGGCTCTGGGTGCCGCCGAGCACGGCGGCGAGCGCCTGCAACGCAACTCGCACCACGTTGTTCTCGGGCTGCTGCGCAGTCAGCGTCGAACCGGCCGTCTGCGTGTGGAAGCGCAGCAGCATCGACTTGGGATCCTTCGACCC
>DATKUA010000020.1:0-14087 GCA_035530855.1 Acidobacteriota bacterium | reverse complement strand
GCGAGATCACCAGGTCAGCGCCGTTGATCACTGCCTCAGTGCTCCAGACCGCGCCGTCCTCGAGACCGGTATAGCCGACCTCGGCGCCGGCCAACTCGCAAGCCCGGTCGACAACCGCCCGCAGTTCGTCGGGGAAGTGGTTGCTCAGCACCAGCACGCGTCTCAATTCGGAATGAAGCGGCTCGCGGGGACGGAAGCGCTCGCAGTCGACGGCATTGCGCACCACCTCGGCGTGCTCGATACCGTAGTTTGCGCGCCAGGCCTCGCTGACCTCCTCGCTGACGCCGGCGAAGACGCCGATGCCGAGGTCGACCGACGGCGGCTGCTCGAGCTCTGGCAGGATGCCGTGGCCGACGAAGATCATGGGTGTGCGGGGGAAGTGGTAGCGCGCCGTCAGGGCCATGGCGTTGTGATGGGCGTGGATGATGTCGAAGGGGCGACCGCGCCACCCGCCGAGTTCGACGGTGAGTTCGAAGCCCTCCTTCTCCAGTGCTTCCGAGACGGCGCCCGGCTCGACCGTCGCCACAGAGACCTCGTGCCCGGCGTCGCGCAATGCCAAGGCCAGCGTGTAGCTCGCCGTCTCAGTGCCGCCAAGCAGCGCGAGGTGGTGGTTGGTGAGGAGGATTTTCATAGGGCTTCCGTTAATTAATCAGTTGCTCGAGAAAAAGAGCTTGCGCACTTGCTTGGTGCCGGTAAGTTGGCTGAATAGCGTGTAATCATCGAGCTCTTTCCTGATTCTCCCGGCTACGATGGCGGGATGGATTCCCAGCTTCTTGGCAATCTCGAGAACGACCGCCTTCTCCCTCAGGTTGCCGCCGGCATAATGCTGCCACAGGCGCGGAGGGATAAGCGTGTTCTCCGCCCACTTGTCGGCCTTTATCTCCCTGACGTCTTCATTCTCCACGCTTAAATCATCAACGAAGCAATCCTCCGAGTCTTTTCTCAGGTGTAACGCGATGTGAGCCAGTTCATGAAGCAGTGTGAACCAGAAATTATCAACCCTATCGTACCTGCAGGTAAGCGCGATCAGGGGATTGCCGCCGGGCAACATCATTGAGACGCCGTCGAGAAAGGTTCTCGGCAGGTGTTTTTCCACGACAAGGTGGACGCCGTGTTTTTCAAGATATTCTTTGGCCAAGGCGGGGCCATTGTCAAAATAGCTGAGCCGCAGCAGATTGTTAAGAAAATCAGTGTCTTCAGCCACCCCCTCATAATCCGGCAGCTTCTTTTTCGCTGTGAGGGAAACCACGCGGGCCAGCCAGGCCAGCAGCGAATACTGATCGGATTTGGAACCGCTGCGGACATGCTGACGACAGTGCGCGGTTAACAGGCTGACGCTATGCGCCGGCTCCAGAAGACCCTTGATCAATTCCTCGGCCTGCTCCTTGGCGTCGTTGAGGGAACCCTCGAATCCTTCGAACCAGCCTCTCTTGTACATTTCGGTAATGGGAAACTTGGACCATTCTATCCGGGTATCCTCCTCGGGGATGGAGGCCCCCTCCTCCTGCAGCAGGACATCAGCCGGAATGCCGAGACCCTTGTGCAGGGCCCTGATCATCTTGAGAGAGAGGGGGCGCTTGCCGTTGAGCACCTCCGAGACCCTCGCCCGGCTGCCGATGAACGGCTCGAGATCCTTGCGGGTCAGACCCTGCTGTTCCATGCGGAATTTGATCGCTTCAAGAGGGGACGGCAGATC
Source organism: Acidobacteriota bacterium (assembly GCA_035530855.1). Classification (GTDB taxonomy): domain Bacteria; phylum Acidobacteriota; class DATKUA01; order DATKUA01; family DATKUA01; genus DATKUA01. Next base: position 12,391 of record DATKUA010000020.1, on the reverse strand, counting down.
GATCGGATAGTGTTCATCCTCATAGACTTCGACGAGCGTGACCAGCAGTTCGAGTTCCTCTTCCTCGGGTGAATCCGCCTCAGCATCAAAGATTTCATCGATTCTCTTCAATGCCGCCTTGTAGTCATCGTCAGATTTGATCACTTTAGGAATCATCATATCTCCTCTGCATTAATCTTGTCGTATTCCCGGTGCGTTCCAACATATCTTATGTATATTATTTTTTTTCTGTAATTAATCCAGACGACCAATCGATATTTGTTTCCTCCAATATTAAAAATCACTCTGTTGTTTTTCAAAATGCTCGCGGTCCCATGCAATACCTTGACATCCAGCGGTGAGGTCCATTCTCCCTTCCTGGCTTCACGAAACCACGCGTCGAGGGGAGCCTTGGCATCAGGGTGCTGATGATAAAACCCGCGAAGCATCTTTCTTGAAATGATGCGCATTGCTCATCATACTGCGCTCCCATATGGAAGTCAAGTATTTATGGTCCCAAAATGGGACCTATTTCCAGAATATATCTCGATCTCCGTCAACCGCCGTGATTCATCAATTGACACGCGCGGAAGCTTGCGGATAATAGTCATCAACCGTAACAGCGCAGATAACCGCCCGAGCAAAGGAGGCTGAAGTGGATTGCCCGGCCTGTTCCAAGGCGATGATCGTGGTCGAGCGGCAAGGCATCGAGCTCGATTACTGCATCGAGTGCAAGGGAATCTGGTTCGACTCCGGCGAGCTGAAATTGCTTTCGCACGCGCTGGGGATCGATATCGAGCTGCCCGACTGGGCGGCCTTTCCCGAAGCGCAGACGACGGAGAAGTACCGCCGTTGCCCGCGCTGCAACGCCAAGATGAACAAGATGGAGGTGGGCGAGATCCTCATCGACCGCTGCCCCCAGGGCCACGGCCTCTGGTTCGACGCCGGCGAGCTCGGCGGCTTCGTCGCGCAGCAGATGCGCGGCGCCGGGGGCGGCGAGGCGCAAGTAATCAAGTTCCTGGGCGAAACGTTCAATGTCGGCCGCGCGGCCTCGGGCGGCTGACGAAACCCTGAGCGAGGTGGATGCCATGTTAGCTGTGTGGATCATTCTTGGGATCATCGCGGTCCTGATCGTTTTTGTCATCATCCTCTTCAACACCCTGGTGCGGCTGCGCAACCAGACGCGCAACGCCTGGTCGCAGATCGACGTCCAGCTCAAGCGGCGGCACGATCTGATTCCCAACCTGATGGAGACCGTCAAGGGCTACATGCACCACGAGCGGGAGACGCTTGAGGCGGTGACCAAGGCACGCCAGCAGGCGGTCAACATCTCTGAGAGCGTCGCCGAGCAGGCGCAGAAGGAGAACATGCTGAGCCAGACGCTGCGCTCGCTGTTCGCCGTGGCTGAGAACTATCCCGACCTCAAGGCCAACCAGAACTTCCTCGCGCTGCAGGAAGAGCTTGCCTCGACGGAGAACAAGATCAGCTTCTCGCGCCAGTTCTACAACGACTCGGTGATGGGTTTTAACAACAAGATCGAGATGTTCCCCAGCAACGTCATCGCCGGCATGTTCGCCTTCAAGGCGGCCGAGTTCTTCGAGGTTGAGGACGAGGCGGAGCGCGCGGTGCCCGAGGTAAAGTTCTGACATGTGGGAGCAGATCCGCGCCAACAAGCGGCGCTCACTGATCCTCGCCGGCATGATGGCGGCGCTTTTCTTCGCCCTCGGCTGGTTCCTCGGCGAGCTCTTCGCCCCCGGCGGCGGCGGGCTGATCGGCCTCTTTTTCGCCTTCGTCATCTGGACGATCCTGGCGCTGGTCAGCTACTACAGCGGTGCCTCGATCTTCCTCGCCGCCAGCCGCGCGCGCAAGATCGAGCAGCAGGACCACCCCGTGCTCTTCAACGTGGTGGAGGAGATGACGATCGCCGCGGGCATGGGCAAGATGCCCGACGTCTACATCATCGACGACGACGCCCCCAACGCCTTCGCCACGGGCCGCGATCCCGACAGGTCGGCGGTGGCGGTGACGGCGGGGCTGCTCGAGCGGCTCAACCGCGACGAGCTGCAGGGAGTCATCGCCCACGAGATCGGCCACATCAAGAACCGCGACATCCTCTACATGATGATGATCGGCGTGATGATGGGCGCGATCGTGCTGGTGGCCGATATCGGCCTGCGCGCCTTCATCTACGGCGGACTGGGGCGCAGGCGCACCTCGTCGAAAGAGGGTGGCGGCGCGGAGATCATCATCATGCTGATCGCGGTGGTGATCATGCTGCTCGCCTCGGTCATCGCCCAACTGATCTACTTCGCCATCTCGCGCAAGCGGGAGTACCTCGCCGACGCGTCGGGGGCGCAGTTCACCCGCTACCCCGAGGGGCTGGCGAGCGCGCTGGAGAAGATCTCGGGCTCGACGCAGAAGATGGCCAACGTCTCGCGCGTGACCGCGCCGAGCTACATCATCAACCCGGTGATGCACGCCAAGGGCGCCAAGGCCAAGACCAGACTCTGGAGCACGCACCCGCCGGCAGAAAAGCGGATCAACATCCTGCGCTCGATGGCCGGCGGGGCGGGCTATGCCGACTACGACTCCTCCTTCCGCAAGGTCACCGGCAGGCCGGTGGGCGTCATCCCCTCGGGCTCGCTGCGCGCGGCGGAGCGGGTGGAGTCGCGCAAGCCCGAAGCGGTCGACGGCCGCAGCCATCTCGAGCGCGTGCGCGAGACCACCGACATGCTCTGGCGCCTCAACCAGTACGCCTTCATCGCCTGCGCCTGCGGCACCAAGCTCAAGGCGCCGCCGGAGTTCGCCGGGCAGACTATCGCCTGCCCCCACTGCGGCACGCAGCACAAGGTCGGCCAGCCCGCGGCGTGACCGGGCTATGTAAACTGCACTACAATAGGTTCCCCAAACACAACTGGAGTGTATCTTGATCGACGAACTGCTGAAGAAGATCGAAGACGGCGCGGCGGTGGTGGGGGTGGTCGGCCTCGGCTACGTGGGCCTGCCGTTGGTGCTAGAGTTCTGCCGCAAGGGCTACCGCGTCATCGGCTTCGACATCGATCCCCTCAAGGTCGGGCACCTCAACGCGGGGGAGAGCTACATCCACCACATCCCCGCCGGGCAGGTCGCCGAAGCCGCCGCATCGGGCAAGCTGGAGGCAACGGCCGACCTTGCACGCATCGGCGAGGCCGACGCCGTGCTGATCTGCGTGCCGACGCCGCTGGGGCGCCACCGCGAGCCCGACCTCTCATACGTGATCGGCACGGCGGAGTCGATCCGGCCGCACATGCGCGCGGGGCAGTTGATCGTGCTGGAGTCGACCACCTACCCCGGCACGACCGACGGCGAGATGAAGACCGTGCTCGACCGCAGCGGCCTCGTCGCCGGCGAGAGCTATTTCCTCGCCTTCTCCCCCGAACGCGAGGACCCCGGCAATCCGAAGTACTCTCTGGGCAAGATCCCCAAGGTGGTCGGCGGCCACGACCCCGACAGCCTGAGGGCGGCCGTGGCGCTCTACGACAAGATCGCCACAGGCACCGTGGCGGTCTCCAGCACCTCGGCGGCGGAGGCGGTGAAGCTGACCGAAAACATCTTCCGCGCCGTCAACATCGCGCTGGTCAACGAGCTGAAGGTGATCTACGACAAGATGGGCGTCGATGTCTGGGAGGTGATCGAGGCCGCCAGCAGCAAGCCGTTCGGCTACATGCCCTTCTACCCCGGCCCCGGCCTCGGCGGCCACTGCATCCCGATCGACCCCTTCTACCTCTCCTGGCGCGCGCGGGAATTCGGGTCGCCCACGCGCTTCATCGAGCTCGCCGGCGAGATCAACAGCTCGATGCCCGGCTACGTCGTCGGCAAGCTGATCGGCGCGCTCAACCGCCACGGCAGGAGCCTCAGCGACGCGAAGGTCCTGCTGTCGGGCATGGCCTACAAGAAGGATGTCGACGACACCCGCGAGAGCCCGGGCCTGCATCTGTTCAAGATGATCCTCGACGGCGGCGCGCAGGTCGACTACTACGACCCCTTCGTCCCGGCCATCCCACCCACGCGCGAACACCCGCAGCTGGCCGGCATCCGCAGCATCGAGTGGGATCCGGTGAAGCTGGCCGGCTACGACGCGATCGTGATCGTCACCGACCACACCGAAGTCGACTACGCCGCTTTGGTCGCCGCCGCGCAGCTGGTGGTCGACTGCCGCAACGCCACACGCAGCGTCTCCGAAGGGCGGGAGAAGATCGTCAAGGCGTAGGAGGCGACAGCGTAAAAGGGGTCAGTCCTAGAATTCTAGGTCTTCGTTGGTTAGCCTTTGTTTGCGGCAAGAATCTGTATCTGGGAAAGAATCATAGCCTAGAATTCTAGGACTGACCCCTTTTCCGAAGTGAAATTCATTGTGTCTAATGCAAAAAAAGGGGACAGACAGCCATCTGTCCCCTTGTCCATCTACGGAAGGCACGACGTTATTGTCTGTTTACGCCCTCCGCGAACTTATCGGCTCTCTGCTCCAGGATGGGAATCAAACCGGGATTGATGAGAAAGCGGGCGGCCCTTCCCGGCACACCCGGCCTGCCTGCCAGCACGTCCATCGCCGCGCGCATTTCCCCCTCGCGCGCCTCGAGTGTTGCGAAAACCTCTTCCGAAAGCTGATCGAGGTTCAGCGAGAACTCCTCGTCGCTCATCGCCGCGCCGCGGTCAAGCACCGCCAGGATGCGTTGCTCTTCCGCCGATTTCTCACCCTCGCTCAACTCGCCGGTATGCTCCACCCACTCGAAGTAGCGCGGAAAGAAGCGTTCGGCGAAAGCCTCCCGCACGCGATCTTTTGCGAAGAGGCCGGGATCGCGACGGCCTGCGCGAGGACGGTAGGGATTCCGCACCGCCGAATTCCTGTAGGCGTCGCGGGACCGTGCCTGCTTCTCCAGTTCCACGGCGCGCTGCATCATTTTGCGGTAGTTCTCCAGCACGCGCGCGCCCCTGCTTGCCGCGCTCGCCTGGCCGGCCCTGGCGGGCTCGCGAAGATCGCGCGGCGGAATCAGGCAGGGCTTGAACGTCGCCAGCGTCCGTCGCTGGCCCTCGGTCAGCATGCGTTCGATTTCCATGCCCAGCTCGGCCACCCGTGCGCGGTAGGCTTCATCGGCCTCCTGCAACTCCTGCTTCAACGCCTGGGCGTCGCGCTCGGTTTCCTCCGGCGCGGGGCGGTCCTCTGAGAAATTGTCGAGCAGCTCGGCATAGCGGCGCTCTGCCTCGCTGATCTTGGCTTCGTTGGCGGCAAGGTACTCCCGCCGCAGCCGTTCGCCCTCGAGGTTGATCTGCAGCAGCTTCTGCATCTGCTCTCCGCTCAGGTGCAGGCCGTTGAGCAGGTTGACCGAGGTTATCAACTCCTGCTTCTCGCGCAGTTCGGCGGCACGGTCTTCACCGGCGGCGGAAGCGGGCCCGAAGGAAATTGCAATGACTGACACGCAGACTGCGGCTTTCAATCGCATGGCACTACCTCGATGTCTGTGGCTGCCGATTGAGACCGCTGCAACAAGAAACGTTAAATAGCAGAGGGAATGATTCGCCACCCAAGCTTTCGCCGGGGAGGAAAGTGGTGTTCGCGACAGGCGGTTTAAAGCGGGATAACGGAGACAGCAGGATTTAGAATCCTTTGCTAAAGCCCCAGTAGGTAGCGGAGTCTCTCATGTACAGCTGACATCGTATCGTGGCTGACACTTCCGAGCTTCCTGGAAAACCTCTCCTGGAAATCAATCGCCCGCGGTTGCTCACACATGATAGACGACGGGCGGTCCAGCCCCCCTTCAGGAGGCTTGATCCCCACCCACCATTCCATATCTTTTATGGTCGATGTGATAGGCACGACCACCACAAGTTCGGCCGGGCTGAAATTGAAATCATCAACCGATACGACCAGGCAGGGCCTGTCGTTCCCCTGCCGATCAGATCCCTGCTCGACTCCTCGCACCGGATCCAGGCTTACCAGCCAGATCTCGCCAAACGCGGGTGCTATCACCAGTTATTTCCCTTCAAGACCGTCTTGAAGTGTTGCATCCCAGAGTCTTCGCTCTTCTTTTATCTGAGCCCAAGCCTCTTTATCACCGCGCAATGCAGCATAATCTTCATTCGCTTTCTGGAAAAATACTTTGCGGCGATACTGCTCGATTGCTTCCTCTACAACGGTATTCATCTTCTTATCCAATCGGGCGGCAAGCTCGCGAATGATTCGAAGAGTCCTGGAGTTCACACGCATAGTTGCGCTATTGGCCGACATTGCCCACCTCCATTCTGTCTACAATATAGTATACATATTAATAGACGTCAAGGTGAGCCCGTGCGCTCCAAGGTAACCAGACAACGCTTGCCAAAGGCAATATCATCGGAAAATCAAAGGAAGAGAATAATCAGTGCTTTCCGCCCCTCACCACACACCCGCGATCTCCCTCTGGCAGAATCGGCACTTTCCGTCGGCGATGTTGTTCTCGAGGATGGTGTAGCCGTAGCGCTTGATCACGGCCTTGCCGCAGGCGGGGCAGTAGGTCGACTCGGTGGGGTGGCCGGGCACGTTGCCGCAGTAGGCGTAGTGCATGCCCTCCTCCGCCGCGATCGCCTGGCAGCGCTCCAGCGTGCTGATCGGCGTCGGCGGCAGGTTCTTGATCTTGTAGGTCGGGTGGAAGCGGCTGAAGTGCACCGGCACGTCGGGCCCGAGCTCGCCGTGGATCCAGCGGGCCATCTCGCGCACCTCGGCGGGGTCGTCGTTGAGCGTGGGGATGATCAGCACGACGATCTCGAACCACTTGCCCGCCTCCGCCAGGATCTTGAGCGTGTCGAGCACCGGCTGCAGCTTGCCGCTACAGCTCTCGTCGTAGAACTTCTCGGTGAAGGCCTTGAGGTCGATCTTGACCGCGTCCATCAGCGGCAGCAGGTCGCGCAGCGGCTGCGGCTGGATGTAGCCGTTGGAGATCATCACGCTCTCCACCCCGCGCCGCTTGCCCTCGGCCGCCACGTCGGCCATGTACTCGTAGAAGACCACCGGCTCGGAGTAGGTGTAGGCGATGATCGGCGCCTTGCGCTCCACCGCGATATCCACCATCCCCTTCGGCGTGATCGTCGAGGCATTCACCTGCTCGGGGCGGAACTGCGAGATGTTCCAGTTCTGGCAGAACCTGCACTCGATGTTGCAGCCCGCCGTGGCCAGCGAGAGCGCCTGGCTGCCGGGGCGGAAGTGCGCCAGCGGTTTCTTCTCGATCGGGTCGATGTGCAACGCCACCACGCGCGAGTAGACCAGCGTCTTGTAGTCGCCGCCGCGGTTCTCCCGCACGCCGCAATAGCCGCGCTCCTTGTCGGCCACCTGGCACTTGCGCGGGCAGAGCTCGCACTCCACCCGCAGGCCGTCGAGCTTCTTGTAGTAGCGCGCCTCGCGCACGTAGGCGTCGTCTGCCGCATCCACCGGAAGGCCGCCGAGCTTACCCAGTAAGGGTAGAGCGCAGAGGCCGGCGCAGCCGCGCGCGAGGAAGTCACGGCGCCCGACGCCCGGCGTCAGCAGCCCGCCGCCCCAGTTGTCGATCAAGCCGTCGAACTTATCCCTGCCGCTCATCAGCCGACCTCCACCGTTTCGTAGGCGCCCGGCCCGCCGTTACCCAAGCCCATTTGCACGGCCGTCTCCAGCCAGCGCGGCGGCCGCCCGGCCTCCGCCAGCGTCGGCAGGCCCTTCTCCCTACGCTGCTCCTCGATGATCCGCGCCCCCTCGGCATCGAGCGCCACCGGGTCGCGCGAGACCAGGAGCCCGCCCCAGCCCCAAGCCCATTCCGGCCTGAAGGCCGGCCCGGCGTTGCACTGGGCGGTGATCGCGTCGCAGACCACCAGCCGTTGCTTGCCCGTCAGGTGGTTGACCGAATTGAGGTGCGCGACGTAGGGATCGCAGTTGTTGTCGTGGTAGCGGTTGGGGTTGTGGATCACGCCGTAGTTGTTCTTCATCGAGCCGGAGACGCCCGCCAGGTCGTGGTCCTTGAGCACCGGCACGTTGATCACCGCCGTCGCCAGGCGCGTCAGCACCTGCGAGAAGCAGCTGCCGACCTCACCCGCCATCTCCGGCTCGGCCTCGTAGCCGCCGCCGCGGATCGCGTCGGTGCCGAGGCAGCGCGCCCCGCCGAGGCCGCCGCCGAGTGCGTTGGCCGCCAGCTTGTAGCCGGCATCCTCCAGCTCGCGGTTCGTCCGCTCCCAGATCACGATATTGTGCGCGGGCACGCCCGCCGACTTCAAGCCCTCGACGATCGCCGCCGTGACCTCCGGCCGCGTCGCGATTCCCCGCGCCAGGCAGTTCAATTTCAGGGCCACCACGTCACTTGGCTTGAACAGGCTGCGCCACGCCTCCTGCTCGTTGCCCGCGCCGGTCAGGCGGACCATCGCCGCGTCGAGCAGCCTGCTGATTTCGCCCCCGTCGGCCTTCCCGCCCACGATCTTCAGGCGCTCCGAGCGGGCCAGAATCACCGGGCTCGCGGGATAGCCTCTCACCGGCGCCGCGCAGGACACGGCCGAAGCCGCCGAGGCCGGCGGCAGCAGGGCCAGCGAGGCCCCCGCCGCGCACCGCCGCAGGAAAGCGCGCCTGCCGAATCTGCTCTTGTTCTTCCCGCTCATAAGAAACTCTCACCAGTTCCGACACCGGCCGCCGCCGCGCGTTAAGCCGCCCGGCGTTATTTCTTCTCAGCGAACTTCTGCACCTGGAAGCTGTAGATCCTCGCTCCCGCGCTCTTGTGCGACCCCGGCGGCAGGCCCGCCTTGCGGCAGAGGTTTTCCATGAACTCCTCCACGCCCCAGCCGGTCTGCGTCGCCACCTGCGGCAGGTAAACCGCCGAGCGGCTGCCCTTCTGCAGGATGATTCCGTCGGTCCCGAGCCGCATCGTGCGGTAGTCCTTCATCTGCTGCGGCTCGGTCAGCACCGAGAGCTCGATTTCGATCTGCGGCAACTCAGCCGGCTTCACCGGCGAGAAGCGGGGGTCGCTCGCCGCCGACTTCGTCGTGTTCTCCACCACTGCGCTGACGATCGGCGAGACGCCGGTCAGGGTGCCGATGCAGCCGCGCAGGTTGCCGTCCTTGTTCAGCGTCACGAACACGCCGGCCATCCGCATCATCGCCGGCGTGATGTTGTAGCTCTGCAGGCTCAGCGACGGAATCCTGCCCTCTTTGGTGAACGACTCGAGCGTCTCGCGCGCCAGCCGCAGGAGCATCTCCTGCTCGGCCTCGTTCAGCAGCTCGCGCTTGTCGGTGAAGCAGAAGCAGCCGTAGGAAACGCTGTTGCTCCAGTCGCCGGTGAGGTCGCCCGAGGTGTAATAGGCCAGCAGCATCGACTGGGTGCTGCCGTGCATCGCTTCCAGGAGCATGGCGATCGGCAGGGCGCCGCAGATCGTCGCCCCCGTCTCACGCGTGTATTCGAGGAAGCCCTTTGCGTCGCCGTCGAGAATCGAGTGGAAGGCCCCGCGATCGAGGTCGCGCAGATTGTCCTGGATGTCCTTGGTGAACGGCTGGTAGCCGAAGCGCGCGCCGTAATGAGTGAAGTCGGAGCTGGCGACCAGGAGTGTCTCGTCGTCGAGCAGCGAGAGAATCACCGCCGCCACCGACCTGGCGCCGTCGAAATCGAGGTTCCCCACCAGCATCGGCACCAGCTTGAACTCGCCCACCGTCCGCTGCAGGAACGGCAACTGGATCTCGATCGAGTGCTCCTGCGCGTGCGCGCCGCGGTTCTCGCTCACCAGGGCGTGCTTGCGCAGCTCGGCGCAGGCCTCGGCGTCGAGCGGGACCAAGCCCAGCGGTGTCTCGTAGGCGCTGTATTTCGGCACGCTGCAGCCGCGGATGCCGACGCGGTGCGTCGGCGCCAGGATGATCACCCGCGATATCTTCTGCTTGCCGATGCACTTGTAGCCGACAGCCGCCGCCGCGCCCGAATACTGATAGCCGGCATGCGGCACGATCAGGGCCCGCAGCTCGCCGTGGAGGTCCGGCGCGTTCGCCTTGGCCAGAAGATCGTCGATCTGCTTCTGCAGCTCGGTCGCGTCGGCCGGGTACCAGCTTCCCGCCAAAGCCGACTTGCGCACCTCCTCCGCCTCGGCGCAAACCGACGAAGCCACCAACGCCAGCAAGCTCGCCAGCAACGCCGCATAAACCAGGGCCCCGCGCCGAGGGCCGCTCTTGCTCCAGACCTGAGACATCGCCCACCCCTTTTCGGTAACCACACCACTATCTAATTATATCCCAGGGCGGGATTAATTAAAGGAGGGGCTCTGAGACCGACCGCCAGCGTTGTCGCTACCAGGCCTCGCAAATCATCTTCACGGCATAGATATCGGCCTTCAGTCCGGACTGAGCGGTGTATACCAGCACCGCCACGTCGCCGTTGTTGGCCACCGCCGGCTGGTAGTCGTCCGACTGGTTCAGGTCGAGCGCATAGTCCCGCACGTAGTCCACACCTCTCGCGTCGAGAAGTGTGGCGTAGATGCCGATGCCGTAGGAGGGCGGCATCCCCTTGTCCCTGCCGTCGCTCCAGAACACGCCGTAATGCCGTTGCAGCGCGTCCCAGGTGACGGCCGGGAAGCGCGCCCCCACCGTCGTGTTGCTGGCCCGAACGGGCTGGCCCAAGTTCTTGCCGTTGCGCCGCAAGCGCTGGAAGTAAACCTGCTCGACCTCGCTCTGATCCTTGCGCCAACTGAACGCCAGAGCGTAGGCCTTGCCGTCGCGCACGATCAGGTCGAGACCTTTCGGATTGTATTCCGCACCGGGATAGGAGAACACGGTGCGTCGCGCCTGCTTCAGCCTGCCGTTACGCTTCAGGCGTTGGAAGACGATCGTCTTGGTATCATGCATCCATGCCAGCCCCCAGAACTTGCCGCTCCACACCAGGTCGAGGAAATGCTTGTTCTCGCTGCCGGCGGCAATGTACTTCGACTGGCCGATCGCCTCCATCTGGCTGTTGAAACGCTGAAACATCACGTCGTAGCCGCCCTGGCCCGCGTGAGCGCGGATGTAGGCCAGACCGAATTCCTTGCCGTTCCACACCAGCCTCGGGAAGGCGTGGGAGTAGCTGCCGGTCGTCAACTGCACCCGCGCGCCGATGGGATCGTAATTGTAATGCACGCGCTGCAGCATCACCTGCTTGCCGGCGGTCACCGGCTCGAGGAAGACCACGTAGAAGTAGCCGTCGCGGTAGGCGATGTCGCACACCTTGTCCTGAAATTCCCAATAAGTGGAGTAGATCGTGACCGGCTGCTTGGCCTGATCGCAGTTCTCGTCGAGCAGCGTGTAGCGCAGCTGATTGCTCCTGAACCACACCACCGCGAAACCGTGCTCGCACCAGATGATCACCGGATTCGAATCGGTGCCGCCGGAATCGGTCAGCTTCTCAGGCTCCTGTTCCCACAACTGGGCGAACGACATCTGCGGAATCGAAAACAACGCCGCCAGGATCAACGCCAACGCGAAGCGGACCGATACGCGAGAAAACATATTCCACCCCCTAATTGATGTCTCATTTCTGATCGGATGCATGGAGAATAACACAACCGCCGGTGTGCTGAAACGCAGCGTACACAAAAAAAACGGGGCACCCTTGCAGGCGCCCCTTCGCACGGCATGGGAGTGGGTCGGTTATCTTCGCTTCGACTGCAGGTAGACCACCTCGCTGCGGCTGAGGATGCCGTCGGCACAGGCGTCCTCCAAGGCGGCGTCCAGTTGGTTGAGATCGGCCGTCCGCCCCGCCAGCCATGCCAGCACCTCTTCCAGCGTCTGCAGCAGCCTCGCCTTGCCTGCGCGCCAGTCATCGCGCGCGTCCTCGACCGCCGCCCGCATCCGCTCGGCCAGCAACGGCGGCAGCAGGCCGCCCGCCTCCCAGCCCTCGACCAACTCCGCCAGCCGCGCCAGAAAGCGCTCCACGCGCTCGTCCAGATTCTGCAGCAGCGCGCAGGAGACGCTGGAAGCCGCCAGAAAACACACCAGTGACAGGATTATCGCTCGTCGCATTGGAGACCTCGTGTATCCGAAGCGGGGACCACGCCGGTGGCGGGACCGTCCCCTAATTATTTGCCCATCATCAAGGCGTAAGAAAAAAAGACGGGCGCGATAAATCGCGCCCCTACAATTAGTCGGCAAGGACATCACCCTGGATAGTAGGGGCGGCTTTTATGCCGCCCGTCTTGCTTTGTCATGCTGCGTTCACTGTCCGTCGCCGCGAAAGCGGGGGCCATAAATGTCCCCCCTACAATTAGTCGGCAACGACCTAATCAATGGAAGGTAGGGGCGGATGAACTTGTCCGCCGCGGCGGATTAAGCCGCCCGTTTTTCTTTGTCACGCTGCGTTCACTGTCCGTCGCCGCGAAAGACGGGGGCCATAAATGACCCCCCTACAATTAGTCGGCAAGGACATCACCACTGGATA
>DATKUA010000019.1:0-3103 GCA_035530855.1 Acidobacteriota bacterium | reverse complement strand
ACGTGAGCCAGTTGTTGCAGGCCGAGGGCATCAAAATCGGTGCGGAGCATCTGCGCAGGATCAAACCACGCTGCATGGGCAGCCTCTACTGGCAGATCAACGACTGCTGGCCCGTCGCCTCGTGGTCGGGCATCGATTATTACGGACGCTGGAAGGCGTTGCACTATTACGCCCGGCGTTTCTACAACGACATCCTGGTCAGCCCAAACGAAGAAGACGGCAGGATCAATATCCATGTCGTTTCAGACAGGACGGCGCCGGTGAAAGCCGTGCTGACGGCGAGACTGATGGATTTCAGCGGAAAGATACTCGAAGAATTTCAAACCGACCTGCTAATCGAAGCGCTCTCCAGCGAGGTTGTTAAGAGTTTCGATAAAGCCGAGCTGAGCGCTGAGCGGGACACCAAGGAAATTTTCTTGCAATGCGCGCTGCTCGTCGAAGGCGAGGTGGTCTCGAGCAATGAATACTTCTTTCATCCTTTCAAGGAGTTGAACCTCCCCGAGCCGGAGATAATGTACGACGTCGAGAAAGTCGAGGAAGGCTGGGTAATCCACTTATCCTGCAGGCGTTTCGCCAAGGGTGTCTATCTCGAGAGCGCCATGCCGGGGGATTTCTTCAGCGATAACTTCTTCGATCTGATTCCCGGTCAGGCAAAGCTGGTGAAAATAACCGGCTGCCTTGAAAAAGATTCGAATGAGATAGCAGAAAGCCTGCGTGTTGTCTCTCTGGTTGACTCTTTTAAACGGTAGGGATTCGAATCCCTTGTTCACGTTTACTTGGGAGCCTTTCGCCGGTTTTCTTCAAGGGATTCCTCCCCGGGAACATGACTCCTGCGCGGATCTAAAGCTACAACCGCCTCATAAGGGAACGGGATTACCATGAAATGAAAAAAGATGTTCTAGAATAAGGCGATGTCACATTGCAGCAGGAACTGAAGCGAAAGCTGTTGGTTTTAAGAATTAAGAATGAGTAACAAATCAAGCAGCTCTACAAGCCAAGCAGATCAAATTTCACCGAGCCATAAGACATCCGGTTCGCCGATGATACCCGATTCGACCTGCGCGTCTTCGGCGTCGCCCGAGCCGGTGAACTCTCGTGCTTTGTCCAGATCCTCGACTCTGAAGAAGCAGACCACGACGTTCGGATCCGCCTTGTCGCGTAAGAGCTGAAGATCCCTCAGGCCCGCCTCGCATTGGGCCTCGGCATGCGACGCGAAAACCGCGTACCACTTATCGAAATCTTCCACTTTTTGGCGAACGAAAAGGTAAGGCATCGGATCGAGTCCCCTGGTTTGTCGTTTTGGAGGTGCCGGCCGTTCCCTGTTTCTATCGACTCCGGCATGGAAAAATGTCCATCAGTTTTCCGGCGCGCCGAGGAACACCATGTCGCGCACCCGCTGGCCGTTGGGCAATTCGAGAATGAGGTAACCGTTCGTCTTGTCGCTGATTTTTCCGATGTCGGGCATGCGGGCAAGGATAGCCTCGTCGAACCAGCAGGCTGCCCAGCCACGCGAGTCGAAGGGCTGCAGATCAATCTGGATTAAGCCATTGATCGGCTTGTCGAAGACCATATAGGCGCGACCCGGCCGGGTGCCCAGGTTCCAGCCGATTATGAAGAGCTTTGCTCCGGAGACGATCTCGCCAAAGCGGTAGAGCGGATCGGCGCGCACATCCTTGATCTTGGCCACCCCGGGCGCCGGCGGATCCCACGGCATCTCTGAGTCGACGTCGCCGATGGGCAAATTCCCCAGTTTATCGGCGGCACTCTGCGCGGCCCCCTTGGCGGCTGCAGCAAAAGCTTCAGCAATGTCCTTTCCGCTGGGCAGGCTTTCCGACTGCTCCCCAGTCGCATCGCCCATATTGACATCACCAAGCAGCTTGGTGAGCGAGGAATTGCGCAACAGCTCAGCTACGCTCTGATTCCGGTAATGGCTGAAGATGATCAGGAGGCGCTTGCTGATCTCACCCTTGACCGCATCCAGGCTCGTCGAGGAGCTTCCGGCCCAGTTATAGTGTGTCGCCCGGTCGCGCGCATTGGCTGCGCTGCTGCCGTAGTCCAGGCCGTAACCGGCCCACTGGGTGCAAACACTCGCATACCAATTTCCGAGCTCGTTCCTGCCGCGAGCGGACTTGATGTCGGCCATACGTTTGAACTTGTCGATGAGATCGCCGAAGACCACCATCGGGTCCGTCTGCACCGCCCAGTTGTAATGTCCGGGGAACGCTCTGTCGTCGCGTGCGGGATTACCCAGGCTCGCTCCTGCCGGAAGCTCGCCGGCCAGAAGATCGACAGACGCCCTGCCGAAGAAGGTGGCGAAGTCCTTAGGCAGATCATCAGAAATTGCTGAGGCGGCGTTAGCCGCAATGAATAACGAGCACGCCAGCAACGAGACGATTATCGATTTCGATCGCATCTCCCACCCCCTCTATTTTCCGAGGTCGGTAAACATCACGCTTGAAACCGCAAAAACTTTGACAAAAGGCCTGACCTGGAGTTTCGCCGAAATTAACATATTTCCAACCAACTTTGAATCGATATTCCCCACATCTCTTTCCGATATCAAAAATCTTAAAAAAACCGATAAGAGCTATCTCTTGACATGATTGCACTCTTC
Source organism: Acidobacteriota bacterium (assembly GCA_035530855.1). GTDB lineage: Bacteria > Acidobacteriota > DATKUA01 > DATKUA01 > DATKUA01 > DATKUA01. Next base: position 489 of record DATKUA010000019.1, on the reverse strand, counting down.
GCGTGCATTGGATTTACCGTATTTATTACTTGAAGCACACTGCGGTTGCAGTTTCAGGCCTGCCTCACATCAGTGGCAATCATGCCTGCCTTGCGGGCCGATTCCAAGCCGATATCACCGTCCTCGAAAACCTGACATAAGCGAGGTTCGACACCCAGCAACTCTGCCGCCGCGAGGAATATCTGCGGATCCTGTTTCTGGGGAAATGCATCGTCCGCGGTGAGGATCACATTGAACAACTCCATGATTCTCAACACCTCGAGCGTGGTTTCCACCATCGCGCGCCTCGCGCCGGAGACCACGGCCATCGGAAGCCTTCCAGCATGTCGACGGGCTAAAGCCACGACAGGCTCAATCGGTTTGATCAGATAAATTTTCTCCCGGAAATAAGAGTGTTTCCTGGCGACTAGGGCCTGGGGATCGATCGCGCGCGAAAACTCCCGGTTGTACAACTCTACGATCCGCTCCTCGCTGAGGCCCTTCAGCGGG
>DATKUA010000018.1:0-3909 GCA_035530855.1 Acidobacteriota bacterium | reverse complement strand
ACGCCTCGCCGAGCAGATTGAGCACTTCGGTGGTGACACCCTCCTCCGCCAGCACGATTCGCTGGAGGAACTTGGCCGCCAGGCTGTAGCGCTCGAGCCCCATGTAGGCCTCGGCCGTCAGATGCAGCATTTGGGGGTTGTCGGGTTGGGTCGCCGACAACGGCTGCAGGGCTTCCAGGGCTTCCTGGTGTTTCCCCGAATCCATATACAGCCTCGCCAGGGCAAGCCGGATCTCGCTGTTGTTGGGGTCGGAGAGCAGGCCGGCCTTGTAGGAATTCTCAGCCTCGCTTTTCCTGCCGCTGTTTTCATACATCCGGCCGAGAGAGAATCTGACGGCGGATGAGCCGGGCACCACGGGATCCGAAGAGAACACAGTGGGCTCCGGCAAGCGCGCCGGTGTGATCTCGAACGTCGTGCTGCGCCTGATTATCTCGCTGGGCGTGCCGAAATCGATGCTCAAAAACAGGTCGTAACGGCCCGGTGAGAGATCCTTCAGCGAGATACGCGACATCAAGTTTTGCACACCCAACGTCGAGATCTGTCTTTTGGGCAGGGCGCTGCGGCTGATCGGCACCTCCTCGCCGCCTGCGGTGACAAAGCTGTAGGTGAGTGTGATTTCGCCCGGTGTTTCGTTGCGACGCTCCGGCGGCAGGAACAGCTGGCAGAAAAGCAGGAGAGAGTCGTCGGCAGAGAATTTCCGGGCAGGTCTGGGGCTGAGCTTGGCACCGGAGAATTGGAAGGGCCGCATCACCGTCGTTTCGTTTGGGTTCAATTGCGTCAGGCTTCCGGCCAAGACGAGATTCCCGGCGCCGGCCTCCTTGGGCGGCAGCGCGGGGACATCGACGGTTTGCGTAACCGTCTGGTAATTCTTTGTCAGCTTGTTTCTGAGCTGGAGACTGAAAGTGTACTTGCCCGGAGGGCAGAGCAGGTTACCTTCGTACATCATGGATTTGAATTTTCTGGATTCGAATTCGCCGCTGTTGAATTCGATGTCGAAGCTCGACTTATCCGTGTGGATGATCGTGCCGCCTTCTTCAGCGAGGCGCAGGTCGACCTCGTAGGCGCCGTAGATCTTGTCGTCGTACTGTCCGAGGTCTATCTGCGTCGGATCGAGCTCGAAAGCGTAGGCGATCATGCTGCCACCGCGCTCATCCAGTGCGGGCGAGATCACGTGGGCCAGGCGATCGGGATTGAAGGAGTACTCCGTGGTTATCGTCTCCTCACCGATGAGAATGCGATCGGCGTAGGAAACGTCGACAATATTGTTCTTCTGGTCCTCGATTTTTGCGAACAGCACAAGCGAAGCCAGGCTGGGAGTGTTTCGCGAAGCGATCGATTCGGTGGCCAGGAGATTGAACGAGGCATTTGCCAGCTCGGGGTTGATGTTGCGGATGGTCTCGTAGGCCTGCTCCAGCGAGTAGGCGTTGGGGACCAGGGCCTGCGGCCCGTCGGCCACGGGATTGTAAAGGACGAGCTCGCCGAAACCGTGGCGCTTGTAGAAGATCAGGTAAAAGAAGGCGGGCAGTCCCTTGGAGGGATCGGCCTGGTAAAACCAGAGCTCGAGGGGGTAGACCGCTCCGCCGCTGGAATAAGGATTCACCTCGCGAGGTTTGCCCAGGATGATGTACATGCGGCCGCGGTCGGTGCGCCAGCCCTCGCGTGTGGAGTCGCGGCCGAAATGGCGGTTGACGTAGTCCAGCCTCTGGTAATGCTCGTCGCGCATCTCGTTGCGCTCCGTGCCAGGGGTGGGATCCCGGATTTCCCAGAAGCCCTCGACGAAGTGTTCCCGCTGCTCGTCGGTCTCGAGTTTGAGGAAAATATCCCTCTCGCGGTCCGAGATGATGTAACCGACCTCCTCCTCCAGCCATTTGCGCCATTTCTCGGGCAGTTTCTGCTCATCCGCGGCGGCGGCCGGAAAGGGTGAGGCAAGAGCAGGCACGGCGGCAAGGCAGAATGCCGCCAGGGTTAACAGGGCGATCAACAAGGGGAGCTGAAAACGGTGTTTTTCAGTCTGACTTTGAGATAAAAGTTCCATCGCGGGTATCGACCTTTATTTTTTGGCCCGCCTCGAGGTAGGGGGGCACCTGCACCACGACGCCGGTCTCGAGGGTGGCCGGCTTGTAAGAAGCGCTTGCCGTGGCGCCTTTCAATTGCGGTTCGGTCTCGGTTATTTCAAGGTTGACTTCGTTGGGGAGTTCGACGGCGACCGGCGTGCCATCGTAGTACTCAATTTCGATTTCGAGTTCGGGAATCAGATAGCTGATGCCGCTGCCGAGCGCCTCGTCGTCGAGGGAGATCTGCTCGTAGCTCTCCGTGTCCATGAAGTGGTGGCCCGCATCGTCGGAATACAGATACTGCATTTTCCGCTTATCGAGGAAGGCCTTTTCGAACTTCTCGTCGCTGCGGAAGCGGTGTTCGACGTTGTAGCCGGTGTTGAGGTTCTTCATCTTGGCCTGGACCATGCCGGCCCCCTTACCGGGAGTGACATGTTTGACATCGGCGACGCGGCAGGGCTCATCGTTGAATTTGATGATCATCCCGACTTTCAATCGCGTTGCTGGCATTATCACGTTAGTACCTCATAGGATAGCCTAATTTCAGACTGGCTAATCCTATTTGAGCACCGGGAGGCAGTCAAGCGCGCGCAGGCTCAGGCACCATAAGAGACGCGTTAAACCGGGCCTCAGTGAACGCCGCGTTCAATTGTCATGCTCGATCGTCGCCGGGGGCTGTAATCTTCATTGCTGGAGCATGGTTTTCTAAGGTGCGCCTTGGGATTCCGGAGGTGTAACGCTGGCATTACAGTTAGTATAACAACGGTGGTGCGTTTTTCGGTGCGAAAAGACGGGGATGAAACATCTGTGTGGATAAGTGGTTGTTTATCAATATGATAGGAAGGGCATTCTAATTGCGGCTGTTTGGCATCGGGTTTGCTCTATGTTTGATTGTTCAAGATGGTTCGATTGCGATGAATACTATGCTCGTCACGGGAGGTTAATACAGCCAGATCGGACCGGCAGGGATGGATGATGTTCAGAGTGTTGTTGTGGAAAGAGATTCGCGAGCATTTGATAACCTTTCGCTTCGCCGCGGCGTTGGTGACGACGTTCGTGCTGGTTGTGGTGAGCGTGTGGGTGCTTGGGGATGATTTTCAGCGTCGTCGGGACAACTACACCAAGATTTCTGAAGAAGCAGCCAGGGCCACCGGCGAGGTCAAAATCCCCTCGATGCTCGAACCGATAGTTCATTACCCGCCTTCGCCGCTGGGCATTTTCGCCTCCGGGGAAGAGAAAGCCTTGGGCAACGCCGTGCGTATCCAACGCTGGGAGGTGCCAAGCGAGGCCACCGACAGCCTGACCGACAACCCGCTGCTCACGGCGATCCCGTCTTTCGACCTGCTTGCCGTGTTCACGCTGATAACGAGCCTATTCGGGATAATCCTGACTTACGACTCGATTACGGGCGAGAAGGAGCGGGGCACGCTGCGGCAGATGTGCGCCACGGTGGCTGGCCGATGGCGGCTCTACGCGGCGAAGTTCGTTGCAGGAGTGGTTGTGCTGTCGATACCGACGATTCTGAGCTTCGTCAGCGGCTTGGTGGTCTTGAGGTTCATACACAATATTAATTTCGGATCCGCACAGTGGTTCGCCATAGTGTTCATGCTGGGGGCGGGGCTTCTGTTCGGGGCGGTTTTCATTGCGCTGGGATTGATGTGCTCAGCGCTGGTCAACAGGTCGCCCACCGCTCTGATACTAAGTCTACTCCTATGGGCCCTGGGGGTCCTGATAATCCCCCTTGGAGCCGTGTCCCTGGCGACGGCCTTCCACAAGCTCCCGCCGCACTCCGAAATCATCAAGCTGCAAAAGGTAACGGCCGACGAGGTTAATGCGGAAATCGATCCTCAATTTG
>DATKUA010000017.1:0-4691 GCA_035530855.1 Acidobacteriota bacterium | reverse complement strand
TGTCCTCAATCTGCCGTTGGATGATTACGTCGAGATCACCTCCTACTCTTACATGCCTTGCTGTAAGAAGGGCGAGCTGCTGATCCCCGACAACTGGATGCACTACGACGATTTCTACAACGTCCCGATCGATGCCTACATCAAAATCATTGATAATGCGCTCAGCAACGGCTATTCGGTTGTGTTCGATCTCGATGTGGGAGCGCCGACATTCAATTCCAGCGTCGGCCAGGCTTTCGTCGAGGAGGACAGCAACGGCGGTGTAGTCGACCAGAAGCAGCGCGACACGTTGTTCGACAGCTGGGGAACCCAGGACCACCACCTCGAACACGCTGTGGGCATCGCCAAGGACGAGAAGGGCGCCACCTGGTACCTGGTAAAGGACAGCGGCGGCAAGGAGAGAGGACCCTTCGAGGGGCACGAGTACTTCTCGGAGAACTTCGTCCGAGCAAAGGTGCTTTTCATTGTGCTTCACAAGGACGGCATCCCAGCTGACATCAAGGCCAAGCTCGGCATCGACTGAGAGTAATCGTCGTAAAGACCACACAGCCCTCCGGCCGCAAAGACGGGGGGCTGTTTATTCTTATGCATATTCTATAACTCTTGTTGCGTGAAAATCTCTCAAACGGTATAAAGTTCAAAGAGGAACGATTTTAATAGAAAAGGGGAAAGCTATGACCCGAAGACTTATCAATCCGGTCGGAGTGTCGATCCTGGCCTTTGCAATCATGCTGATTATTTCATTGCCGCTTTGCGCCCAGCAGCAGGATCAGGACCTTGAAAAAAAGGAAATCACCTTGGTAAAGGAGTATTGGCGCACGCTGGTGAAATCGCAGGATCGCACAAGCACCTGCTGGAGCTTCTCAACGATATCTTTCATCGAATCGGAGATCCATCGCCTCGGCAACGGCGACTTCGAGCTTTCCGAGATGTACGGCGTCAACCTGACCTACATCGAGAAAGCCCGTCGCTACATCCGCATGCACGGTAACAACACCTTTGGCGAAGGCGGCCTGGCCCACGATGTCATGTGGGTGTTCAGAAACTTCGGCGCAGTGAGGGACAGTGATTACACCGGCAGGTGGCCCAGCGAGGATAAATTCAATCACCGGGAGTTCACGAGGGCGCTCAAGGGCTACCTCGACGGTGTCATCAAGGGCGGTTCTCCCACAGGAAAATGGGAAAAGGGATTCAAGGGACTCCTCGACGCATACATGGGTGCGCCACCGGAAAAGATCGTCGTCGATGGCAATGAGATGACGCCAAAGGAGTTCGCCGACACAATTCTAAAGTTCCAACCCGACGACTACGTCGCTTTCACATCGTTCTCGTACATGCCTTTCTACTCGCGCTGCGAGCTGGAGGTCCCGGACAACTGGGCCCACTTCGACGGCTATCTCAACGTTCCCATCGACGACTTCATGGCGATCTTCGACAACGCCATTGAAAACGGTTTCACGGTGGCGATCGGCGGCGATATCAGCGAAAAGACTTACTCGCAGAAGAAGTGGGGATACGGCATTGTCGAGGCTGACAAGGAAGGCAAGACCGTAACTCAGGCCGAGCGCGACAAGATGTTCGACGATTGGTCGAGCACCGACGACCACGGCATGCACACGGTCGGCTACGGCACCGACGCGGACGGCACTCGTTATTACTACACAAAGAATTCCTGGGGGACCGAGGACCAGGGTCCGTACGAGGGCTACAGCTACTTCTCCGCCAACTTCATCCGCGCCAAGATGAACACCATCGTCGTTCATAAGGATGCAATTCCCGCTGCGATTCGCGCCAAGCTTGAACTCGATTGACAACGGGAAGCTGGTAATTCCGGCATTACGGAGTCCCCGGATTCCGTTAGCCACTGGCTTCCCTGACGATTTATAAACCAAGGGAACGTTTTCGTTCACCTGATTTCACAGGGGGTAGGCATGAAACGTTTTTCTCTGCTAGCCGCAGCACTTGTATTGCTGGGATTGCTGGCAACTTATGTCATCGCTCAGGAAGAGGAAGAGGCACCGGCGACTCCCGACAGGATGATGGCGGTTCTTAAGCATCTGGAATCGCAGCTGGAATACATGGGACACCAGATAGATGTTCTGGAGAAGAAGATCGACGACGTCTCCTGGTTTGTCCGGCTCGGCGGCGACATCGTCGTCGAGAAGGTTCGCCACACCGGCCCACCGCCGCGCAACGTACCCAACCCGACGGCTCAGGGTGCCGGCAATCCGATCAAGTTTTACTCCTACATCTTCTATCCAAGGAACATCGATCGTAACAAGAAATACCCGATGCTCGTCTTCCCGCATGGCGGCGTTCACGCAAACTTCGATACCTACTACGCCTACATCGTCACCGAGCTGGTGCAACAGGGCTACGTAATCATCGCTACCGATTACCGCGGCAGCACCGGCTACGGCCTGGGCTTCTATCGCCAGATCGACTATGGCGGACTCGAGGTTGAGGACGTTTATATCGGGCGCAATTACATGATCGAGAATTACAAGTTTGTCGACAAGGACAGAATCGGCATTCTAGGTTGGAGCCACGGCGGCCTGATAACTCTGCTCAACATCTTCGATCATCCGAAGGATTACCAATGCGCCTTCGCCGGGGTGCCGGTAAGCGATATCATTGCGCGCATGGGTTACAAGACCCAGGGCTACCGCGATCTCTACTCAGCCAAGTACCATATCGGAAAAACGGCCTATGCGGACGTCAACGAGTACCGCCGCCGCTCCCCGGCCTGGAACGCCCACAAGATGCAGGACACACCGTTGCTGATCCACACCAACACCAACGACGAGGATGTCAACGTGCTCGAGGTGGAGCACCTGATCAAAGCGTTGAAGGCCGAAGGCAAGAAGTTCGAGTACGAGATCTTCGAAGATTACCCGGGAGGGCATAGCTTCGATCGCCTTGATACAAAGATCGCCCGCGAGATCAGGCTGAAGATCTACAAATTCCTGGCTCGATATCTCAACCCGGAAAACCCGATCAACAGTCTCTCCGATTTCCCGGTCGGCGATTATTGATCTAAACAAAAATGGGCCGGTTTAACGCCGGTCCCTGAATTACTCACATTCGTTATCTCTTAATTATTTTATAGATATTTCCGTTCACAGTCCCCATGAAGTAGAGCTCACCGTCGGCGTCTTCGCCGAACGATGTGATGTAAGGGAAGGGGCCGCCGATCGTCTGAGTCCATTCGGTGAATTCCGTTACGTTGCCGTTGCGGTATTTGAACGACCAGATTCTGCCCGAGCAGTAGTCGGCGAAGAAATAGGCGCCTCGAAGCTCCTTGATTGCCGAACCGCGGTAAACGTAGCCGCCCGTCACGGAGCAGTTGCCGTTGGCATGAGTGTATTCGTGTATCGGATCGACAAGCCCCGCCTTGCTGCGCCCGTTGGGATTGTAATCCTGCGAGCCCTCCTTGATGTTCCATCCATAGTTCTCGCCGCCACGGCTTGCAGCCGCCTGGAAATTGATTTCTTCGATCGCGCTCTGCCCGACGTCGGCGATGTAGAGGTCGCCGGTGTTGCGGTCGAAGCTGAAGCGCCAGGGATTCCGCAGACCGTAAGCCCAGGTTTCAGGATGGGAGACGATCCCGGTCTCAACAGGATTAGCAAAAGGATTGGTAGATGGGATGGTGTAGGGCAGCTCCTTGACGTCGATGCGCAGCAGTTTGCCGAGACGGCTGGTGAGGTTCTGGCCGGAATTGAGTGGATCGCCTGCTGAGCCGCCGTCGCCCATGCCAATGTAGAGATATCCGTCGGGCCCGAACTGCAGCTGGCCGCCGTTGTGGTTACTGTAGGGCTGCTCGATGCGCAGGATGATCGCTTCACTCTTCTTCAATGCGACGTTCGGATTTTTCTTTTTGGTCTGATAACGGGCTACGACGGTGTCGCCGTTGTTGGTGTAATTAACATAGAAGCGGCGGTTATTCTCGTAATCGGGATCGAAAGCCATGCTCAGCAGCCCGCGCTCGCCGCCGTCCAGAACCTTGTTCGTGATGTCGAGGAAGGGCTTCTGAATCAGGTCGCCGTTGCGGATAATCAGGATTCTGCCCGGTTGCTCGACGACGAACAGCCGTGATGAGTCCCCTGGCAGCGCGGTAAGATAAGTCAGGTGGTCCAGGCCCGTGGAAATCAGCTCGACTCCCAGTGACACCGGCGGACTGCTCAACGGCTTGTCTTCGCAGGCTGCTGGTGTGGTTATTGACAGAATCGTGGCAAGGACTACGGCGAACACCGCTTGCCTGATCATATTTGTAACCCTGTGTTTGCGAATCAGGGCAAGGCATCTAGCAGAACAGCGATGAATTCCTCGCTGATCGCTTTGCCCTTGTCTTTTGAGTAGAAGCCACGGATCTTTTTAATCGCCTCCATCTTATCGACACGCCCGGCGTCGATGTCCGCTCGGAAGCTCTCGTATATGTCCTGCACGACCTTCGGCCTCGGTCCCCAGTGCGCCAGGACTCTGAACTCCTCATCGAGGATGATAATTTTGGGGATGGAGCGTGAGCCATTGGTCAGATAGAGATCCATCAGGTCGGGATTCTCGTCGCGCAGAAGAAAGCGCATGTCGACGCCGGCGATGTTTTCGAAAAGACGCATTAGCGTGGGAACTATCGCTATCGAGTCGCCGCACCAGGGTTCCGTCAACACGATAATCTTCAGTTCAGGCAGCTT
>DATKUA010000016.1:0-6988 GCA_035530855.1 Acidobacteriota bacterium | reverse complement strand
CTTGTTGTGGATCAGGTAGACTTCGGTTTTCACCGGCGACGGAGTGTTTTCACCGGGGGAGGTTTCGTAGTCGAGTTCAACGATCAATGCGTTTTCCCACGCGGCATCGTCCAGCCTGCCGTCCACCACGATGTTCTGCGTTGTTTCGGAGATACTGTCCGGATTCTCTTCGGTTCCGGCGCCGGGGCGGGCGTTCTCGTCCGCCGTGGAGGCGGGCGGCGATACCAGCATGAGACAAACGGCAAGCAGAAAAACCAGACGCGACAAACAGTCTTTAGTGAATAGTCTGCCTCTCCGAAAATGTTTATTATTCATTGCGTTATTTCCAGTCCTGAGAATCTACCGCTACATCCAATAAATTTTCACCGCGGCATTAAGGCATCATAGATAGTATACCGTCCATCCCGGATTAGCACAATTTGTCAGTGATTGAATGAATGCCTTGCGTGGCAAGGAGGGTGGGAGGAGGAAGAAGATGCGGCCGGCGTCTTTGATGAAGATCCGTTCGTCCCCGTCGCACACGCCCCCGCCGCACGCCCTTCACGCCGGAGAGAGTAAAGAAGACGCTTTAAACAAGGATGCAAATCAGGAATCTTCTGGTTTCATGGATGGAGTGGTCGGTTTCGTCGAGTCCGGGTTCGGACGGCACTCTGAAAACTGCGTTTTGCGCAACAAGATAGAGATGATCCTCTCCACCCAGAGGGGGCCGCAGAAGAGCATTGCCTGATTGCTCGAAACAGATGCGGGAAGCCGAAAACAACGCCTGTAATTTGCGTGAGCCGATATCCAAGGACGCTAGGCCTGAATCCTGATGATGAACTCACAGCAGGAACCGCCGCGTTTGAAGGTCTGCAGGGTCTCGACCTCAACCGGCTTCTGCGCGGCCACGGAGAAGAATTCCTTCATGAAGCCATCCGAGCAAATGCAGTAGGAATCGGGCAGCGTCTCGGGGCCCGGCCCTACGAGTGGACAAGCGCATTTCCCGGTCAGCTTCATGAAAATCTCGTTGCCCTTCATGTAGCAGTTCTCTTTGCCGAGGTCGCCGGCCAATGCCTCGACAACCTTCTCGACCTGTCCCCCGCAGCTCTCGGCCATCTGGTATGACGAGCTGGATTGGAGACAGTCGCGACCGCAGGCCTCCATCAGCGCCGTAATCTGCTCCGTACTGAACTGTGCTTCGAGGTTGTTCATGAGCGAGGTGATCCAGCGTTCGAGGAACTTGCGCTGCTGATCGTTGGGGACACCCTCCTGCATCGCCGCGCCAAGGCCGCCACTGCAAAAGAGCATACAGCCGGACGCCAACCCGAGACTCTTGAGAAAGTCCTTCCTGTCCATTTTCCACCACCATGACAAGAAACGAGCAATTACTGATTAGGATTAATTCATCCGAAAAGCGCATAAATTATAGCGCAATCCGACCCGGGCGATCATGTAAGCCGGCGTACAGGTTTTCAGAGGACACACTTCATGCCGGAGAGGGTGAAGAAGGCCTTAGGGTTACGACAGGAGCGCTGGGCTTTTGAGCTATTCCCAGCTCTTACCGGCAATCCACTTACGCTCCAATACTCGCCCTTTCAGCAACGCTTCGACCACCGGCGAAAGGAAGGCTCGCAACTCGGCGATGATGTTTTTGAGATCATCGGATGGACGAGGTTCGGTTTTCACGTCCCTACCGAAGCTCTTTCGAAGGAACGCACCCCACAGTTCAGCCTTGCCCGGCAAATCGGCGAACGATGCTTGCAAGGCAAGTGGATTCGAAACGAGGGCGGTATTTCGGTTTTTGAAAGTTGCCTGTATTGCTCTGGAGAGAGTCGGGCCGTAGAAGTCGCGTTTCCTCGCCATCAGCCAAATATCATAGAAATCTTTCATTCTGCTGTTGAGCTCACCCAGGTTCACCATTGCCTGGAATTTCTCAGAGACGGTGCTCTCCTCGGAATACCCGAGAAGCACGGGTGCCGGATGGTCCAGAAGAACCGGCAGGCTCGCCTTCTGCGGTGACGGTGTAACCTCATCGCCGATGCCGATATCGACTCGCATAGGAATCCTTTGCTGCCCCAGATGTGCCGTGAAGGTCACACGGATGCCGTGATATTCGGCATGTTCGATGATCCTCTCGCCACGAATGGATTCAAGGTTGTATGTTATGCCATCTGCCAGGTCGGCATGATCACGATCATCATCATCAATTTTTTTCTTGTCCTCTTCTTCACTAACACCACTATTACCATCATCATTATCATCATCGTCGTCGTCGCCCATGTGCCTTGGGGTTTCCTTGTGAGTGGTTTTACATATTTCGCTGATGATGGTCATTACTTGTTCAACATCGTTCTCCACGAATCCAAGGAAATCGATATCCCTTGTCGGGCGCGGCGATTCCGGCATCCAGATCAACTGCATCAGTGCGCCCTTTAGAATGAATATCTTTGCGTATGGTGATATCGACAGCCGATAAAGAAACCGCTCGATTGCGTAGTATGTACACAACTCTTCATAGGGCCTGCCTTCAGAGCGAGCCTTCTGCCTCAAGCGGGCCTGAATCGACGCGATCACATTCTTCGGTCTGCGCCTGTTCATATGATCGCCTCGAGATAGGGGCGCATCACTCCGGCGACACGACAGATCCTGGCGTACTTCATTATCCCGGCAACGTCGACGCGCCGGCTCCCGCGGTAGAGATTGAGCGCCTCGACGGCGGTGTCCAGCCCGATCTTGTTCCTGAACTTGAAGCAGTCGGCAAGTGTCTTTTCCGCGCTGTAGATCTTCACCTTGATCCCGCCGATCTTGTGTTTCTCCACTCCTGCCTCGTGAGAAGCGCGGCTGAACCAATAGTAATTGACGGGGGGGTGGTCGAAGGCGGCGGCGCGGATTCCCGGAGAGATTGCGACGTCTACGGCATGTGGGATCTGAGTGGTGATTTCATGGAAATTCAGAGCGGAGATCAGACAGATCACACCCTTCTCGACTTTCATTGCGACCATGACAAGATCGGGATTCGAGAGCTCATCTTGCCTTCCGAGCCTATACAGTCCGCGCGACATCTCCTCGATGATTCTCTCCTTGCGCAGGCGATAAAACACGTTTCTATGGATGCCCGCCTTAAACGCCTCCCCGCTGCGCATAACGCCGCCGTGTTGACGAAAAATATCAATCGCTCGATTCGTCGCGCCTGCCATCTGAAGACTCCTGGTACAAAACGTATGTACTTAACAACAAGTACATACACTTTGTACCATTGTAAGTCAACCCCGGACTCGTGAGACGTCTCGACTCGATGAAATCAGTACCTGCCTGCGGCAGACGCATTCTATGAGATTAAACTTATGCGGGTGTGTTCATGACTTAGCGCATCGGCTACCAATTTAGTGTTTGTCCACACCATTTCCCACCCTGGCCGGAGCAAAAAAAGTAATTTTTTCCGATTTTCCCTTGACATCGCCGCGCCGTAGTAGTAAATTTTTCCTAGTTTCACTTCATGCGGCTCTCAAACAAGGAGCACGATCGTTATGGACAAAAAGAAACTCCTGGCGCTAAGCAAGCGCGAGCGGCAAATCATGGACGTGATTTATTCACTCGGAGAAGCGACCGCGGCGCAGGTGGTCGAGCACCTGCCCGAGGATGTCGGCGATGCCTCGGTGCGCAAGCTGATCCGTGTGGTCGAGAAGAAGGGCTTGCTCAGGCACCGACGGGAAGGGCACAGCTACATCTACACGCCTACGGTGCCGCGGGATGAGGCGAGCGTGGTGGCCATGCAGCACACGCTCAAGACATTCTTCCAGGATTCGGCTCCCAGGGCCGTGGCCGCCCTGATGGACCTGGCGAAGGACACCCTCACCGAAGAGGACATCGCCGAGATCAATGCCCTTATAGCCAAGGCGGAAACGGGAGGAGAAGAGCGATGAGTCCCGATATCGTCCGCGCGCTGCTGATCGTGCTGGTAAACGGCACGCTGTTCCTCGGTATTTCTCTGCTTACCACAAGGCTGTTCGGCTGGGGATCGGCCTCTCTGCGCCACCTCATCCTCTTCAGCGCCCTGCTCAGCCTGATCCTGCTCGTCCCGGCTTCCTCGCTGCTGCCTACCTGGAATCTGCCGCCATTGCCCGCCATCTCGCTGCTTCCGGAAACGGCCCCTCAGGAGAGCGTGGAGGCGGACGACTCCGCCCCAGCAAGCGCCGCCGCCGGCCCAACCGAGGACGAGCCGGCAGCAACGGCGACGGACTCCGGCGACGGGCGGCCTGAGGAAGGCGCCGGTTTCTGGGGTGCGATTCTCGGATTTATCACCAACCACTTGCCCTGGATAGCCTTGTTTCTTTGGGCATCCGGAGCGATGGTGATAATGATCATCCAATTGGTTCGCTGGGCCGGCGCCGGCTTCATCGCATCGATGGCGTCGAGTATAGAGAGCACGAGTCAGCTGAAAGCCGCCGAGCGAATCAGAGCCGATCTGCGACTCGCGAAACCGGTTGCGTTGCTGCGGAGCGAAATGACGGCGGTGACGATGGCCTGGGGAATCCGGCGGCCGTGCATCGTTTTACCGGCAGACTCAGAGAACTGGAGCCGGGAACGTGTCGAAGCGGTTCTGCAGCACGAGTTCGCTCACATTAGAAGGAACGACAACCTGCTGCATCTTTTCGCCGTCGTGGCCAGCGCAGTCTTCTGGTTTAATCCTCTTGTCTGGATCGTCATGCGCAGGCTGAACTACGAAAGAGAGGTGGCCTGCGACGACCAGGTGCTGAACTCCGGGATATTCGCTTCTTCTTATGCCAGACACCTGATGGATCTGAATCTGCGCCTCGCCGGACCCAAGAGCGAAAAAATCATTCCCGCCGTGATGGCGCACAGCTCGAATATCAAGAAGCGGCTGCTCTCCATCCTCAATCCCAAGGTCAACCGCCAACCTCTGAAGCCGGCCTTTGCGGCTCTCTATCTGTTGGTGATAATGGTCTTCGCGCTGCCTGTCGCAGCCTTTCAGCCGTGGGCAAATGCACCTGAGGGCGACCGGACGCTGACCTTCAGCGGCAGAATTCATACGATCGGCCGCCTCCAAAACCTCTTCTTTCTCGATGGTAGGGATTGCACGATCAATTTAGACCGTCCGCTCGACTTCAAGCTGATCTCCCCCGAAGCTTTCTTAATTCTCTGCAAGTACGACGAGGAACCCGCCATCAGGTTCGAAGTGCGCGTGGGCAGGGGCGGCCAATACCGCACGACTTACTTTCTCGACGACGTCGAGCAGCCCTACGACGAGGAAGCCGCAGCGCTGTTCCGCAGCCTTCTGATCAGATTCGGTCACGGCGAGGAGAGCAGGGCGGGGGAGGATAACGATGCTTACACAGAATGGTACAGGAAATTGCGCTCGGATGAGCAGAATTACTCTGAGGCATACAACGAATGGCTTAAGAAGATCGAGAAGGAACAAGTCTACACCGATGCCTACCTGAAGTGGAGAGCGATCCAGGGCAAGGATGACTTGCTGCGTTTGACAGAATACGAGCAGTGGCTGGAATCCATGGATAAGGACCAGGTACTGACGGCGGCTTTCATCGAATGGATGGAGTCGATGTCGATGGAGAAGCATATGAGGCCCGTTCCTCCGGACAGGGAGATCCTGTCTGACGACTCCCTGGTGCAGGCCGATGAGGAACAGATAACTCCCGGCGACGTCGACGACGCACTGTTGGGAAAGGGCGACCTGTCAATCGATTTCAAGCATGTCGAGCTCAACGGCGAGGCGGACTGGCTCTACCGGATCACAGAGCCCAACGGGTATCTGATCATCACAAGAATTGTAGACGGCGTAATCCATCGCTACGAAATCCGCAGCAACCGGTCCGGCAAGATTACGAAAACTTACATCGTCGACGACAAGCGCTACCCCTTCGACGAGGAAATCGAGCTTAGATTCAGGCGCCTTCTTCGCAGCATATGTGATTTCTCCGACGACGACGAACCCCTGTTGCGGGACGATCCGTAATGCCGTGGCGAACGCCGTCCACGGTATGAGTTAGAGTCTGGTCGCCCGAATCAGGACAACGAAAACAAACCATTCAACATCTGCGGGAAAGCTGTACCTACGGAAGCCGTTCTGACTACAGCTGTTAGTTAACAAGCACTCTTTTTCCGAGGCGAGGATTACGATCCTCTTTCTCAAAAGGAGCGACAAATGAACAGAGCGTTGATAATCGGACTGATATTCTGCCTGGCCCCGATTCTGGGCATCGCGGCGGAAACTTCCGCTTCACAGGCAACGGAGAAGGATACCGACGGCACACCGTTTCTTGTGCCAAAGACTGGCGGCGCGCTTGTAATGGACGGCCGGCTGGACGAGCAATTCTGGGGCGAAGCCCTCAAGCTGGAATTGAAATACGAGACATCGCCTGGGGAGAACTCGCCCGCGCCGGTGCAGACGGAAGTCCTGCTCGTCTACTCGGAAGATGCCCTCTTCGTCGGATTTCGCTGTTACGATCCGGAGCCGTCGGCGATCCGTGCGCGCCTTTCCGACCGCGATCACGATCCTGGCGACGACTACGTCGGCGTGATTCTAGATACCTTCAACGACGAACGCCGCAGCTACATCCTCTGGTCCAATCCGCTCGGTGTGCAGGAAGACGCCATCCTGACCAACGAGGATTACGACATCAGCTGGGACACTATCTACGAGTCGACCGGCTTTATCGCCGACTGGGGCTGGTCGCTGGAGATGCGGGTACCCTTCCACTCCATCGCATTTCAGCGCTCCGAGGGCTCGCAGGTTTGGGGATTTGATGCCATTCGCAATTATCCCAGAGGCAATTCTCACCAAATCAGGCTCTATCCGAAGGAGCGCGGTAACAATTGCGAGCTTTGTCAGCTCGCCAAAATACAGGGCTTTGAAGGTGTAAAGCCGGGTCGCGACCTGGAGTTCAACCCGACCGTCACCTACGTCAGGACCGACGAGCGCCCCGAATTCCCCGACGGCGATTTCGAGACGGCCAAGAACAAGGCAGAA
>DATKUA010000015.1:0-6692 GCA_035530855.1 Acidobacteriota bacterium | reverse complement strand
TCATTGCCGACGGCGATCAGGTCGGCGGCCTGCGACACAAACGGCCCGCTGTAAATCTCTTGGCGAGAGAACACTTCACAGATGACCGGCTTGCCCTCGAATTCGAGGCGCTTCAGCTTTCCGGCGATCTCCTGCGCCAAGACCGGGGCCCCGTCGCCGGAAACCGAACCCCGCGGGAAGCGGCCTTTGCGGTTGATGAAGATCCTGCCGGGATCAAGGCAGAAGGCGCGGCTGCACTCGGAAATCTCCTCGAGCGATTCCTGGGGGCCGTCGAATTCGAGGTAGCCCTCTTGCTGGAGCCAACGGTTGAGATAGACCTCTTGCTCGATGCCGCAGAAGCCGTGGTCGCTGAGGACATAGAAGCGCTCGATCGCCTCATCGCCGCCCTCGTAATCCCGAAACCTGCTCCACACTTCGCCGACGAAGCGATCGACGTTGCGGTAATAGGCGATCGCCGATTGGTGGAACTCCGCCGCCGGATCGACGAGGTGATCCCAGGCGAAATGGTGCATCCTGTCGGTGCCGGTGACCACCACCTGGAAGTAATCCCAATCCTCTTCCCAGAGCATTTCGACTGCCCTGCGTCGGCCCTCGAGGGTCTCGTCCAGCTCGCGCCACAGCCGCTCCCGGTCTGATCGGCAGGCTATAGTGTCGATGTCGATCGAGTAGCCGACCTGTTTCAACCTCGGTGCCAGCTCAGCCGGAAATACTCCTCGCTCCAGGTCAAGGGCGACGAAGCCGGCGACCAGGAAGCCGCGCATCGAGCGCGCCGGGTAGGTGAACGGCTGGTTGATCACTACGCTGGATCCCCCCGCACCGCCGAGCCGCTCCCAGATTGTAGCCGCGCGACAATCGTGGAAGTTGGGAAAGCGCAATTCGTAGGAGTCGGGTTTGAGATCCACGAAGCCGAAAATGCCGTGGCGGCCGGGGTTGGCGCCGGTCGCGAACGACGTCCAGGAGACGGCACTAATCTCGGGTAGCGACGCGCGCATCCGGTAGAATTCGCCGAGAGAGATCAAATCCGCCACGGCAGGCATCGTGCCGTCGCCGGCAAGCCTCGCGAGCAGGGAATGGGGAACGCCGTCGAGGCCGACGACACAAACCCTCTGCCTGCCATGCTTGCCGGTAATACCCATGTTGAATCGAGCGCTGCCGGATCAGATGTAACCCAGCGACTTCAAACGCTCCTTGATCTTCTCCTCCTCCTCGGCGGAGTAGGAATCGTCCTCCGCGGGAGGTATGTACTCAAGAGCCTCGAGAGTCTTGATGATCTTGCCGACGCTCTCATCGATCGTTTCGTTATCGGTCTCGACGATCACTTCAGGCTTCTCGGGGGCCTCGTAGGGGTCGTCGACGCCGGTGAAGTTCTTGATCTCGCCAGCCAGGGCCTTCTTCCACATCCCCTTGACGTCACGCTCGGCCAACACCTCGATCGGGGCCTTGACGTAGACCTCGACGAAGTTGTCGATCATCGCGCGAACTTCGGCGCGGATCGCACTGTAGGGGCTAATGGCGGCGGCGATGGCGACAGCCTCGTTGCGGCTGAGCAGGCCGCAGACGAAGCCGATGCGGCGGATGTTGATGTCGCGGTCTTCCTTCGAGAAGCCGAGGCCCTTGCTGAGATTGGTGCGGACCACGTCGCCGTCGAGAATCTCTACTTTAGTAATCCCGCGTTCGTTGAGGACTTCCCTCAACCGCAGGGCAAGGGTGCTCTTGCCGCTGCAGGGCAGGCCGGTGAACCAAACGGTGAATCCTTTCATCGCTAACTCCAGATGATCAATTATCGGCTCCCCGCTCCCCGGAGGGGGGAGCAAGAGGACGATGTCGAATCAGAACAATCCGAGGCCGATTATCATATATTCCACTCGTTACTCCGGGAACCCTCCCCGGGCCCCGAATTGAGACTCCATATCATAGTCATCGAGCCTTTAAGGTCAAGCCCTTTTCCCGGGAAAATTCAATGAGTTGCGGCTTCAGCGAGCCTGACGATGCGATCCTTATCACAACAATCTTGGCGCCAATCGCATCTTTTTACCGCGTCCATCAGCAACTAGGTCTCCGGTTAAGCCTCCTCCGATGTGCCGATTCGGCGGCAATGATGTACGTAGCCCGAATCTCATAGTCCTGAAGCGTCGCGCTGGGAATTTCGTTAGTCTCGGGATCACCTGGTCGCATTGGCTGCGATACTTATTGGTTTCACGGCAGATTTCAGAATACGAGACTCCATCGACTATTTTCCGGGCAACACTCTCTCACGGGTTTATTCTCACGAAGTCCACCGGGGTTAAGCATGGTCCGGGCATTTCTGCTGAGAGACAGGACAATATTAGACTCGGAGGAGGATACATATCTAAGCACGTTTGCCTTGAACAATTGTTGCGCGACAGCGGAAAACGTGTTAGACCATGCCCCCCCGGCGGCCTACACGTCCGGCGGGGTGTTTGCTAATCGATAGAATAGAGGATTAATCATGGCCATAAAACCCCACGGCGGCAAGCTGATCAGCCGCCTCTGCAGCCCGGAAGAGAAGGGTGAGCTGCTGGCGCGCGCCCGTGAATTGCCCCAATCGCTTCTTTCCAAGCGCGGAATTTCCGATCTCGAACTGCTGGCTACCGGAGTCTACAGCCCGCTGCAGGGATTCATGACGTCCGAAGCTTATCGCTCGGTTGTCAAGACCATGCGCCTGCCCAACGGCCTGCCATGGGCGTTGCCGATCGTCCACGCAGTCCCCAAGGACTTCGCGGATGGCCTCGGTGAGGGTGATGAAATCGCTTTGATAGACAGCGAGGGCGCGGTGTTGGGCATGATGGAGGTGAACGACAAGTTCACCTTCGATCCCGAGACCGAGGCAAAGGAAGTCTATCGCACTACCGATACCGAGCACCCGGGCGTGGCGATGTTGCACGAAATGCCGCCAGTGCTGCTGGGCGGTCCGGTCACCGCGATCAACCTGCCCGTGCACGAACCGATCTTCCAGAAGTACCTGCTGACGCCGCGCGAGTCGCGCTACTTCTTCAACTACAAGGGCTGGGAGCGGATCGTCGCCTTTCAGACGCGCAACCCGATCCACCGCGCTCACGAGTATTTGCAGAAGTGCGCACTGGAGATGGTCGACGCGCTACTGATTCACCCGCTGGTGGGTGAGACAAAGGCGGGCGACATCCCGGCCGACGTGCGCATGGAGTGCTACGAGGTACTGATCGATAAGTACTTCCCGATGGAGCGCGCCTACCTCAGCGTCTTCCCCGCCGCGATGCGCTATGCGGGACCGCGCGAGGCGATTTTCCACGCCATCTGCCGCAAGAACTACGGCTGCACCCACTTCATCGTCGGTCGCGATCACGCCGGTGTGGGCAACTACTACGGCACCTACGACGCGCAGAAGATCTTCAGCGAGTTCGAGCCGGGCGAGATCGGCATCACCCCGATCTTCTTCGACTACACCTTCTACTGCCGCGCCTGCGGCCACATGGCCAGCGACAAGACCTGCCCGCACGACACCGGCGATCACGTCTTTCTCAGCGGCACCAAGGTGCGCGAGATGCTTAAGGACGGCAAGGATCTGCCCGACGAGTTCACCCGTCCCGAGATCAGCCAGATCCTGATGGAAGCCTATCGCACGATGGAGTTCTAGGTGAGCGGCCAAAAGCTCTGCGACCTGCACGCCCACACTACGGCATCCGACGGAGATCTGTCTCCTGCAGAGCTGGTCAGGCTGGCGGTCGAGACCGGGCTGAGTGCTCTCGGCGTCACCGACCACGACACAGTCGGCGGCGTCGCCGAGGCGCTTGAAGCCGCAAGCGAAACCGGGCTGGCGTTGGCGCCCGGCGTCGAGATTTCCGCCGAGTTCCTCCCCGGCACGCTTCACATGCTCGGCTATTTCATCGACCATGAGCACCCCGGGCTGCTCGAAGCGCTCGAGGGCATGCGCGGCGGGCGCGACGTGCGCAACAGCAAGATCGTCGGTAAGCTCAACGATCTCGGCATGAGTATCTCCATGGACGAGGTGCTCGCGGCGGCTGGAGGCGATTCGATCAGCCGCAACCACATCGCCCAGGTGATCCTCGACAAGGGCTATTGCGCCGAGCGGCAAGAGGTCTTCGACATGTACCTTGCCAAGGGCGCCGCTGCTTACTTCGACCGCCTGCGCCTGGGGCCGCGCGAGTCGATCGAGCTGATCCGCGACGCCGGCGGCCTGCCGGTCCTCGCCCATCCATACCAGACCAAGCTTGAAAGCGAGGAATTGGAGAACCTGGTCGAGGAGCTTGCCGGTTACGGCTTAGTGGGTATCGAGGCGCTTTATACGAAGCACTCACCGGAGCAGACTGCTCACTACCTCGCGCTGGCGAAGCGCTACGACCTGTTGGTCACCGGCGGCAGCGATTTCCACGGCAACTCCAAGCCGGACGTCAAGCTCGGCGTCGGCTGCGGCAACCTAGAAGTGCCGCTGGAAATGTTCGAAACGCTGAGAAGTTCCGCCAAAAAGTAGGCTGCCTTAGTTTGCATCCTTGGCGAGGATTTCCTTCTCCGCACGCATCGTTGCCAGGCCGATAGCGGCGGCGCGGGCCTGGGAGTCGTGGGGGCCGTCGAAGCCGCCGTACAATATGCACAGCTCACCCTCGAACATCACCGGCGCCGAGGCGGTGAAGATCATGTGCGAATCGAACTCGCCTGGTGCTCCCAGTCCGATCAAGGGCTCCCGTTTGTCCGGCCGGTGCCATTCCCTGCCGTCATGACTCCAGGTGAGCTGCACGTCGCTCGTCTGCGATTCAGCGTGATAAGTCCAGAGCAGGCCGAGCCATGTACCGCCGTCGGGCCATGCGGCCATGCCGTAGAACTGTGTGTCGGGCGGATCACCGCTGTCGGGGCGCAGGATCACCTCCGGCTTGCTCCAGTTGAGGAAATCCGCGCTGGTGCGGCGGCCGATCACGCGCCGCCAACCGCGCAGGTTGTCGCGCGGGTAGTCCTGCGAAGGGTCAGTCAGCAGCAGAGTCTGGAAGCAGACATAGCCACCCGCCGGATCCTTCGCTGCGATCAGCACATCGTTCGGCTCGGTGAAAAGGGGTCTATTCCCATGGCGCCGCCAGCGCAGGCCGTCGTGTGAGAATGCGGCACAGCCGCCGCGCGGACCGCCCGGCACCGCCGCGTCCCAGAAGAGCATCTTCCAGCTGCGAGCGGGATCGGGGTCTTCCTCGTCGAGGATCACCGACGGCGAGTAGAGCGGCTTCGGGCCGTTGCACTTGAGCACGATATTCGTGTCCTTGCGCTCCCGGAAAGGCAAGATGCCCAGCGACGGCTTGTGCCACTGTACGAGATCGTCCGACTCCGCCACGCATACCAGGGCGGTATCGGCGCCACTCAGGTTGTTCGAGCAGGTCTGATAGTAGAGGCGGTAGCCTTCGTCAGTCGGAATAAGCGAGCCGAAGGCGTACACGCGCCGCTCCTCCCAGAGTTCGGTCGGCGTGATCAACGGATTACCGGGGTGTTTCCCGGCTTTGTGGAAAACGCGGCGCAGACCGCGGTTGTGGATGATCCATTTGCCGTCGAGAAAGAGTATCTTACCGGTAGGCATCTCGCTGTCAGGTGATCAGTTTCTTGATGTCGTCGTAGCCGTCGGTGTCGATGCTGCGGAAAATGCTGTCCTCATAGCTCATCATCACCAGGCCGTCCTGGAACTGACCCAGACGCTCTTCCAGCTTTTCGCCAAGCACCATCCGCAGAGTCATCTCGCAGAAATTGACGCCTGAGGCGATGGTCAACGCGATACCGCCGCTAAAGCGCGGGTTGACCTCGAAAACATATGGCCGGCCGCGGCTGTATTTGACCTGGATGTTGGCCGGACCGACTATCCCCAGCTCGGTCGCCACTCGCACACCCAGGTCAATCAACTCCTGCCGGTTCACAGTGCGTCCCTTGTCCATCACTCCGGCGCGGACCCACAGGCGGCGGCGGGGTACAACGGCCACCACGCTGCCGTCGGTATCGACGAAGGTGTCCAACGTGTACTCCGGCCCCTCGAGAAATTGCTGCACTATCGGTTCATTCACATATTCGAGAAAGAACAGAAGTTCCCAAGGGTCGCGTAACGGATGGGTGCCGACACTGCCCCTGCCCATGCGGGGCTTGAGGAACAAAGGATATTGGAGCTCGCGCGGATCGGGTAGCTGATCCGGAAGCCAGGTATGGGGAGTGGGTATCTCCCGCTCCGAGAAGAACTTGAAAGTCTCCCACTTGTCGTTGCAGACGAACGACGTGCTTGGCGGGCTGATGACGATCCTCACGCCGAGCTTGTCAAAGCGCTCGCGAGACTCGCCCATGATTACCAGTTCGTCGTCGATGGTCGGGATAATAGCGCCGAGCTCCTCCTCCCGACAGATTTCCTCGAGGCGATTGAAGTAATCGGGATCAGTGGTGAGCGGGGCGAAGTGGTGGCGATCGCTGAAATAGAGCCCGGGTGACAGGGGATTGATGTCGGTAGTGATGACGTTGCCCTTCAAGCCCAGCTTGCTGATTGCGTCCCTGAAACCGCGAATCAGCACTACTCGCCGCGAGGCGGCGGTGATCAGAACGTTTAGTTCACTCTTCATTTATCGAGCCCAAACCATCTTAACATCCATACTAATCCCGGTCAGTTTAATAAACAGCTACAAGAGATCTTCATCCCTCAGATCCGGAATGACAGCGGTTTTGAA
>DATKUA010000014.1:0-15143 GCA_035530855.1 Acidobacteriota bacterium | reverse complement strand
ACCTTCACGTAAACCGAGGAAGCAATTAACAGCCCTGATACCAAATTTAACCCCCCTATACTTTCCTATGAACTCAACTTGTTTTTTTGTTGTAAGGCTTGGAATAGCTGTTGGGTATTGCTTCCTCTTGCATCATCATTCAAGACCCTTGCATAAATATAAATATCAAATTATGATGTATAAAACACTCAAATGGTTTTTTGCTTGTCCTGCCGAAAAAGCAGGATTACTCCGCATGTAGCGCGGAGACTCAACAGGGAGGCTGAACATGAAGCATAACACCCACATTTACCTGGCCGCCAAAGCCATCGAGCTTATAAGGCAGAGCGCGGACTGCACCTACAAGTTCTCCGGCAACCGTAAAAGGTACATTTCGGGCGGAGAGAAAAGCAGTGAGCGCAGAACCGCCGTGCATCGACAAAGAATCTTCGCTTACTACGAGGATGAAATTGAAGATGCGAGCTGGGCTCCCGATGACATCCTCCATGACCAGAACCCGTTTCATATCTTCAAGCTGTTTTGCGACGACGAGTTTCCGGGGCACACGCTTCAGGACAGGCAACAGTTCACGCGCGACGGGCTGACATTCTACAAGTTCTCCGGCGGCCTGCCGTATCGCATCGACCATCTGGCAAACACGATTGCCGACATGCTCAAGCTCCGCGATTACAACGATCAGTACGACCTCCAACAGATCATGTACCTCTACCTGCTCATCAGTCATTATGTCGTCGATGCTCACGTGCCGATGCACTGCGACCTGCGCGACGACCCGCCGGGACGATCGAGCAGCGACGAAACCAGCCACAGCTCGAGGTCCGGCAAGCCAGCCGGTAATTACTGCAAGCGTACCGCCCACGCAGACCTTGAGACCCTCTGGGATGATGCGGTGACTGCGGTGGCAATCAAGGAGAACATACTCGAGCTCACCTGGCTCGACGAGTCTACCGATCCCAACTTCCTCTCCGACAGCGTCACTTTCGGTCTCAAGCACTGTCGCGACCGGGAAATAACAGTGATGATCATTCCCAAAAACCACCTGATGGACTTCATGGTAGATGTCTGCATCACCGGCAAGCTCAGAGCGCGGCGACTCTTCCCCGTCGCCGACCCGCAAAACCGCGATGACACAATCCTCCCCGACATTACGCGCGAAATCTTCGCCGACTGCATCGGCAACCTGATGGCGGTCTGGAGATACATCTGGACCTACTATCAGACGTAAGCTGCGCCCGGGCTGCGAGACAGGATTAATGTCCAGTGCACAGCGACTTCGCGTTTACGTTTAACGGAGTATTGCGATGAAACTCTTAAAATCTGCCGTTTTCGTTTCGGTTGTTTTGTTGGCGGCATTTAACGTTGCTCAGCAAAGGTCTACTCTCAGAGGCACCGTTACCGGCCCTGAGGGAGAACCCCTTCCGGGAGTAGTTGTCAGGATTAGCTCGCCCGTCCTGATGAGAAGTATGGAAGTCATGACGAATGATCGTGGCATCTACGTCCTACCAAATCTCCCGCCGGGAGTGTACCGGGTTGAGCTCATGCTCGAAGGATTTAACCGCCGAGTCTTCGAGCATGTTGAAGTCAGGCACAATGCTGTCAATGAGCTTAACGTTGGTTTTGCCACTCAAGTTTTCGTCAGCCCGCAGCTGGTTCTGGACACAGCCCTCGAAAGCCTGCCGCAGGGAAAGATCGAACAAAACATCCCGACTGAAATGACACAGGGCGTCACCGAACGTATCGAAGTCAGGATATCCAAGGACCTGAAAACTGAGCTTCTGCAAAACCTGCGGGGCAGGGGAATCCCTGTCGAACAAACCCTGGCGGTCTCAACCGTGATGAAGGTCATTCTGCAGGGCGATCAGGATTTTTTCCGCATCGATCCCCTCAGCTCGGAGGAACAGATTGTCGCCGAAGCCGACTTTACCGAATGGGAGTGGGACGTGACACCGCTAGCCTCCGGCGAGGGCTCGCTCCGCCTCCTCGCCATCGCCGTCCTGGCTGTTGAGGGAGCGGGTGAGAAAAACAAGGACCTGATCTCTCTCGATGAAACCATCGCCGTCGAAATCAATGTCCCCTGGATCGTCGCCACCTTCGTCGGCGAATACTGGCAGTGGATCATCGGCACGATCATCGCTATTATCGGCGTTATCTTGGCCTATTTAAAGTTCGTCTACCCAATATTATCTAAGAAACGGAACAATGCCGACGCCGTGGACAATTAATCCCCGTCTCGCTCCCGGCCTCCTGATTTGAGTCGCTGATCGTCGCAGAAGGTCGCCATACACGCCGATTAATAAATCTCGCCTTACAAGCTGGTTGACGGAGAAGCTTTTACTTCAACACCCTTGCCTTCGGCATCTTAGTCTTCAGCGTGGCCCGCCCGCCGGTAGCGGTGTTGAAGGGCTGCAGGTAAGCCTTTCCTTCATCTTTCGAAGCGAAATATTTAATCAACGAGGCGAAGTAGTCGACCTCCGCCGCCCTCGGCTTGTGGTCGGTGACGACGATCAGGCCCATGCGGAATTTCTTCTGCGTGTTCGGATGGGCCGGGCTCCGCTCGCCGCCGTTGGCGGCCATGATCTCTTCGATGGTGAAGGAATCGAACTTGCCCGCCGGGATCTTGCTGTAATTGGGATAGTCCGGGTCGGTGAGTATCATCACCGGCGGCACGTCATCGGGGGGAACGAGCCCCATCAGGTAGAGAGTGAGCTTTGAGTAGCAGCGGTCGGTCATGCCGTAGTCACCGCCGTAGGAGTACTTCTTGACATTGTAGGTGCCGTCGCCGTTGTCGCTCAGCTCGAGGTGGGGGAAGGCCGCCATCTGCCCGGTCAAAGTGGAATAGGGCGAATAGTGCCAGCCGTAGGTTTGGCCGTACTGGCAATTGGCACCGGAGAAAGCGAGGGCGTCGCCGATCTTTATCCCCCAGTTGTGGCCCACCTCGTGGTCGAGGATCGCGCCGTAGCCGAACGAGTGGTAGACAATGCTCTGCAGCCGGCCCTTGGAGCCGAACTCGGCTGTGTCGTCGAAGATCGGCACGCCGATATTCCTTACCTTGTTCTGCACCGGGACGCAGTAAGGGACGTTTTCCGCGTAGTCGTTTGGCCTGTAGATGGTGCAGACCGGCATCACGGTGAGGAAGTCGAACTTGTCGTTGTAGTACTTGTAGAATTCCCGGAAGACCTGCTTGTTGCTCTTGCCGCAGTAGACGGCGCAGAGGGGCAGCTTGCCGTCGAGAAACCGGCCCTGCTTGTCGATCAGGAACAAAGTGTAGCGCGAGGCGTAGACGTTCCTCTTTACCTTCCAACTCTTGGTTTTCTGCCGCTTCACCAGGCCGAGTGACGGCAGGTTGTTGTAGGTCTCTTCCGAGCCGCCGTGGCGGGTGATCTTCACGTTGTACCCGTATATACCGTAGTCGCCCATCTGGTAGCTGTACGCATTTTTGGTCAGGCCGCCGACGGTCCAGATGTTGTCGCCGGCCCTGGCGTCGCCGTCCTCGCCGTCGTCGTTGAGATCGGCGATAAAGGAAGAGCCGGTGTAGAGCTTCACTTTCCGGACCGAGCTCTTGAAATAGACCTCGAGTTTCGTCTTGTCGGAGCCGTCGCCGAAGATCACCGCCGGAGTCCAGCGGGCATAGCTCACAACGCTGTCGGCGGGCGGCGCGGGTAGCGTCCTGAAACCGATCGCCCCTTCATCTTCAGCGAAACAAGGCTGGGCGTAGAATCCGATGGTAATCAACGCAGCCGCCAACAGCGTTATCAAGGCATGACAATTGCGCATTGTTTCCCCCTCGCCAAAGGCGGTCCTCAGGACTGTGATATTAACTGCCTTTCGGCTGATATCGCTGTAAATGATGCCGGAATTCTAGCAGAATCGGACGGAAGTTAAAAGCCAAGTGTTGATGTGCCCAAGCCGCCGGCAACGCCGCCGACCTGCGCCGGGCCGGGCGGCCGCCGCATGAGGCTTCCTGTAACAATCGCCTTTAATCAGGCTGCCAGGCTGCCCACGCCGCCGTTTGAAGGAGTCGACTTACAAAACAAGCAGCGCGATTATTCCAAGTCGACCGCTTCTACTGCACGCGGCTCGCAAAGTGCTCCTGCCCACGAATTCGCACCGGTGTCTGATGGACGAAAAACATATCGGCTGATACCGTTTCCCGTCATACAGCGGTTGGATAATTACTCAATCCTTCGTGCTCTCAATTCCATTCCGAATACGTGAAGAATCAGCTCATCGACATGCCCTGAGTCATCTTTGACGAACGAGAACGCGAACACGTAGTTCTTTATGAAGAAATCGGTCGTGGTCTCGGCAAACGTCTCTATCCACTGCATGTTATCGGGTGAGTAAAAAAGTACCCCGTCGTCCACCT
This sequence comes from Acidobacteriota bacterium, assembly GCA_035530855.1. Taxonomy (GTDB): domain Bacteria; phylum Acidobacteriota; class DATKUA01; order DATKUA01; family DATKUA01; genus DATKUA01. Next base: position 10,777 of record DATKUA010000014.1, on the reverse strand, counting down.
TGAAGAAGGCTTTATTATCGGGCGCGAATTCAAATGTCCCGGCGTAAGATTGCAGAACACCCGCATCGACTTCAATGATCGTGCGCTCGGGGGGCGGGGGAACTCGCTGTGAGGGGTCGAACGGCACGTAACCCAGCCAATCATATGGGCTGGAGGTATCTCCTATCGCTGCTTCAACGATCTCGGCCGCGACGCTTTCGAAGTTGTCAGAGTTGCTCAGCAGGACCACACCTATACCGGGTTCGAGGTAGGTCACGGTGTAGTTCTGGTTGCCGAAACCATGTCCTGTTCGGAAGAAGGCGTGTCCATGCTTCGTCTCAAACAATCCCCAACCCAGGCCCCAGGAGAGGTTTATACCCCTGTTCTCATCTGTGTCGTTCCAGGCATCCGGGCCAAACATCCTCTTGGAGGTCAGTGCTATTTGGGGCTTCAGCATTTCCCGCACAGCTTCTCCTCCTATCCCGTCAGCATCAAGAACAGCAACGATAAAGCGGGCGAAATCGGAAGCCGTCGTCAACATCGAACCGGCCGCGCCGGCTTTAGACGACTTACTTATAAAATGCGGTTGCTCCCAACGATTATGAGGGAGCGCATGATTGCCCTCATACTCCTCATGCCAAACGAAACTTGTGCGCGCCATCGCCAGCGGTACGAAGATCTTCTCCCGACTGAGCTCTTCGAGTCCTTTCGCCGTGACGTGTTCGACGACTTTCTGCAGTAATCTGTACGCCTCGCCTGAATAGCTGTATCTCGTACCAGGTTCAAACATTATCTCGAGCCGTCCATCTCTGCTGAACAGGCGAACGTTTGGTAATCCCGTGGAATGGCTCAGCACCATTCTGGCTGTGATTCGCTTATAACGCTCGTCGTTTGCAAAATCGGAATAATAGGGGTAATCAGGCAGCGGCCTGTCGAGGTACTCGTGAAGGGGTTTGTCTAAATCGAGAATTCCGTCCTCGCATAGAAGGAGGACCAGGTAGGCAAAAACCGTCTTGCTGAACGAGGCGGCTGAAAAAACCGTTTCCTCATCCGCTGCCAGGCCGGCATCAGCATCTCTATAGCCGAAGGCCCGGGCGTACACGACCTCGGAGCCGTTTATTATCGCGCATGACAGCCCTGCCACCGATGCCTTTTCCATCGCGTTCTCGATCGCTGTTTCTATCGAGTTGATGGAAATGGAACGGCCGCCCAGGCCTTCAATCTCCTGGTTAATCCGGTCGTCTTCGGGTGAACCACAATTTGAGCAGAGTAGTACGACAGGTAGGAATCCGATCAGCAATAGAAAGCGAAATAGACGAGAATACATAGGTTCCTCCACATGGCATGTTTGAAAGAGCAATAAGCTGTTCTGATAATGGCGCCTCTAGTTGCGAACTTCGAACAATCCTGCTTGCGTAGTTCCCGTGAGCTTCGGATCTGCTGAATGTCGAACAAGGTCCCCCATGTCTTATACGGCTGCGTTCTAATGATGTTCATAGCTCATAAGACACCGGTCGTTACCGAAGCCGACGTAATCAGCTCTGCCGCCCCCTCGGTGTCGTTCTCATTTCTCCTGGGAGAACAACACACTTAGGTTCTCCCGGTGCCTCCGGGACAACGCGGCATCGCTCTTGATTCGCTTCATCGCTGCTTCGGGGAAATCTGAATCCTGAACCGAATCCGAGCTTTTATACTTCTTTGTCGCTTCCTGCAACGCCTTCAGGTAGTCGATGTGAAAGTCGATTCCCGGGCCCGCGTACGGGTCGCCGTGACCCTGAACAATGAATTTCAATCCGGCTTCGTTTGCGAGGATCTCCTCCAGATCGGGTATCAGTTGCGCGAGATTGATACCCTCCTCGAGCGCCGGCAGGGAGCCGGGATGAAACTCGCCTCGCAGCGCCACAAGCCCGAGCTCGGGGATGTGGATCGTCGAGTGGCTGCGCGTGTGAAGGCCGGGCTGGTGGTAGAGCACGAAAGTCAGGTCGCCTATCTCGAACGCCTTCTTCCGCGTGTAAACCACAGTCGGGAGCGTCAGCTCGAACTTGTCGATATCGAATGGCAGAGCCGCCTGCTCGCCGCGCTTGAACACTGCTGCCGCGCCCTCGCGCGTGCTGTACTCACTTCGCATGTCCTCCACGCAGAGCTCATGGGCGATGATCGTCGTGTTGGCGAACGCCTGGTTCCCGAAGGTGTGGTCCCAGTGATAGTGGGAATTGATCAGGTGAGTCACGCGCTTGCCGAATGTCTCTTCCACAATCTTTCGGCCCTCCGCCGCCTCCTGCGGCAGAGCGAAGCTGTCGATCACCACGAGCCCCTCGCCGGCGTCGATCGCAATCATGTTGAGTGCCCAGAATTGCGATTGGATAACCAGCACCCGCTCGTCGACCCGCTCGATCTTGAAGCTGAACTCACCGGCCTGCGTCAAAGCCATACACCCGATGGAAAACTGGCTTGAAATCAGAAGAATAGCTGTCAGCAACACCCACATGGCGCTCTTGTGCTTCATCGCCTTTCCCCCTGGTAAAAATGTAGCGCTAGATTACCGCGAAAAATCGTCACTCAATGTAGCCCGGATTACAATCTTTGCGGCGAATTCTCCACGTGCTCGATTCCATTGTTATCGCAATAATCGCGCTGAGTAAGAACCGATTCTTCTCAATCATCAACCGACCTTGTTGACTCGCTGTGTGTAAGCCCGCCTGTCGGCGATTCATTCACTGCACACAAAGCACAATCCCTGCAAAATTTGGCCGTTTCACTGACGAGGTCTCCACATGGCCGGCCGGATGAACGAACCTTGAGAGTGTGATGAGCTCCAAGACTCGTCGTCCTTGTCCCGGAGGGATATGAATATCATGCGTTTAAACCACTCATCCATTGTTCTCAATCTTGCATATCTCGCTCTTTCCGTAACGTTTCAACCTGCTTTCGGCGGAGAAAGCAAAGCCGTCGAAGGCAACGGCTCCAGGGATAATCCTTACATGGTGCCGGTAACGGCGCAGACCATTAGTGTGGATGGCGTCCTGGATGAGGAAGCCTGGAAAGGCGCGTTGGTGCTGGAGCTAAAGTACGAAGTCGAGCCGGGTGAGAACATCGAGCCGCCGGTGCGCACCGAGTGTCTCGTTATCTACAACAATACCCACCTTTATGTCGCCTTCAGTTGTTTCGACCCCGATCCCGGCCTGATTCGCCCTGACTCCCCGCCGACAGCCTGCTCGAGGTCTATCAGGCGCAGGTTGTATGCAAACATCGTCTCTGCAGATCTCTTCCTGACATCCTGGAGAGTCTTCTGCGCGAGCAGCAGTTCGAGGTTGTCGATTTCCCCCTCGTGGTAATTGGCCTCCGCGAGCCTGAATGCCTCCTCGGCGCTCGCCAGAATCACCTCCTGGTATAGAGCGACCCTTTCGGACAGCGTTGCCGCATCCTTGAACGAATTGCGGACCTCCATTTCCACTCGGGCTCGCTCGGCTGCCGCTTCGGTGAGCACGGCCTTCTCCTCGGCCCTGGCTTCGGCGATCCTGCCGCCGATGGCGCCGCGCCCGAAGATGGGGATGACTATGCCGAAGTTCATTTTCCAGCTGTCCATATCGCCCGAATACTGATGCCTGTAAAAGGCGGCCGAGAAGTCCGGATAGTATAAGGATCGTGCCAGGGACTGCCGTAGAGACGCCGCTGACTGCTTGATTCTCAGCGTGCGGAACTCAATGCGTTGCGACAAGGCCAGGTCGACCAGGTAGTCGACGCTCTCGCTTACGGCGGCCCCCTTCGAGAGCGGCGAAGTGACGAGAGGCGCCGCCGCCTCGCGGCCGAGCAGGTAGTTCAGCTGCATCCGGTGACTGCGCTCCTCGTTCTCGAACAGATGCTTTTCATCGGCGGCGTTACCCGCTTCGACCCGGGCTCTTAGCACATCCAGCTTGCTGACACTGCCCGCTTCGAACCTGCGCTGGGTCAACGTCAAAAGCTTCTCTGAAATGGCGACGTTCTCCCCCGCGATGCGCACCTGCAACTGGCTGAGAGCCAGCCGCTGATACAAGGTCTTTACGGCAAGCGTCAATTCCCAGCGGTTCAGATCGTAATCCGACTCCGACACTCCGGCCTCCTCCTTGGCCAGCGATATTCTCAGCCCGCACCGGCGGATTCGCAAAAACGTAATCCAGGCGTGACGCCCGGGCGTAATCCTGAAGTGACTATTGCATTGTCTGACATCCGGCGATTACGCTAATTACTTGATAAATCGGATCTTATCCGAAGCACTCGTTCCGCCGCGTTCTGGCAGGATATTTGCTCTTCAGAGTGTGGAACAAACATAGGGATCTCTCATGTGGACGCTGCTCAAGAAAGAAACTCTCGAGAACCTCATCACCATGCGCTTCATCATCGGCTTCCTCGCCTGCAACCTCGTCTTCGGCCTCATCACCTACGTCCTCATGCAGGACTTCCAGCTCGAACTGAGCAGAGTCAGCACGGCTCAGGAGCAAAGTAGGGAAGCGACTGAAAGCTGGCGTGTCTGGTCACGCGTCAGGCCGACGATCGTCAAGCAGCCATCCATTCTGGCCGTCTTCGGCTCCAACATGGGAACCAACTGGGGCAAGCGCGTCTGGATTACCCATACCCGCATCCCAGTCCTGACGACCGACGAAACCGGCGACGCCGGCTCCACCGACCTGCTCGCTTTCCTCTACGAGTTCGACTACACACATATCGTGCAGATTCTCGTTTCCCTCATTGCCTTGCTGCTGAGCTTCGATGCGCTCAGCGGCGAGAAGGAGCGGGGAACACTGCGGCAGGTACTTTCCAATTCCATCAAAAGAACCACCGTCTTCCTAAGCAAATTCCTCGGAGCCTTCATCGCACTGCTGATCATTGTTCTCACGGCCTCCATCATTTCCCTCTTCATCTACCTGCTCCACCTGCCGCGAACCCCCGTTGTCGAGGAGTGGGTGTCCATCGTCCTCATCGTCGCCGCCGGTATCGTCTTCGGAACCGTTTTCATCGCACTCGGAATGATGGTCTCGACTTTCACCAGCAAGACATCGAGTGCCCTGATCGTCTGTATGCTCGTTTGGGTCATGCTCGTTATCGTTCTGCCCAATTCAGTCGGATTCCTCTCCTCCACGTTCGGCTTCAGCCAGGATCTGGTCGACTATCAACGCGGCCTCGATGCCCTCGACAATGAATATGCCGACAAGATGCAGATGTTCGTCCCGCTCAGAGATTTCACATTTTTTGCTGATTACTATCTGTCACCGGAGGGAAGGATCAGGTTCACGGTCATGGGCGATAATTATTTGAAATTGCATCTGGAGCGACAGCAGCCGGCTATTGATGCCCAGTTTGAGTACGCCGTCAAGCGCTACGACCTCGAGAAGGATTTTCGGGACGGGCGGGCGCAAAAAATGACACTCAGCAACATCCTCCTCATGCTCTCCCCGTCCACACTCTATGGTAACGTTGTCAACGCGCTGGCCCGTGTCGATGCCGCAAACCACGAGGCCTTCATGGAACAGGCGCGGCTCTACAGGGAGGAGGTCATCAGCTTCATCAGAAGCAACGGCGGCTATTCAACAAAACGGTGGTTCACTTTCGACAGAGACGATGCCTCCTACCGCGACAGGATCAGGGAACTCGAGAAACTTACAATGGAGGAGTACGGGCACATCACACGGGAGGATCCCGACTTCTATACAACACTGCAGAGTTGGATCATGGAGATGTACAGACACCCCGAGGCCGTCCTCGACCTCAGCGCAATGCCGAAATTCGCCTTCAGACCGCTTCCGCTGGCCGACGTTGTTAAAAACACCTGGTTCGATTTCTTCCTGCTGATAGTTGTTTTTTCGATTGTGATAGTCGTCAGCTACATCAGGTTCCTCAGTTACGATCCGAGGTGAATCAGATGGGCAAACTTATCACTTTCTGGCTCCGCCAGCACCTCAAGCAGGGAAGAATCCTTGTGATCTACATCCTGGCATTTGTTCTCTTCCTGCTCAGTGCATTCGTTTATACCACGCGCTTTCAAGCGGATATCGATAGCCGCAACGCCGTCAACAGGCTGCTGGAAAATACAATAGCGGCCGTCGAGAACGCCGACCAACTCTCCGCAACGCAAATGGATATCCTTTTGCCCGCCTCGTCCCAGCGTTTTGTTGTCGACAATAACCTCGATGACATGCCGATTAGTCGCGGAACAAACCCGTTGACCGTTACCCTTCCTGAGAATGTCGGCGGTAAAAGAGTCGAATTCATCGGCCTCTGGGACATCGATCTCGCCTTTCTCGTCGGCGTGATCTTCTCCTTCCTTGCCGTCGTCATGACTTTCGACTCCGTCAGCGGCGAAAAGGAGGGGGGTACTCTGCGACTCCTGCTCTCCAATTCCGTCCCCAGATATCAGATCGTCCTCAGCAAGATTATCGCAGCGGCCCTCACCATCGGTATCCCACTCCTCGTCGGTTTGGTCATCAACAGCCTCTTCCTCAACTTCACCGGCGTCATCGCTTTCGATCTCGAGCAGGCTTTCATCCTCTTCTGCTTCATTCTACTCTCAGCCGTCTTCCTCTTCTTCTATTGCGCCCTCGGAGTCCTTATCTCCTCCCTCAACCGAAATTCTATCACCAGCCTTGTCATCCTCCTGCTGCTCTGGGTCGCACTAGTTGTTCTCGTACCGGGCATGTCGCGCCCGATCGCCCGCGAGGTTGTCAACGTCAAAAAGCAGGAGGAATTAAACGAAGAGATTACCTCGCATTGGCGGGATTTCTTCCAGCGATACCACGAAGTCGGAGCGTGGGACCGATCCTACGAAGTTGCCAAAGCCGATGCTTTCAGGAAAGAGTTTAAATGGGGCGGGATAAGAGACATCCTCCTCAATAACATCCAGGGCACCCTCGATTCCCATCTCAGAGATATGTACGAACAGGCGGAATTGGCCAGAAGCATCTCCCGGCTTTCACCGAACATGGTCTACAAGTTCGCACTCTCCAGAATCGCCGGCACGGGCTATCTGACCGTCAAGGATTTCTATTCGCAAGTCGGCCGCTACAAAAGAACGCTTTTCAACTTCCTCAAGAACCAGGATGCCCTCGATTCCGGGAGCCCGCACATATACGGATCCCAGGGCAGGGGATATCTCTCGCGTAAACCCCTCACTGCCGATATCCCGCGATTCTCTTATCACAAAGCGTCGATGTCGGTGCGTCTGGGAGACGTCTCCGTGGATTCCCTCATTCTCTTCACCCTTGTGGCCTGTGCTGTGCTCGGATGTGTCTTCGTGTTCAACAGGTACGACGTGAGATAAGCCGTCGTTCCCGCCCTTGTTTGTTTTCGAGTTTTTAACGCGCTCGTGATAAAAAGGGACACGATCTGTTTTCGCCGAGGTTCAGTTGCGTCCGCTAGTCTGATTTTGCGAATGGTTTTCATCCGGCGGAGTCAGCGTATTCGATCTGGCGACGGAAGCCCGCTGGAGCCGTCTTCACTCGGGTGACATGGAGAAAACGTTCCCTCTGATAATTCTCATCAGCCTCTACGGGCTGATTATTCTCACTCTGCTCGGCTTGTGGCTATCCTCGTTCCGCAAGAGATACCCCCTCGCATACCGTGCCGCGGCGAGGGCCAAGAACCGGCTGGAGCAGAAGCTGATCCTGGAGGCGATCGCCGCCTTTGCCAACATAGGGGATCCGGTCGCCATCGCCGATTCCATCGGCAAGCACGCGGCCGAGATGACAGGCTACGACCGCTGGACCGTGTGGTTGAAACAGGAGGGTATCCACGGCGCTGTTTCCACCTCCGAGCATTTCGAGGATCTGGAACTGGGGGAGTTCGGCCAGGACGCCGAGCCGGAGTTTGTTGAATGGATCAAAAAGAATTCCGGGCCGGTCGTTTTCTCGAATAATGTCCTGGAGGATCTGCGCTCTGATAACCTCAGGGAGAGTCTCGGCAGCTTCCGCAAAGGCCTCCTCATACCGTTTCTGGATGGCGCCGAGCTGCTCGGATTCATCACTCTGGGCGGCAAGTTCTTCCACAGGGAGCAGCGCAGCTATCAGTTCCTGTCCCTCTTCGGTGCCAACGCCGCCCTGTGGATCAAAAAAGTGATGCGGGATCAGGCCGATCGGGAGATGCATAGGCATCAGCAAAGGACCGAAAAGATGGCCGCCCTCGGAAAACTTGCCGCAGGCATGGCGCACGAGATCAGGAATCCCCTCACTTTCCTGAGAGTTTCCGCGGAACATCTGGAGGAGAGCGGGAACCTCTCCCCTAAGGAAAGAGAACTCCTGGGTGGCATGATCGGGGAAGTGCATCGGATCAACAAACACATCGAGGAGCTCCTTGCCCTCGGGCGCGTGGAGAACGATCTGCTCGAGCTGGTGGACCTCGAGCGCCTGCTTCGCAAAATCGAGCGGCTGGTGAGCACCAGGATCAGCGAAGAGAACATCGAACTCGATATCTCGTTCGCCCTGCAAGGCTCCGTCGTCTTCGGCAGCGAAGATAAATTGCAGCAGCTTTTCATGAATCTGCTGCTCAACGCTATGGAGGCCGTGCGGGGAAGTGAAAAGAAACGCGTCAAGCTCACGGCCGAAATTGCCGACTCCAAGGCGGTCGTTACCGTCCGCGACAGCGGAGCGGGAATCCCCAAGGATATCAGGGATCGGATCTTCGAGCCCTTCTTCACCACGAAGGAGAGCGGAACCGGCCTCGGCCTCGCCCTTTGCTACAACATCGTCAGCGCCCACGGCGGCTCGATCGAGTTGACTGAAACCGGCGCCCCGGGTGCCTGCTTCGTTGTCAGATTGCCGCTATACTTGGAAGCCGATGTAATTGATCGCCGGAGTGACGGATAGTGAAGCCCAGAATCCTCATCGTCGATGACGAAGCCAAGATCAGAGCTCTGCTCGAAAGCCTGCTCGAAGAAAAGGGCTACCTCGTGTCGGTTTCCGGCGACGGCAAAGGGGCCCTGGAGATGGCGGCTTCTGAGGCGCCCGATGTTTTACTCCTCGATTTGAAAATGCCCGGCATGGACGGCCTCCAGGTGCTCAAACAGCTTCAGGATTCCGGCTTCGAAGGCAAGGTCATCATCATGACCGCCTTCGGCACCATCGAGAACGCCGTCCAGGCGATGCGGGATGGAGCTTACGACTACGTCTCCAAACCCTTCTCCAAGGAAGAACTCTTTGCCCTCATCGAGCGCGCCCTGGAGCACCGCAGGCTGGAAGTGGACCTCTCACTGGCCAGAAGACAACTGAAAACGGCTTTCTCTCTCAGCGGTATAATTGCCGCCGACAGGGAGATGCTGAAGCTGATCGAGAGCGTCAAGCGCATCGCTCCCACCAACGCCCCGGCGATCATCAGCGGCGAGAGCGGAACCGGAAAAGAGCTTTTCGCCAAGGCCATTCACCAGGAGAGTCCCCGCTGCGACAGGCCCTTCATCGCCGTCAACTGCAGCGCTGTCCCGGGCAACCTCGTCGAAAGCGAGCTCTTCGGCTACATTAGAGGCGCCTTCAGCGGAGCCGACAGGACCAAACCAGGCCTGGTGGCGGCGGCCGACGGCGGCACACTCTTCCTCGACGAGATCGCCGAGCTCAGCATGGAGGCCCAATCCAAGTTGCTGCGCTTCACCCAATCGGGTGAGTTCATCCCCGTCGGCGGTGTCCAGGCGCAAAGGGTCGACGTAAGGCTCCTCGCAGCCACCAATCGCGATCTCGAAGAGGTCGTGGCGCAGGGTAAATTCCGCAGCGACCTCTTCTACCGCCTTAACGTGGTCAGGCTCAGGGTGCCGCCGTTGCGCCGGCGATCCGAAGAGATCCCGCTGTTCATCGAGCATTTCATCAGGAAGCATGGAGCGGAGTTGGGCAAGGAGGCTTTCCGTTTCGACTCCGAAGCCCTGACCCGGCTTCAAGCCTACCCGTGGCCCGGCAACGTCAGGGAGCTGGAAAACGCCGTCAGGAGCGCCCTCATCATGGCCGAAACCACCCCGATGACGGCCGGCAGCCTGCCCATAAGTATGCGCGATCCCGCGGTCTTCGAGGTGAAGCCGGATCTCAGCGTCCCCCTTCAGGAGGGTTTGAAGAGGCTGCAGGTGGACTACGAGCGCAATGCGATAATTAAAGCCCTTGAGTCGACCGGCGGGAACCGCGCACGTGCCGCGGCGCTTCTGGGCGTCAGCCGCAACACACTCTTCAAGAAACTCAAGCATTATGGCATCAGCTGATAATATGATCAGATCTTGAGATCGTCTCGAGATCCTCGTTCGACAGCCTGTCCGGCCGATTTGTAGTCGGCATAACAGCCCTTCGGCAACTTCTTTGTTGCCACGGCCTGTCGACTCGCTGCGGCAACGGCCTGAAACGCGCAAGACAGCGAGGAACTGGATAGAAAGCCGGCGAAGAAATATTATTCGAATCTTTTCCCTAATTGGAATAAATGCTTGACTTTCTTGTGTATAAGACTATGATTACGAACTGCTCAACAGGTGAGCCCTACCTGGTGTTGACGATTCCTCGAATCCAAAACCCCTGGACAAGGTAATCACTTTTTGAGCGTATCCCGGCCGAGTGTTGCCGGGGGAACACACAAATCTTTTTTGTTGGAGAGTTGTTACATGGAAGGCACAGTGAAGTGGTTTAACGATTCAAAGGGTTTTGGTTTCATCACAGCAGATGACGGCACAGACGTGTTCGCACATCATACCGCCATCGTGGGCGACGGCTTCAAGTCGCTGAAGGAGAACGAGCGGGTTAGCTTCGAAGTGGAGCAGGGCCCCAAAGGACCCAAGGCAATCAACATCGTAAAACTATAGGCTGACAATGCG
>DATKUA010000013.1:0-53141 GCA_035530855.1 Acidobacteriota bacterium | reverse complement strand
GGTGATCGCGGCCCCGGGCACGATCACGCCGCACGTGAAGTTCAAGGGCGAGGTCTACGTGCTGACCAAGGAGGAGGGCGGCCGCCACACGCCGTTCTTCAGCGGCTACCGTCCGCAGTTCTACTTCCGCACCACAGACGTTACCGGCAACTCGATGCTGCCCGAGGGCGTGGAGATGGTGATGCCCGGCGATAACGTGACGATCGAGGTGGAGCTCATCACCCCGATCGCGATGGAGAAGGGCCTGCGCTTTGCCATCCGCGAGGGCGGCCGCACCGTCGGCGCCGGAACCATCTCAGATATCATCGAATGAGGGTGAAATGATCGGCGAAAGGATCAGGATTCGACTTAAGGCTTATGACTACCGGGTGCTCGACCAGAGCACAAGCGAGATAGTCGAAACAGCCCGTCGCACGGGGGCCAAAGTCGCAGGGCCCATTCCGCTGCCGACGGTTAAAAACAAATTCTGCGTACTGCGAAGCCCCCACGTCGACAAGAAGAGCCGGGAGCAGTTCGAAATCCGCACACACAAGCGCCTGCTCGACATCCTCGAGCCGACGCCACAGACCGTTGATGCGCTGATGAAGCTCGACCTGCCCGCAGGAGTCGACGTCGAGATCAAAGCTTCGGGAGCACAGCAGTAACCCAGAGGTGAGCAAACGCCATGAGGGGAATCATCGGCAAGAAAATCGGGATGACACAAGCGTTCGACGAGGACGGCAAAGTCAGCCCGGTCACAGTGATCCAGGCAGGCCCCTGCGTAGTCGTGCAGCGCAAGACAGCCGGGCGCGACGGCTACGAGGCGGTGCAGCTCGGCTTCGTCGAGCCGCGCAGCCACAGGAAGACCAGCATGGCCATCCGGGGTCACTTTGGCAGAGCCGGAGTTGAGCCGGTCAAGTACGTCCGCGAGTTCCGGCTTGAAAAGATTGAAGATGAGGTCGAGACCGGCCAGGAAGTCCGCGTCGACGTGCTGCGCGATGTCGAGAAGGTCGACATCACCGGCGTGAGCAAGGGCAAGGGCTTCCAGGGCGTCATCAAGCGCCACGGATTCCACGGCGGCCGCGCCACCCACGGCTCGATGTTCCATCGCGCCCCCGGCGGCATCAGCGGCAGCGCCGATCCGGCCCGCGTCTATCCCGGCACCAAGATGCCCGGAAGGATGGGGGGCGACAAGGTGACGGTACGAAACCTCCAGGTCGTGCGTATCATCGAAGATCAGAACCTGCTGCTGGTGCGAGGTGCCGTCCCCGGCGCCCGCAACGGCTACCTGCTGATCCGCGAATCGCGCGTGAGCAAGCGAAAGGCTGCCGGCAATGCCTAAGATCGAAGTGATAAATCTCAAGGGAGAGAAGGTGGGCAGCGTGGACCTGCCCGACGAGGTCTTCTCCGCCCCGGTGATGCAGCACCTGGTGTGGGAGTCTGTCAGGCATCATCTGGCCCGCAGGCGCGCCGGCACGGCAAGCACCAAGAGCCGTGGCGAGGTCAGCGGCGGCGGGCGCAAGCCCTGGCGTGCCAAGGGCACGGGCCGTGCGCGCGTAGGCTCGATCCGCAACCCGCTGTGGCGCGGCGGCGGCACCGCCCATGGTCCGAAACCACGAAGTTACGACTACCGCCTGCCGAAGAAGGTGCGCAGGGGCGCGCTGCGGTCGATCCTCAGCCAACGCCTCGCCAGCAACCGGCTGCGAGTGGTCGAGAACCTCGAGCCTGAAGAAATGAAAACAAGGGCGTTTGTGGAGACTGCACGCAAGCTGGGCTTAGAAAGCGCCGTGTTCGTGGACCGGCGCGAAAACAGCAAGCTCTGTGGCGCCACGCGCAACGTGCCGACGATGCTCGTCATCGACCATTTCGCCCTCAACCCATACGACCTGATGCGCTTCGAGAACATCGTCTTCTCGCGCGCGGCGGTCGAGAGCGTTAGCGAGGCCCTCAAGCCCCGCGCGCGTAAGCAAGGAGCCTAAGCCGTGAGTGAGGTATTCAGAGTCATTCGCCAGCCGTTCATCACGGAAAAGAGCTCCGCGCTCAAAGACGACGCCAACATCCTCTGCCTTGAGGTGGAGCGCAACGCCACCAAAACCGAAATCAAGCGCGCCGTCGAGCAGGTGTTCAAGGTGAAGGTCGAGTCGGTAAACATTCTCCGGCTCAAGGGAAAGGTGAAGCGGCGCGGCCGCCACGAGGGCAGCCGGCCGCTGCGCAAGAAGGCCTACGTCAGGCTCAAAGAGGGTGAAACTCCGCCCGAATTCTTCGAGTCAACGTAGGGCAGCAAGAAACGGGCCAGCGAGCGAAGCAATCTCTTGCAATCGCTATGCTGGTGTGGTAGAAAGCGACCTCTTGCGCCACGAAAGCGTTAAAAGACGCACGGATAAGGATTTATGGGAATCAAGAAGTACAAGCCGACGTCGCCCGGCAGGCGTTTTCAGACGGTTCTCGACTTCTCGGAGTTGACCACTGACACGCCGCACAAGCCCCTTGTCAAGGGCTTGAAACAGTCGGGTGGACGGAACAACAAGGGGCGGATCTCCGTGCGCTTCCGCGGTGGGGGGCACAAGCGACGCTACCGCGAGATCGACTTCCGCCGTAACAAGCACGGAGTGCCCGCCAAGGTGGCGACGATCGAGTACGACCCCAATCGCAGCGCCAACATCGCCCTCCTCAATTACCTCGACGGGGAGAAGCGCTACATTCTCGCTCCCAAGGATCTGAAGGTCGGCAGCACGGTGGTCAGCGGACCCGACGTCGACATCACCGTCGGCAACTCGCTGCCCCTTGAGAAGATCCCGCTAGGCACGATGATACACAACGTCGAGCTGAAGAGCGGCAAGGGCGGCCAGCTAGTACGCAGCGCCGGGACCGCCGCGCAGCTGATGAGCAAGGAAGGCCGCTATGCCGGCATCCGCCTGCCGAGCGGCGAAGTGCGCCTGGTGCTCCAGCACTGCTACGCGACCATCGGCCAGGTCGGAAATCTCGACCATCAGAACATCAGCATCGGCAAGGCCGGCCGCAAGCGCTGGCAGGGACGGATGCCGCACAACCGCGGCGTCTCGATGAACCCCGTCGACCACCCACTCGGCGGCGGCGAGGGCAAGAGCGCCGGCGGACGGCACCCCGTGAGCCCATGGGGTATGCCGACCAAGGGCTACAAGACCCGTCAGAACCGGCGGACCGACAAGTACATTGTCCGCCGTCGAGGCAAGAAGTGAGGACGCGATGACTAGGTCGATCAAGAAAGGCCCGTTCGTCGATGAGCATCTGCTCAACAAGGTGCTGACGCAGGAAGGATCCGAAAGCGGTGTGACCCGCACCTGGTCGCGCCGCTCGACCATCGTCCCGGAAATGGTTGGGAGGACGCTCGCGGTGCACAACGGCCGCAAGTTCATCCCGATCTTCATCACCGAAAACATGGTCGGGCACAAACTCGGAGAGTTTGCCTCGACGCGGACCTACCGCGGGCACGGCCAGCGGGGCAAGGTGCGGAAAGCATAGAGGGCTGACGATGATAGCTAAAGCAAAAGGGCGCTACCTGAGACACAGCCCGCAAAAGAGCAAACTTGTCCTCGACGAGATCAGGGGCAAGGGCGTCGAGCAGGCGTTCCTTTTCCTGCGCTTCTGCCCAAGGGCGGCCGCGCGCGACGTCGAGAAGATACTCAAGAGCGCTGTGGCCAACGCCCAGCACAAGGACAAGGATCTCGACACCGAGGACATGATCGTCAGCAAGGCCGACGTCGGCCCGGCTCCCGGCCTCAAGCGCTGGCGAGCCCGGGCGCGCGGGCGCGTCGCGCGGATTCTTAAGCGCGCGGCGCACATCAGCATCGAAGTCGACAAGGTTGAAATAGGCAAAGGCAACTAGGGAGGAATAGCGTGGGGCAAAAAGTACATCCTTACGGTTTCCGGCTCGGCTACACCAAGACGTGGCTCAGCCGCTGGTATGCCGAGAAGGAATACGCGGAGCTTCTTCACGAGGACCTGAAGCTGCGCGAACGGCTTAAATCAAGGCTTTACCACGCCGGAGTCTCCCAGATCGAGATAGAACGCGCTGCCAACAAGCTCAATATCAACATCTTCACTTCCAAGCCGGGCATCATCATCGGCAAGAAGGGTGCCGAGGTCGAGGCACTGCGCCGCACCATCGAGGGCCGCACGGGCCGGGAGGTCTTCATCAACATCAACGAAGTCTCCAAACCCGAGCTCGACGCGCAACTGGTCGCCGAGAACATCGCGATCCAGCTCGAGCGGCGCATCGCATTCCGCCGCGCCATGCGCAAGAGCGTCGACAGCGCCCAGCGCTTCGGCGCGCGCGGCATCAAGGCGATGTGTAGCGGCCGCCTCAACGGCGCCGAGATCGCCCGCAGCGAGTGGTACCTCGAGGGGCAGCTACCGCTGCATACCCTCCGTGCCGACATCGACTACGGCTTCGCCGAGGCGAAGACCACCTACGGCGTTATCGGAGTGAAGATCTGGATATATCACGGCGAGATCGAGCCCGGAAAATTCCACGCGTCGCGCGAGAGGCGCGGCTCGATGAAACGGAGCTGATCTGCGGAAGGATAGCTCAAAATGTTGATGCCGAAGAAGATCAAGCACCGCAAGATACAACGTGGCAAGCGCCGCGGCAAGGCGTGGCGCGGCAACACCGTGGCCTTCGGCGAGTACGGCCTCAAGACCACGGAGAACGCCTGGATGACCGCCCGCCAGATAGAGGCGGGACGTATCGCGATCACCCGCCACGTCAAGCGCGGCGGCAAGGTCTGGATCCGCGTGTTCCCCGACAAGCCGATCAGCCGCAAGCCCGCCGAGACCCGCATGGGCAAAGGCAAGGGCGCCCCGGAAGAGTGGGTAGCGGTGATCAGGGCCGGCAAGGTCCTCTACGAACTGGAGGGCGTGCCGGAGGATATCGCGCGCCGCGCGATGCAGCTGGCGGGCCACAAGATGCCGTTCCGCACGGCGTTCTGCACCCGCATTGAGGCAAAGGAGCGTTGACAATGCTGAAGGCGCGTGACCTGCGTGAAGAGACGCTTGAAGAGCTCAAAAAGAGAGTCTCGGACATGGAGGACCAGCTGATGAAGCTGCGCTTCCAGAAGGCTACCGGCCAGATCGACGACGTTCACAAGATTCGCAACGTCGGCAGGGATCTTGCCCGGGTGCTTACCGTGATAAACGAGAAACGCCGCTCCGCGGCGGCTCAGGAGGTCGACAATGCCTGACGCAAAGGCTGCTGCCGAGGCGACCGAGAAGGTCAGGGCCACCCGCGTCGGCACCGTCGTCAAGGCGGCGATGGACAAGACCGTCACGGTGTCGGTCGACAACCCGACGCAGCACCCGACATACAAAAAGATCGTGCGGCGCAGCAAGAAGTTCCTGGTCCACGACGAACACCAGGTTGCCGGAGTGGGCGACGTGGTCAGGATCGTCGAGTGTAGGCCGCGCAGCAAAAGCAAACGCTGGCGACTGCTGGAAATAGTCAGCAAGGCCAAGTGACGACAGGGAGAGATCAGCAATGATCCAGATGGGCACGCGGCTAGTGGTGGCCGACAACAGCGGGGCAAAGACGATCGCCTGTATTCTGCCCAAGGGCGGCGATGTCGGCCGCGTAGCCGGAATCGGCGACATCATCACCGC
Organism: Acidobacteriota bacterium; assembly: GCA_035530855.1. Taxonomy (GTDB): domain Bacteria; phylum Acidobacteriota; class DATKUA01; order DATKUA01; family DATKUA01; genus DATKUA01. Next base: position 47,528 of record DATKUA010000013.1, on the reverse strand, counting down.
CTCCGTCAAGGAGGCGCAGCCCAACAGCCCCGTGCGCAAGGGACAGGTTGTCCACGCAGTCGTGGTGCGGACCAAGAAAGAGATCCGCCGCCGCGACGGCAGCTACATCCGGTTCGACCAGAACGCCGCAGTGCTGATCAAGGACGACAAGGAGCCGGTTGGCACCCGGGTTTTCGGGCCCGTCGCGCGCGAGCTGCGGGAGCGCAGTTTCACCAAAATAATCTCCCTTGCTCCAGAAGTGCTGTAAACGGAGACGGACGATGCGCAAAAGCAATGTAAGAAAAGGCGACACCGTGAAGGTCATTGCCGGCAAGGACAGCGGCAAGGGCGGCAAGGTCCTGCGCGTGCTGCGCAATAAGGGCCTCGCCATCGTCGAGCACGTCAACTTTATCAAGAAACATGTCCGTCCCAATCCCCAGCGCAACATCAAGGGCGGAATCATGGAGCGCGAGGCGCCGATGGAGATTTCCAACCTGCGGGTCGTGTGCGGGGAATGCGGCGCCGCCAAGGGATTCAACATCAACGAGCTCGAGAACGGTCGCAAGGTCCGGATCTGCAAAGCCTGTGGCGGCCAGGTCGGCAAGACGGCGTAGAGGAGAGGCTGAAAATGACAGCCCGTTACATGAAAAAATATTTCGAAGAGGTGAAGCCGGCGCTGAGCAAGGAGTTTGGCTACACCTCACCGATGGCCGTGCCGCGCTTCACCAAGATCGTGATCAACATGGGGCTGGGCGAGGGCACTGCTAATCCGAAGGTAATCGAGAGCGCCACCAAGGAACTTGCCCAGATCGCCGGCCAGGCACCGATGGTGCGCAGAGCACGCAAGAGCATCGCCGCCTTCAAGCTGCGCGCGGGCATGGAGATCGGCTGCGCCGTCACCCTGCGCCGCGACAGAATGTTCGAGTTCTACGACAGGCTGGTCAACGTCGCCCTGCCTCGCGTGCGCGACTTCCGGGGCGTGCCCATCAAGGGTTTCGACGGCCGCGGCAACTACACCTTCGGCCTGCGCGACCAGCTGATATTCCCGGAAATTGATTACAGCAAGATCGATAAACTTAAGGGGTTGAGCGTCACCATCGTCACTACCGCAAGAACCGACGAGGAGGCGCACAGGCTTCTACAAATGATGGATTTCCCTTTCCGGCGGTGACGGAGCGGGAAGGACGGAGGAAGAGAGTTGGCTCGAAAGTCAATGATCGCCAAGGCGAAAAGGACTCCGAAATTCAAGGTGCGGGCTTACAACCGCTGCCAGATCTGCGGCAGGCCCAGGGCCTACCTTCGCAAGTTCGGGATCTGCCGTATCTGCTTCCGAAACCTGGCGCTGGAAGGGAAAGTTCCCGGCGTGATCAAGTCGAGCTGGTGAGGTGAGCCGATGATGACCGACCCGATAGCCGACATGCTTACTCGCATCCGCAACGGCGTGGCCGCACGCCACGACAAAGTTGCGATGCCGGCATCGAAGATAAAGCAGCGGATCGCCGAGATCCTGCTCGAGGAAGGCTACATCAACGGCCTTGAGCGGATCGCAGGCGGCGTGCAGGACAACCTGCAGTTGAAGTTGAAATACCACGCCGATAGCGGAGAGAGCCCGATTCACGGATTGCAGCGAGTCTCGCGGCCCGGCCGCAGGGTCTACGCTGGCAGCGACGAGATACCCGCCGTCCTTGGCGGGCTCGGGGTCTCGATCGTTTCGACCAGCAGGGGCGTGATGACCGGCAAGACCGCCAAGGCCTCCCACGTGGGTGGAGAGGTCCTCTGCAAGGTCTGGTAGGAGAGTCACTGATGTCGCGCATTGGAAAAAAACCAATAACGCTGCCGGAGGGCACGAGCGTCGTCTCCATTGTCGAGACGGAAGTGGTTGTCAAGGGCCCCAAGGGGCAGCTTACCAGCCCGCTGATGCCGGGAATCTCCGTCAAGCAGGAGGGCGCCGGGACGCTGATCGTCGATCGAGCTAACGAGGAGAAGCAAACCCGCGCCTATCACGGGCTCTGCCGCAGCCTGCTCAACAACGCGGTGGTCGGCGTCAGCGCCGGCTTCAAGAAGCAGTTGGAAATCCAGGGGATCGGCTACAGAGCGGCGGTCAAGGACATGGCCCTCGAGTTGCAGCTCGGCTACAGCCACCCGATCATCTACCCGATCCCAGAGGGAATCAGCATCAGCGTGGAAAAGAACACTCTGATTACCGTGGAAGGCATCGACAAGCAGCAAGTCGGCCAAGTTGCCGCCGAGATCCGTGCCATGCGGCCGCCCGAAGTCTACAAAGGCAAGGGCATCCGCTACGTCGGAGAGTACGTGCGGCGTAAGGTCGGCAAGGCTGCCGTCGGCGTTTCATGATGAGGTGGATGAGAGATGGCGAAGGATCGTAAGACAGCCAGGAGGCGCGTCCGCTATCGAGTTCGCAAGCGGATAATCGGTACGCCCGACCGCCCGCGCGTGGCGGTCAGCCGCAGCCTGCGCCAACTGCGGATGCAGGCCATAGACGACAGCAACGAGTCAACCCTGGCCTTCGTCTCCTCCCTCGACCCCGACGTTCGTAAGAAACTCAAGGGAAACGGGGGAAACGTCAAGGCTGCCGAAGAGATCGGCGCCAAGATGGCGAAGATTCTTAAGGACAAAGGCTACAAGGAGATAGTCTACGACCGGGGCGGATTCATCTACCACGGGCGAGTTAAGGCTGCCGCCGAGGCGATGCGCAAAGGCGGACTATCATTCTGAGGAATAGGTATAAGGATGTATACGAGGTCAGACCGAGGCAGGGAGAGAAGGCGCGAGCGCCCAAGTCGCACCGATAGCGATCTCATCGATACGGTAGTCCACATCAACCGCGTCACCAAGGTCGTCAAGGGCGGCAAGAACCTCAGCTTCGCGGCACTCGTGGTCGTCGGCGACGGCAAGGGCCGGGTGGGCTACGGTAAGGGCAAGGCGCGAGAGGTGCCATCGGCAATCCGCAAGGGTATCGAGGTCGCCAAGAAGAACATGTTCAGCGTTCCGCTGAAGGGTGCCACCATTCCCCATCAGGTGGTGGGCCGCTTCGGCGCCGGGCAGGTGCTGCTCAAGCCCGCCGGACCCGGCACCGGGGTCATCGCGGGCGGCGCCGTGCGCGCTGTCTGCGAAGCCGCCGGCATCGGCGACATCCTGACCAAGATTATCGGCAGCCCCAACCACTACAACGTCGTCAAGGCCACTTTCGAAGGCCTGAGATCACTGCGCAACGCCGACTCGGTCGCCAGGCTGCGCGGCAAGACGGTCGAGGAGTTGTAACGGATGGCTACGAAGAAGAACAAGGGCGCCACGATCCGCGTGCAGCAGTTCCGCAGCGTTATCGGCTACGATCGCAAGCAGCGCGCGGTGATTAAAGGCATGGGCTTCCGCCGCAGGGAGCAGATCGTTGAGCTGCCCGATAACGAAGCCAGCTGGGGAATGATAAAGAAAGTGCCGCACCTGGTGCGGGTGCTCGAGCCCGAAGGCGAGAGCAAAGGGGAGGAGAAGTCGTGAGCGAGGCCACTAGCAAGAGCGGCGGCTCCAAAAAGAAAGCTGGCGCCGCGGCCACGAAATCGCCAGCCAAGAAGACTACGGCCGCAGCCAAAAACAAGACTGCGGCGGCAGTGCCGGGGCTGGAGCTACACAACCTGCACCCGCCAAAGGGCTCCGTCAAGAACAGGAACCGCAGAGGACGGGGCGAAGGCTCCGGCAGCGGCCGGACTGCCGGACGCGGCCACAAGGGCCAGCGCAGCCGCAGCGGCTTCAGCAGCAAGCGCGGCTTCGAGGGCGGCCAGATGCCGTTGACACGCCGCTTGCCCAAGCGCGGCTTCACCAACATCTTCCGCACTGAATTCGCCGAGATCAACGTTGGAAGGCTGGAAGCCCTTGCCGCGGAAAAAGAAATCACACCGGAGTTGCTCAAGGAACGCGGTTTTGTCAAGAAGCTCAAAGATGGCGTGAAAGTGCTCGGAGTGGGTGAGGTCAAATCCAAACTCAAGGTCAGGGCACACGCCTTCAGCGCAACCGCAAAGCAGAAGATCGAGGCCGCCGGAGGGGTGGCGGAGGTGATCGAGAAGTGATCGAGACGTTCAAGAACATCGCCAGCATTCCCGACCTGCGAAAGCGCCTGCTCTTCGTCGCGCTGATGCTCTTCGTCTTCCGCATCGGGGCACACATCCACGTGCCCGGAGTCGACTGGATCGCGATCAAGAACATCAGGGAAATGGGCGGCGGCGGCTTGATGGACTTCCTCGACCTCTTCAGCGGCCAGGCGCTCAGCAATATGACACTCTTCGCCCTCGGCATCATGCCCTACATCAGCGCGTCGATCATCCTGCAGTTGCTGACGGTCGTCATCCCCTACCTCGAGAAACTGAGCAAGGAGGGCGAGCTGGGGCGCAAAAAGATAACCCAATACACGCGCTACGGCACCGTCCTCATCTCGGTGATTCAGGGCTACGGCATGACGTTCTACTTCCAGAGTTTGCAGACAAGCGAGGGCTCTGTACTCACCGAGGCGGCCCGCGGCAACATGCTCTGGTGGCAGATACTCACGGTGATCACGCTGACCGCCGGCACCGCGTTCATCATGTGGATCGGCGAGCAGATCACCGAGCGCGGCGTCGGCAACGGCATCAGCCTGCTGATCTTCGCAGGCATCGTCGTCGGCCTGCCAGGTGGCGTAGTGGTGATCATCGAAGACCTGATCGGAGCCACCGCCCGCGGCGAGACAGCGATGACGCCGTTCAAGCTTATCCTCTTGCTGATCTTCATGGTCGTCGTGGTCGGAGCGATCGTCTTTGTCGAGCGCGGGCAACGCCGCATCCCGGTCTCCTACGCCAAGCGCGTGGTCGGCCGCAAGATATACGGCGGGCAGAGCACTTATATCCCGCTGCGGATCAATACCGCAGGCGTCATACCCGTCATCTTCGCCTCCTCGATCCTGCTGCTGCCCCAGTGGCTGTTCGACGCAGGCGCCGAAGCGACCGGATGGGACTTCTTTATCAGCCTGTCTAACATGACACAGTACGGCCACACCCTCTATATGATCATCTACGTCGGGGCGATCATCTTCTTCTGCTTCTTCTACACGCAGATCGTCTTCAACCCCAAGGACGTGGCCGACAACATGAAGAAATACGGCTCCTTCATCCCCGGCAAGCGACCGGGGCGCAGGACGGCCGACTACATCGCCACCGTGCTAAACCGAGTCACCACAGCCGGCAGCCTCTACCTCGCTGCCATCGCAATTCTGCCGATATTCCTGCTCTACGGCTTTCGGGTGGAGACCATGCCCTTCGTGGGCAGGTGGCTCAACGGAGTGCTCCCCTACTGGGTCACCCACGGCATGGACATCCCGTTCTACTTCGGCGGCACAAGCTTGCTGATCGTCATCGGCGTTGCGATGGACTTCGTCCAGCAGGTCGAGAGCCAGCTGGTGATGCGCCACTACGACAGCTTCTTCAAAGGCTCGCGGCTGCGCGGGCGTCGGGGCTGAAAAGGTTGATGCGATGCGGCTGATACTGCTGGGACCGCCGGGATCGGGTAAGGGGACGCAGGGCGACCTGCTGGTCGGGCGCTATGGCCTTCCCCGGATCAGCACGGGTGACATGCTGCGTGAGGCCGCGTCGGAAGGTTCGGAGCTGGGCATCAAGGCGAAACAATACATGGATGCCGGCGAGCTGGTCCCAGATGAGCTGGTTTTCGGCATCGTTCGAGAACGCCTGTCGCGCGTGGACGCCGGAAACGGTTTCTTCCTGGATGGCTTCCCGCGCAATACAGCCCAGGCGGAAGAGCTCGACGTCGTCTTCGCCGAGATCGGACATGAGATCGAGGCCGCAGTGCTGCTGGATGTGCCGCGCGAGGAGGTGCTGCGCAGGCTGACTGGCAGGCGGATGTGCCCCGTGTGCCACACCGCCTACCACATGGTCTACCACCAGCCCGCGAACGACTGCGTTTGCGATCACGACGGCGCAAAGTTGAGCCAGCGCGACGACGACAGCGAAGAGGTTGTGAGCGAGCGCTTGAGGGTTTATGAGGAACAAACCAAGCCGCTCGTGGATTATTACAAGTCACGGGGCATACTCGTTAAAATCGACGGCACCGGCCCCGTGGAAGAGATCTTTGACAGGATAACCAAGGCCCTATGATCGATGCCAGGCCAATAAACCTGCGCTCGCCGAAGGAAATTGAGGCGATGCGGGAGGCGGGCCGGATCGTTGCCGAGGTGCACGAGATGATCCGCCGCGAGGCCGGGCCCGGCATCACTACCGCCGAGCTTGACGAGATGGCCGAGGAAATCATCCGCAGCCGCGGCGCCATCCCGTCTTTCCTCGGTTACGAGCCGCACGGCAGGAAGCCCTACCCCGCCACGCTCTGCACCAGCATCGACGAACAGATCGTGCACGGGATTCCGGGTGAACGCGTGCTGCGGGAAGGCGAGATACTCAGCGTCGACGTAGGGGCCAAGCTGGGAGATTATCACGGCGATGCCGCACTGACGGTGCCAATAGGCAAGGTCAGCGAGGAAGCGGCGAAGCTGATCCGCGTTACCGAGGAGAGCCTGCGTAAAGGAATCGCGCAGGCACGAGCCGGCAACCGCATCAGCGACATCGGCGCCGCCGTGCAGGCACTCGTTGAGGCCGATGGCTTCAGCGTGGTGCGGGAGTTCGTCGGACACGGCATCGGCAAGGAGATGCACGAGCCGCCCGAGATACCAAACTTCGGGCGGCCCGGCTACGGGGCGCGGATCATGCCTGGCATGGTGTTCGCCATCGAGCCGATGGTCAATGCCGGCGGCTGGCGCATGAGGGAACTCGAGGACGGCTGGACTGCCGTCACTGCTGATGATAGCCTCAGCGCTCACTTTGAGCACACCGTGGCCGTCACCGACGACGGCCCGGTGATTTTGACACTGCCGTAGGGCGGTGTCGGAAGAAGTTTTATGACAAAGAAGGAAGAACCGATCGAAGTCAGGGCGACGGTGCTCGAGCCGCTGCCGAACGCGATGTTCCGCGTTCAGCTCGAGAACAAGCATACGATACTGGCCCACATCTCGGGACGGATGCGCAAGCACTTCATCCGCATCCTGCCCGGCGACGAGGTGCTGGTTGAGCTTTCGCCTTACGACCTCACCAGGGGGCGCATAGTCTACCGGTACAAGTGACCGGCAGCAGCCCCGGGAGAAACAGGACATGAAAGTACGCCCGTCAGTAAAGCGTATTTGCAGTAACTGCAAGATCGTACGTCGCAAGGGCGTCGTGCGGGTAATCTGCTCCAACCCGAAGCACAAGCAGCGCCAGGGTTGAGCGCGGAGACGCGAGGAGTAAAAACGTGGCAAGAATCTCAGGCGTTGACATCCCCAACGACAAGCGCGTGGAGATCGCCCTGACCTACATCTACGGCATCGGCAAGACCTCCGCCCATAATATCGCGGCGGAGGCGGGCATCGAGCCCCAGGTGCGGGTCAAGGACCTCAACGAAGAGGAAGTGCGCCAGCTCATCCGCATCATTGATGCCAAATACAAGGTCGAGGGCGACCTGCGCAAGGAAGTGACGATGAACATCAAGCGGTTGATGGAAATCAACTGCTACCGTGGTCAGCGCCATAAGCGCAGCCTGCCGGTTCGCGGCCAGCGGACGCACACCAACGCGCGCACCATGAAGGGCCCGAAAAAGGCCGCCGTCAAGACCAAGCGAGCTATCTCGAAGAAATAACAAAGGCTTGATACAGAGGTATAGCAATGGCTAAAGGAGGCCCTAAAGGAGGCAAGCGGAAGGCGAAGAAGAACATCTCCGCCGGCGTTGCGCACATCCAGGCCACGTTCAACAACACGATCATCACCATCACCGACATGGACGGCAACGTGATAACCTGGGCGAGCGCGGGGGGAGTCGGCTTCAAAGGCTCTCGCAAGGGCACGCCCTATGCCGCCGGCCAGGCAGCTGCCGTCGCCGCCAACAAAGCCAAGGACAACGGAATCCAGACTCTCGACATCAAAGTCAAGGGCCCCGGTTCCGGTAGAGAGAGCGCCATCCGCTCCCTCAGCGTCGCCGGCATCGAGATCAAATCGATCCGCGACGTAACACCGGTGCCCCACAACGGCTGCCGCCCGAGAAAGCGGCGCAGAGTCTGAGTTAGAGGATAGGAGTAAAGCTGTGGCACGCTACACTGGACCGCGCACGCGCCTCAGTCGCAGAGAGGGCATGGATCTATTCGGCAACACTCGCGCCGGATTGGAGAAGCGTAACTATCCGCCGGGCGAGCACGGCCGCCGCCCGATAAAGCTGCAGGGCTACGGCGTGCAGCTGCGGGAGAAGCAGAAGGTCAAGCGGATCTACGGCGTGCTCGAGCGCCAGTTCCGCAACTACTTCAAGAATGCAGCCCGGATAAAGGGCGTCACCGGAGTCAACCTCCTCGTGCTGCTGGAGCGCAGGCTCGACAACGTGATCTACCGAGCCGGCTTCGCGCGCACCCGCTCGCAAGCGCGCCAGTTCATTGTGCACGGGCACATCGCAATTAACGGAAACAAAAACAATATCCCCTCCTATCAGGTAAAAGAGGGTGAGATCATAGAAATCCGCGGAGAGAGCAAGAAACTGCAGATCATCAAGGATGCGATGGGCGGCAGCCAGGGGCGCGGCCTTCCCGCCTGGCTCGAGCGAGATGACACCGCGCTCAGCGTCAAGGTGGTATCCATGCCCGACCGCGAGTCGATCGACATGGATATCAACGAACAGCTCATCGTCGAGCTCTACTCCAAGTAAGCCTGAGCGGACAGAATAGGCGTCCTCCGCCTCGAAGGCGGTCAGGCGCAAGGAGGCAGACAGAACATGCTTTGGAAAGGGTTTCAGAAACCGAAGCGACTCGAGGTCAACGAGGAAACTCTGACCTCTACCTACGGCGAGTTCGCCAGCCAGCCCTATGAGAGGGGCTTTGCAACGACAATCGGCAACACGTTGCGCCGGGTTCTGCTCAGCTCCATCGAGGGGGCTGCCATTACAGCCGTCAAGATCGACGGCGTGGTTCACGAGTTCTCCTCTGTTGAAGGGGTCACTGAAGACGTCACGGACCTGATCCTCAACCTCAAGGCAATCTCGATGAAGATTACTAACGACGAGGTTGATCAAACCGTCCTCACCCTCGACTCGAAGAGCCCGGGCAAGGTCACGGCAAAGGATATCCGGAGCGAAGACGGCACGGTGGAGATCCTCAACCCCGATGCCCATGTGGCTACCCTTGCCAAGGGCGGGAAGCTGAAGATGGAAATGCGCGTCAAGCGCGCGCGCGGATACGTTACTGCCGAGGCGAACTTCGACGAGGACCTGGAGTTCGGCTACATCCCGATCGACAGCGTCCACTCGCCGGCCAAGAAGGTCAATTTCGCCGTCACTGCCGCTCGCCTTGGCCGCACCACCGACTACGAGAAGCTCACCATCGAGGTCTGGACCAACGGAGCAATTTCACCTCAAAGCGCTGTGGCTCTGGCCTCCAAGCTCACCAAAGACCACTTCAACATCTTCATCAACTTCAAGGAAGAACCCGAAGGTGAGGGCGAGGATACGGGCGAAGAGAAGGACAAGCTCACCGATTATCTGAGCCGCAGCATCGAAGAGCTCGAGCTGTCCGTTCGCTCCTACAATTGCCTCAAGAACGCTAACATCTCGACGATCGGCGAGCTGGTCAGCCGCACTGAACAGGAAATGCTGAAGACCAAGAACTTCGGGCGCAAGAGCCTCAACGAGATAAAAGAGATACTTGAAGGTATGGGGCTCAACTTTGGGATGAGCATACAGCAGCCCGAGCCGCCTGCTGGAAATTAAGGGAGCATGAGATGAGACACAGGATGGCAGGCCGGAAGCTCGGCCGGACCACCAGCCACCGCTGGGCCATGCTTCGCAATATGGCCACATCGCTCTTCCGCCACGAGCGGATTACGACCACCGTGTCCAAGGCGAAGGAGTTACGACCTTTTGCCGAGAAGATGATTACACTCGCCAAGAAAGAGTCGCTGCACGCGCGCAGGCAGGTGTTACGGCATATCAAGGACCGCGAAGTGGTCTCCAAACTATTCGACACCCTAGGTCCGCGCTACGCCACCAGGCCCGGCGGTTACAGCCGCATCGTCCGCACCGCGTTGCGACGCGGCGACAGTGCGGAATTGGCCATCATCGAGCTGATCGACACCACCACAGCCCATGCCGCTCCCAAAAAGAAAAAAGCAGCCGCAAAGAAGGCGCGCAAGGGCGCTCAGCCGGCCCGCAAGCCCACTCACAAGGGCACGGCCCGCCAGGAGGCGTTGGCCGACGTGGCCGCCGCTGAGGAAGCCAGGGCCGATATAGAGGCTCAGGAGGAGGCCGCCGCTGAGGGGCAAGCCAAAGAAAAGGTCGAGGCGGCCGAGACTGAAGAGCCTAAAGAAACCGAGTTGGAAGAAGCGAAGGCCGAGGAAGAACCTCAGGCGGAAGAGCCGAAGGCCGAGACCTCTGCGGCCGGGGAAGCCGAGACGGAGAAAGATGCTGCTGAAGGGGAAGTAACCGAGGATAAGCCCGAAGAGAAGGACAAGGCAGAGTAAGGGCGGAAACTCGATCTTTCGAGCCGGTTCATTCTTTTCTCAACATCCCTATTATATCTTTAGGATCGACGCTAACAGTCCACTCGCATCCTGTAGTTACCGCTCTGCCAATAGCTTCGGGCAGGGCAAACCGCAGCTCTCCCGCCCTGTTCTTTTTGTCGGCTGAGATGAAACGCATCACATCCTCCGGAACCGCTCCTGCGGGAACCGCAGTCGGCAGATCCAGAGACTGCAGCAAGGCGACGAGCCTTTGCAGATCCCGCCCGGGAAATCGGCAGAGCTTTTGCGCAAGCCTGCACTCCAGAACAAGGCTGATGGCAATAGCCTCGCCGTGAAGCAATTGCCCTCCCGAGGCCGACTCGAGAGCATGCCCGATCGTGTGGCCGGCGTTCAGCAACGCCCGCTCCCCTGCCTCAAGCTCATCCCGTGCAACCACTTCGGCTTTCAGCAGAGCGCAGCGGGCAAGCACTTGCTGCAGCAGCGAGGAGGAACTATCGAGTAGCGCGCCCTGCGCCGACTCGAGCCGGGCGAAAAGGCCAGCGTCGGTGATCAACGCCGTCTTGACCACCTCCGCCAGCCCGGCGCTGAAATGCCGTGCTTCCAAAGTCGATAGAGTATCGAGATCGGCAAAGACCGCCGCCGGTTGGTGAAACGCGCCCGCGATGTTCTTCGCGCCGCCGAGATTAACGGCAGTCTTGCCCCCGATCGCGCTGTCGGCCATCGCAAGCGTTGTTGTCGGCAACTGCAGCCAGGCTATCCCGCGGCAATGCAACGCCGCGGCCATTCCCGCCAGATCGCCGGTCACCCCTCCCCCAAGAGCAACAACGACTCCGTCCCTGCCGATGTTTAACTCGACCATCCTCTGCAACAGCCGGCCGAGCACCTGCCAGTTCTTGCTGCCTTCCCCGGCGGGGAAGGTGACCAGGTCGGCTTTCGGGCGGGCTGCCTGCAAATGCCGCAGGAGATCGCCACCGTAGAGGGGGGCAACCCTGTCATCCGCAATGACAGCTATCCGGGACTCGCCGGACAGCGCGGCGGCATACTCGGCCGCACGCCCGAACAAACCGTTGCCGAAGAAGACCCTGCAACGCCTGGAGGGCTGAGGCGGGAATTCTATGTCGAAATTCTCCACGAAATGGTGCTCCCGCTTGGATGTTAAACCCGGTTAGCTGCGGTCCTTTTGAGCCATCGCCCATTCGACCTGGATCTCAAGCAGCTCGGAAAAGCTGATGCCGGCAACGGTGGCAGCCTGAGGGATCAGCGATGCGTTTGTGAGGCCGGGGATTGTGTTTATTTCCAGCACGTAGAGGTCGCCCGCGTCGCTCAAAATCATGTCGGTGCGGCTCATGCCGCCGCAACGCATTTCGATGTGGCAGCGCAACGCAATCTCCTGGACGCGGGCCGTAGCCTCACCGCTGATGCGGGCGGGTGTGATCTCGTCGGTAGCGCCGGGGGTGTACTTGGCCTCGTAGTCGAAAAACGCGCTGGTTTTCGGCACAAGCTCGGTCGGGGGCAGCGGACGCGGTCTTTCCCATCCCGCCCGCTCGAGCACCGCGCAGGTAAGCTCGCGGCCGCGGATGTACCGCTCGGCCATGATCACCTTGCCGGGCGCGGCTATCCGCTCCAGCAAGCTTTTGAGTTCCTCAGCATCAGCCGCTATTCCCATGTTGTGGCTGGACCCCTCGTTTGAGACCTTGGCAACACAAGGGAATCCGAGCGAGTCGGCGGCGCGGGCGATAAAGCCGTCGATGTCCTTCGAGAGGTCAACGAAGTCGATGACGAGGAAAGGGGCAGTGGGAACGCCCACCTGCAGCATTACTCGCTTGGCGGTTACCTTGTCCATTCCGACGGCATTGCCGAGCACTCCCGAACCCGTGTAAGGGATACCCGCGGTCTGAAAGAAGCCCTGAATGACGCCGTCCTCCCCACCGGGGCCGTGCATCGCGATGAACACGACATCGACTCGATCGGCTATCATCCCGGCGAGCGCTTGACCGGCGTTGACGGGCTCGATCCCGTCAGGCATCCTTTGATATTCGCCTTGCAGCCAGCCGGGAAAGAGCAGCCAACCGTTTTGGCGGGTTATCACGATCGGCTTGACACTGAATTTCTCTTCGTTCAGGCCGTTGCAGACGTTCCTGCCGCTCTCGAGGCTGATGTCGTGCTCGCTGCTGATACCACCCATGACTACGGCGACGCGTATCTTCTCCTCAATCATCTATGATTCAACCTCCGGCAATCGCGGTGTGCTATTTCCCAAGTCGGTCGAGTTCTGATTCGATCCTCAGGCGGTTGGGGCCTCCGAGGCGGGCACCCTTGCGCAGCATGTTGACCGCACCTTCCCGGTCACCCCGCTCGATCAGCATCAGGCCCAGATGCAGGTAAAAGATGTCCTCGCGCTCGATTTCTAGTGCGGCTTGGAACGCTGAACGCGCTTCTTCATAGCGGCCCAGGCCGGTGAGCAACCAGCCCTTGGTGTCGAGGCAGGCGGCGAGAGCATGCTCGAGCTCTTCGCGCCAACGGCGTTCGCTGAGCTGCGGCGGCTTGTTGAGCCTTTCGGGATTCTGCAAAATGGAGATCGCCTGCGAAGCCAGCTCCAAACCCCTCTCTCGCTCGAAGCCGCCTTCCGCCATGGCGAAGGCCACCCCGTTGAGCGTCATCGCGTCGTCGGGTGTCACCCGCAGGCTCAGGAGCCCGAAGAGCGCGGTCGAACGATAGTCTTCACTCTCCGAGTATGAGGCTGCAAGGATCTGCAAGATGCTCGGCATGTAGTCATTAAAGGGGTCCTCCTCCAGCCAACGATGCAGCGCAGCGATTCGCTCTCGTGGATTACGCATCCCGACGATCCCGGCCCAGCGCTCGGTTTCAATGTGCTCCACTTCCAGCAATCGATCTTTATAGCGTTGCGCCAGGGCGGCCGAGCCCGCGGCATCGCCGAGCTGGTGATGCACTCTCGCGGCGGCCAGCACCAGGCGCCCCGACGGGGCTTGCGCAATTTCCGCATCGAGCTGGCGCAGATACTCTTCCTTATCACCGGCGGCGCGGCCGCGAAGTCGCCAGAGAAGCTCTTTGACAACCGGATCATCCACGGCGCTCTCGGCGCCGGCTTCAATCGCCTCAAGAGCCGCGGCATCGTCTGTGCCCGGCAGTGGGAAAGGTGATGGGAATCCGGCGTTCAGATAGGCCCACCAGAACTGCGCCCGCGGCACCAGCCGGCCGTCCACCCCGCGAACCAGCCACGCCTGGTGGGAGAATTCGACCTCCTCACCAAGGCGTTTACCGGCCAGCAACACCGGCAGGTCGCCGGGCAGATCGACCGAACAACCGCCCCCCGCCAACTCGCTCTCCAGGCTCCAATTCCCGAACGGCGATGCCAGGTGAATTGTTGCCCCATCCGGCTCAGCAAGGATCCTGACCTGCCGGCCGGCTATGGGAGGATCAGGTTGTAGAGTCACGTCCGCCGGAACAGCAACGAACAAGAATATCAACAACGCTGCCAGCATATTCCCCCCCACTACTTGTCCGCTGGGGCGCAGAGCTACCGAATTACCGCTTCCGCGCTCCCCGAGCCCACATTATGGAGCTCGTCCTCGACCTGGACGGTGATGGTGTGGCGGCCCGGCGCCAGATTGTCCAGGCGGGCTGAAACGCGCTCACGACGTGAATCGGCAATTCCGTCGCTGGGCAGCACAGCCTGCCACACACCCGCATCAATTCTCAGCCTGAGAGCCCGAATTGTGCTCGAGCCGTCGGCGGCCTCGAAGGTTACGGTCGCGCTTTGGCCGTTGACTGTCACAGCGAGCCCCTCGACCGATGGCGGAGAATTGTCAACAAGGAACGGCCTTGTGTCGAGCGATCCACTCAATGCCCTGTCAGGCGGGTTTGAGGGAGCATCGCTCGCCTCCACCCGGAGCACGTACTCGCCGTCGGCAAGCTCGCGGCTGTCAAAACAAAAATATCGCTCCTCGATATTCTCGGCCAGGGGTGTCCATTCGCTCTCGCCGGCACCGCGCACCAAGACCTGAAAGATGAGAGAGTCTTCATTGGAATCAGATACATCCCAGATTATCGTCCGCATCTGGCGGCTGAAAGCGGTCTGGCCGCGGGTCGAACCGACGGCCACGCTCACGCCGAGCCGTTGCAATTCATTGATCGCCTCGGCGGGGATCTGCTTCAGCATCATGTCGTTGGACGGGCTGGGTTTGAAATAGACACCCGGAGGAAGCACCGCCACCGATTTCACACGCGGCTTGAGATTGTTCTGGAGAAAGAATATCGAAACGCTCTCCAGGACCGGGCTCGAGCCCGGCTCGGTAGTGGAGAGCTCGGCCTTCCACTGAACAAACCTGGCCGCGGGGCTGGCAACTGCGCTGGCGCGCGGATCGCTGTAAGCCGCGCTCCAATCGCTCCAGGTGTTGTCGGGCTTCTCGGTATTGCCGCTGCGCGTGAGCAACCGCACGGCCGTGCCGGACGGGACATCGGCACGCCAGCGGATAGCCCCGAAGGTGCTGAACGTCCCCGTGTCTTGCACCTGGCTGAGGTAGGTGCCGCGTTCGGCGAACTGACGGCTGATCCGGAACACCTTGCCCAGGTTGGAGACTCCCGCGTAGAGCTGGCCGGATGCTTCCAGCAGTGACGTAATCTGCATGCCTTCCAAACGCCGCAGGATTCTATAAGTGCCGTCGGCCTCCACCGAGATCAGACGGCCTTCTGGTCCAGTGCCGACGATCGCCGAGCCTTCTCGGTCCACCGCCAGCGAGTAGGCTACCTCGGTCTTGGACGTCCACAGTGTGGACACCGCGCCGTCGGGAGTGATCCTGTAAAGTGCTGCGATCTCACCGTCCGCTTCGCCGGCATCTGTGGCATTGGCAACGCTGACGCTGGTGCCGCCGCCGTTGCTGCCCACCTCGGCAGTGGAAGCGGATATCGCGGCCGGTTTATCCTCGCCCTGCTTAATCTCCTTTGCAGCCTCATCGGAGATGGCGGTCGCGTAGATCGAACCATCCGGACCGACGGCTAAATCGCTGATCTCCCTCAGGGGGGAATCGTAGAGCACGAACACCTTCCCCGCCGAGTCGAGGCGGAAAATCTGGCCGCCCGGATCGCTGCCGAAAACGATCCGTCCCTGGCTGTCCACCGCCAGCGCGGTGATATGGACTTCATCGGAATCGAAGAGGACAGTGCCGTTGCCATCGGGCCCAACCCT
This sequence comes from Acidobacteriota bacterium, assembly GCA_035530855.1. Lineage (GTDB taxonomy): Bacteria > Acidobacteriota > DATKUA01 > DATKUA01 > DATKUA01 > DATKUA01. Next base: position 31,769 of record DATKUA010000013.1, on the reverse strand, counting down.
GTATAGCCGGCCTTCGATGCCCGTGGCGACGTAGAGGTTGCCGGCGGAGTCGAACACCATATCCCAGATATAGCGTTCGGGCGGGGCCTCATCCGTCTTGGGCACGAAAAACTCCTCGACCGATCCTGTTGCCCCGAGGCGGTGGACGGCGCCCGAAGGCGAGGTGGCGAAGTATAGCCTGCCGCCGGGGCCAACGGCTAACGCCCGGATTTCCGGCTTTTCGTTATCGTGCACGGGGTTGCCGCGCGAGTCGTAGATTATTCCGTCGATGCCTCCGGCTACGAATAGCTGGCCCTTGGAGTCGACGGCAAGATCCCATACGAACTGCTGCTTCGAATCGAAGAGCTTGCTGGTCAGCGGCGGCAGCATGATCCCCCCGTCGCTGTTAATTGACGCGCTCTCGGGATCGCCTTTGAGAAATTCCTCTCTCCCGCCCTGAACCCAACGGCGCGTGTCGGTGGCCCCTGTTACGGCCGAAACAACAAACACCAGAACCGAAAGTGCCAGTAATGTAATCGAAATCGGTCTCAACACTATCCTCCTGAAATCAATGGCGCGCTACGGCCGCACGGTGAACTGCAGCTTTCTGACGCCGTCGACGTAGTATTCTGTATCCATGCGGCGCTCGTCCAGCACGGTGCCCAGCAAGCGGACGATTGAATCTCCGCCCTTGTTTGCCTTCATCACGGTGAGTGCCGACGGCGGGAGCCCGGGGAAGAAATCGCCCTCGTAATAGAGGCCTTCCTCGGAGCGATAGACCTGCGCGTAGAGCCGGTTGCTGGGGCGCAGCGAGTTGATCAGGCGAACCATGTGGTCGATGTCGCGGATTTCGAATGTTCCCTGGATCAGCTGGGTCTCCTGTTGATTGATCGCGGCCCCGTTTCCTACGGTCATATTGTAGACACCCGGCTGCAACTTAACCCGCAGGTAATAATCCTCCTCGAGCGTGAACGGCCTGCCCCGCCTCGGCTTCAGCTCCATGATCAGCTTGAACTCGTCGCCCTGCTTGGCCTCGGTCTTGGTCAGCCAGGCGCGCTGCAGCGTCGCTATCCGCTGCTCCTCGATGAAATCGAGAGTGATATCGAGATTGGTGATGTTGACCGGAAGGAACTCATTGGTGCTGACGAACATGTAGATTGCCGCAGGCAGCGTTCCCGCCTGGTTCACGATGTTGACCCCGCTGAAGAGGTTGTCGATCTCGATGTCCTTGTGGCCTTCGACCGTGATCTTGCCGCTGACCGCCACGGACATCTCGCCGAATTGCCGCTGAGTGATCGCCAGCGACTGGGAGATGGCCATGTCAATCAGGATCGGGGTGAGCACGAAATCGCGCGCGAGCTGATAGTTATATGTGACTACATCCTGGCCTTCGTGCTTTATGGCTACCTTCAACGGCACTGTATCGACTTTCGCTCCCAGCTCGCCGAAGACGGCCGGCGTCCGGTCCTGCGTGATCGCGCCGATCTGCTGCCCGGTGTTTGTGATGAAGAACGACCCGTCGATCGCCGGGAAGATCTTGACCAGCTCTGCCCGTTTCAGCGGCCAGTTAACCGACCCCAACTGGAAGAAGGGATGCCCGAAGGCCCAAACCTTGTTGCCGTCGATGCGCGTGCATGTGCCAACGGCTCCCATCGACAAGTCGCCGCCGATAAGCTCCACCATCACCGGCATGCCTGGCTCCAGTGCGCCCTCGATTTGCACCGGCCCGCCGGCCACGCCTCCAGCGGAAAGCTCGAAACCCAATTCACTGAAAATCGGCTTGAAGCGCTCGGCGAGCGCCGGGTCGAGCCCGGAATGTATCAGGCTGGGTGCCAGAGGCCGAAGGCGTCCTGGGAGATTCCGCCCTGCAGCGTTTATCTCCCCTCGCGAAGGCAGCTCGCGCCCAAGCCGCGCGGCAAGTTCAGCGACCAACGGATTGCCGCCCCAGAAAAGGCTGTAGTCGAGCGAGACGGTGGGCTTGCCTCGTCCGCCGAACTGAGCTGCAATCATGTCCCCGATCGGAGTCACCCCTGCTATCGGCTCCTTGGAGAAGAAACCGATTCGTGTTGCGAGCGCGCCGACCAGCTTCCCGTCGATGTAAAAAGGGCTGCCACTCATGCCGTTGGCTACGCCTTCGAATTGAACCAGTTCATCGGTGAGGGTTATCAGGATGACGTGGACGCCGGGTCCCAGGGCGTTCTGCATCACTCCCAGAACCCTGGCATTGACGTCGACGACCTCCGTCCCCTGCCGCGTGGTTTTCACTATCCCGGTCATGCCGGCCTGCACTTGATCCACCGGCATGATGTCGCTCTGTGCCGCAACGCCCACGCTGAAAAACAGCAAGATCAAGAGCGCCGCCACGTAGTTTGCTTTGATTGATTCAGTCATGACTCTCCATGTGATGTGCATTCATTCAGCCTAGGACGCTCAGTATACCATGCGTTCGAAACTCTTGATGTAAGGGAGGTTGCATGCGTTAGGGCTTACGCCGCCAGCGGCGCGGCAACCACCCTGAGACCTCCCTGAATAACCTCGATATCGACATCCGTGCCGACTCCTGAGAGCGACAACAACTCGCCGTCGGTCTGGATCGGCAGCACCGCTTCGCTGGCGATGTGGATCTTCTTGGCCCGCCGCCAGACGACCTTGGGCAACGCCAGGTGCTTTCCCTTCTTGAAGGCCGGTAGACATCGCGCCCTGCCAAGCAACCCGAAGCGGCCGGCAATGACAAGGTCGAGCAGTCCGTCGTCGCATTTCGCTTTCGGAGCAACGTTGAAGTCGCCGCCGTACGTGGTCCCGTTCATCACGGCCGCCAGCAGAGATTTTGTCTCGCCGGTCTCTCCGTCGGCATCCCAGCGGATCGCCTTACAGCGATAGAAGAATAGATTCGTAAGAACCCCATAATGATAGGCGGTCTTGCCGCGAAGCCAGCCGGTCCGGTTCATCGTGCGGGCGACGGCGGCGTCGATACCCAGCCCCACTGAATTGACGAAGAGCCTGTCGTTGACGATTCCCAGATCCACTTTTCTTTCGGCGCCGCCGAACAACAACTCCAGCGCGCGCTCGGCATCGGTGGGTATCGAAAGCATCTTGACGAAGTCATTCCCTGAGCCCACGGGCAGAATACCCAGCGTCACGCCGCGGTCGTATATGCCGTTGACGACCTCGTTTATCGTGCCGTCCCCACCGACGGCGACCACTATGTCTGCTTCCTTGGCCGCGACTGCGGCCAGCTTGGTCGCTTCGCCGGATCCCGACGTCACTGAGAGACCGTAGCCGGAGCCGAGCGATTCCATTTTCTCGCGGATCAGGTGGACGGACTTCGCACCCCTGCCTCTCCCCGCTGAGGGATTGACGATGAAATGCAGCCTGCGTGAACTCATCTGATCCCTGTCACATGCGCCGCGGCGCCTCGATTCCCATCAGTGAGAGCGCGCGGCGGTAGTGGCCCCTGAATAACTGCAGGAATACCGTGCGCCCGGATTTGAGGTCGGTGTCCTCCTCCCGCAATATTGGATATTTCTGGTACCAGGAATTGAATTTCTGAGCGATGCCGTAAACGAACTTGGCGAAAACCGAGAGCTCCATGTTGCGCACGGCCTCGGCGGCGACTGTCGGCAGGCGTTGGACGAGCGCGACCAGTTCCCACAACTCATCGCCCGCGGTTCCACCGTGCAGGATCGCCCAGTCGACCGATTCGGGCATCCTGTCGATCTCCTCTTCAGCGAGACCGTCGACCTCGGCAAGCTTGCCGAAAATGTTGTTTGCGCGCACCATCGAGTAGCTCAGATAGGGCCCGCTCTCGCCCTCGAAATTAAGCGCTTCGGCGAAATCGAAAGCCAGCACTCGGTTGCGGCCGTGCTTGATCACGAAATAGCGCAGTGCCGCGATTGCGATCAACCGGGCCGCCTCATCGACCTCCTCCCGCCCGAAGTCGGGATTGCGCCTGGCAACCTCCTCGCTCGCCTTCTTGATGAGCAGTTCCAACAGGTCGTCGGCCTTCACGCCGAGGCCGCGGCGTCCGCTCATCGCGATGAAAGGCTTCTCCTCCTCGCCCGGCTCCAGCTCGACGCCCAGGTCGACGCAGGAGGCCGGTGTCAGCGCCACCTTCTCATAGGAAAAGTGGTGGTAGCCCTCCGCCGCCTCGCCGCCCGCAACCGCGCGCACGCTCTCGGCCACGACATTCTGCGTGTACTCCTGGCCGACATCGATCACATTGTAGATCACCGCCGCGGGCGGAGATGCGTATTCCTCCCCTTCTTCCTGCGAGGTCGTAGACCAGACCCACTCGCCGTCGTCGTACTGAACGAAACGGCGGTAGCGGAAGTCTCGGCCCAACAGACCGAATTTCCAGAGGTGGTAGGCAATATCCTTGCCGACGTAGGTAACGGTGCCGTCGCTGCGCACGATAATCTTGTCGGGATCGTCCATGGCGGCGAACACCTCGCTTGCACTGAGGTCCATCACCCAGCAGCCGGTATTCGGACCCTCCGCGGCAAGATAGATCGAGCCGGACTTCTTCAGATTCTCGAACGCTGTCTCCCAGAAACGGCTGCGAAGGATGTCGCCCTCCCATACCAATAGCTCATACTGGATGCCGAGGCGCTCCATGGTCCGCAGATGGTTGCGCACCACGCGGTTAGCAACCACCTTTCCAACTTCCGCCTCGACACCCTCGCCCGTCTCCATGGCGTGCAGGGCCCTGCGCCGAAGTTCCTGCCGCGACTCGTCTTCCAGGTAGAACTCGCCCACGCGGGCGTAGAGGTTCCAGCAGTAGTGGTCGAACGGCTCGTCGACGGCACTCACCTGCTCTGGAGTCATTTTCTCGATATGAAGGAAGCCCACCGCGACGTCGGCCACCTGCACCCCGGTATCGTCGATGTAGTTCTGCACGCGCACCGGGTGGCTGAGGTAGCGCAGCAGGCGCACCATGGTGTCGCCGAGGCAGGAGTTGCGGATGTGGCCGATGTGTGCCGCCTTGTTCGGATTGACCGACGTGTGCTCGACGGTGACCGCCGCGAGGGATGTGTCGGTCTCCGGTTCGGCGTCGCGGCTCTCGTAGAGCGCGCGGAGGACCGCCTCGCGATCGTAATAGAGGTTGATATATCCCGCGCCCGCAGCCTCCATCCTGGCTATTCCCGATGGGGCCGGGATCTTTTCCACGACTTCCTCGGCGATCTGCCGCGGAGCCCGCCGCAGCTGCTTCGCCAGCGCGAAGGCGAAGTTCATCGCCAGGTCGCCCAGCTCCACGCGCGGCGGATACTCGAACTGGATATGCCCGGGATCCGCGCCCAGAAGGATTTCCACCTGCTCCCGGAAGTACTGCCTGAGCCCGGATTGATCGAGAACCTTCATAGCACGGACTTTACCTCCCCCTCCAACTCGCCCAGGTGGGAAGTGTCGTTCCAGGTGTGGCAGGTCCAACGGCCGCGCCTGAGGTTGAAGGTCGACACTGAAGCGTTGGTCAGGCTGAACGAAGTGGAGACACCCACCGGCACGCCGACGAGGGCGGCGAGTGTCATCCTGACCACGCCGGCATGGCTGACGACGGCGATGTTCGAGCCGTCGGGTACACCGGCCAGGATTTCCTTGAGCGCCGACGAGACGCGGCTGAAAAGCTGGTTCATCGACTCTCCGCCCGGCGCCTGCACCTCGGGCTCGCGCAACCAGGTGAGGAACTCTTCCCAGCGCTCGCGCTTGATTTCCTCGAACAGCACGCCTTCGAACTCGCCGCAGCGCAACTCATGGAAATCATCGTTGACCTGAACCTCGAGTCCCCCTAGCGCCTCGGAGATCGTCTCCGCCGTCTCCAGTGCACGCTTGAGAGGACTGCTGTAAAGCGCGTCGATTTTCTTTCCACGGAAATATCCAGCAAGCGCACGCGCCTGCGCCCGGCCGAACCCGGTCAGGATGCTGTCGTGGCTCCCCTGGACCCGGTCTTCCTTGTTGTAATCGGTCTCGCCGTGGCGGACTGCGTAAAGCGTTATCATCGGCGGATTTCCCTCAATTTTGGAAGGCAGATTTTAGCATAGATGGGGGCCGGCATCCAGATTCCGGCAGCCTTGCGCGGCCGATGGAGACGCGCGATCAGGCTACTCTGCGTCGATGCCGCAGGCGGGCAGGCGCAGCAGGATCGGCCGGTCGGGCAGCAGCTCCGCCGCAGTCCAGGTGCGCACCTCTCCCTTGGTGCTGGCGGCCAGCACCTCCGCGCCGGGTGCGAACTCGACAAGCACCTGCCTGCACGCTCCGCAGGGGGCCAGAGGCGGGCTGTTGCCGGTGACCACCGCCAATTTCACTATCTCACGCTTTCCCGCCGCCACGGCGGTCAGCACCGCCACGCGCTCGGCACAAACCGTCATGCCGTAGCTGGCATTCTCGACATTGCCGCCGGTGAAGACGGATCCATCGGCGGTTAACAAAGCCGCGCCGACCTTGAAACCGCTGTAAGGTGCGTAGGCTTTTTCCCTCGCTTCGGCGGCGCGGGCGATCAGTTCGCTGTTTTCCATGTTACGGATCAACTCCTCATGGCATTATAGAGTATAGATTTCGAGGGGGATATCAGATGGTTGAGCGGGGCGGAATCGTCGGCAGCGAGCGCGTGGCGGATGGCGATGGCAGGCAGTACCACATCGACTGCACCCCAGGCGACCTGGCGCGCTTCATCCTGATCGGCGGCGATCCCGACCGTGTAGCGCTCGCCGAAAGGCTTTTCGACAACGTCCGGATCAGGCGCAGGCATCGCGAATTCACAACCATCACCGGCGAATATCGAGGCACCGAGGTATCGATGATGTCGTCGGGCATCGGCTGCGACAACATCGAAATCGTGGTGATCGAAGCGTCACAATGCGTCGAGCGGCCGGTCTTCATCCGCGTCGGCTCCTGCGGTGCGCTCCAACCGCTGTGCGCCGTCGGCGACCTGGTGATCAGCGAGAGCTGCGTCCGCCGCGAGGACACCAGCCTCAATTACGCTCCGCCCGATCACGTGCCGAAGGCCGACGTAGGTGTTCTCGGGGCTCTCAAGCGTGCCGCGTCAGAGCTAAGCTGTGGCTTCCATGTCGGCGTCACCTGCTCGACCTCGAGCTTCTACGGCGGCCAGGGGCGGCTGATCGAGGGCTTTCCGACTAGACATCCGGGCGTGCTCGACGAGTTGCGCGGGAAGGGCGTGCTCAACTTTGAGATGGAGATGAGTACGCTGTTCACGCTCGCCGAAATCAGCACGCTTGGCCTGCGCGCCGGAGGAGTCTGCGCCGTCTTCGCCAACCGCACCACCGGCGAGTTTATCTCACGTGAAAACATGGAAATCGCGCAGGAGCGCTGTCTGAGGGTGGGCCTGAGGGCTGTGGAGATACTGGCCGAGGAGGATGGAAAATGAACAAGCGCATTTCGGTGACAAGGCGGATCGCCTGCAGCGTTTTCGCAATCGCGGCTGTTATCACAATGCTCCAGGCAGCATCCTGTTCCAGCGATATCAGGCTGACCGTCGCCGAGACCGAGTCGCTGGTTAAGCGTCTGGAGACCGGCAGCGAGCAAGAGCGCACCGAGGCGGCCGCGACCCTGGGCGAGAGGGAAATTGTCCGCGCCGCACCAAATTTGATCGCCGCCGCGCTGGATGATCCCTCCCCTGATGTGAGGTCCGCTGCATCGGCAGCGTTGGAGAACATCGGCTCACTCTCCGTACGGGCGTTGCTGGATTCCGCGAGGGAACGGCGCAACAGCGCACCCATTCTCGAGCACGACTCGGCGCGCGAGGCGATAATCAATCCGGAATCCCGCCTCGGAGATATGAAGCTGCCGGAGCGCTGCGTCATCTGTTTCTTTCCCGAGGTATTCCGCAACCTTGAGAGGACCGGGCAGGCGCACGTCGTGCACACGATCAGCGATGACAGCGGCGACAATAAGATCTACACCATTGAGCTACGCGGCGAAAAAATTGCGGCGATGCACCCCGGAGTCGGCGCGCCGCTCGCCGTTGCAAGGCTGGAGCAGTTGATCGCCCTCGGCTGCCGCCAGATCATCGCCTGCGGCGGAGCGGGGGTGCTTGACTCAAGCATCGACGTCGGCGCGATTCTGATCCCCACCTCCGCCGTGCGCGACGAGGGCACTTCCTATCATTACCTCCCTGCAGCAAGGGAGGTGGCGGCAAACGAGGCCGCCGTCGCCGCGATAAAGGCCGTCCTCGACGAGACCGGCATACCCTATCTCGAAACAAAGACCTGGACCACCGACGGCATTTTCCGGGAAACGCCAGCCAAGATCGAAAAGCGCAGGACGGAAGGCTGCCTGGCCGTGGAAATGGAGGCTGCCGCATTCTTCGCTGTCGCCCGCTTCAGGGGTGTGGCGTTCGGGCAGATCCTTTACGGCGGTGACGACGTCAGCGGCAGCGAGTGGGATTACCGCGACTGGAAGGATCAGGCTTCCACACGTGAAAAACTATTTTGGCTGGCGGTTGAGGCCTGCCTGCGGATCGAAAGCAAGGGGGAATGAACAACGTAACCGGCCGATTGAAGTGCCATACCTCAGCAGAACTTGCGGTTCTGGTATTCGACCCCCGGGCGTGTTAAAAGACTAATATCTAATTCAATCGAGCCGGAGGCGAAAATGAAGGGCATATTGACGTCAATTTTAATTGTCTTTGTCATCACCTCCTTTGCCATTGCCCAAGAACAGTACCACGGTGCAAACACCGCGATCGAGGAAACCTCCACCGGCCCGCTGGCCGTAACGCCGGTATACCACGGCAGCGTCATGTTTGAGTGGAACGGCAAGGTCGTCCACGTCGATCCCTGGTCGCAGGGCGACTACTCGGACAAGCCGAAGGCCGACCTGATACTGATCACCCATCAGCACCGCGACCACCTCGACATCCCGCTGATCGAGAAGCTGAGCAAGGAGGGCACGGTGCTTGGCGTAACCGCGACAGTGGCCGAGCAGCTCGCCGGCCACGAGTGGTCGTCCGAGCCGAATTACAAGCTGATGGCCTACGGCGACTCGGGTGAGTTCCACGGCATCTCAGTCAAGGCCGTGCCCGCCTACAACCTGTTGCGGGAACGCTCGCCGGGAGTCAAGTTCCACCCTCGGGGTGAGGGCAACGGCTACGTCCTCACCTTCGCCGACAAAACTGTCTACGTCGCCGGGGATACGGAACTAATCCCCGAAATGAAGGCTTTGAAGGGGATCGACATCGCCTTCCTGCCCTGCAACCTGCCCTACACGATGACTGTCGAGGAAGCGGCCGAAGCCGCCCGGACGCTCAAGCCAGCTATCTTCTACCCCTACCACTACAGGGGGGCTGAGGTCTCGAAATTGAAGGAACTGCTTGCTGACGTGCCGGAAATAGAAGTCAGGATAGCTGATATCTATTGAGGCTCCGCGCGGCGGCTCACTCGGTGAAGACTCGCACGTCCCGGGGAATCACATATACACTATCGCCCCTGCTGACACGCAGCGAGCGGTAGCGCTCATGCGACAGCACGGCCTGCAACGGCTCGCCCGACTCCGAGGTCAGCTCAAGCTTGACTTGTGGTCCGGCGGAATTCACACGCTCCACGACGGCAACCAAGGCTTCGCCGGTGCCGCTGCTGATCTCTATGTCGATATCGTGTGGCCGGACAAAGATGCGTGCCGGCTTAGGCTCCGCAGAGCTGTACTCGGGGTAGTCGAACACAAGTGAGCCGAAGTAAGCCCTGCCACTCTTGGCCTTGCCGTGGAAGATATTCACCATCCCCATAAAGTGCATCACGAATTCTGAGGCGGGATGATGGAATACGTCCTGGGGGGCACCGACTTGCTCGATCCTGCCCTCGTTCATCACGACCAGCCGGTCGGCCACCTCGACTGCCTCGTCCTGGTCGTGGGTGACGAAAACGCTTGTCAGGTGAATCTCGTCGTGCAGCCGCCTCAGCCATCGGCGGAGATCCTGCCGCACCTTGGCATCCAACGCCCCGAATGGCTCGTCGAGCAGCAGCACCCGCGGCTCGACCGCCAACGCCCGCGCCAGGGCGACACGCTGCCGTTGGCCGCCCGAGAGCTGCGAGGGGTAGCGGTTGGCTATGCCGGCGAGCTGCACCAGATCGAGCAGCCGTTGGACCTTCTGCTTGATTTCCTGCCTGGAAGGACGCTCCTCGCGGGAGCGAACACGCAGGCCGAAAGCGATGTTGCTAAAGACTGTCATGTGGCGGAAGAGCGCGTAGTGCTGGAAAACGAAGCCGACCTGGCGCTCCCCAACCCGCATACCGGCGACGTCCTCGTCGTGAAAGAAAATCGGGCCGCTGCCAGGGTCAGGCACCTCGAGACCGGCAATGATCCGCAGCAACGTCGTCTTGCCCGAACCCGAGGGGCCGAGCAGGGCCACCAGCTCGCCGGTTGGTACGTGCAGGCTGACATCCTTGAGCGCGGCGAATTTGCCGAAGTGTTTTGTAATGTTGCGGACTTCGATACTCATTGCCAATCACCTTCCACCGCGTCCTGTTCTTCCAACGTGGCCTGCCGCCTGCTGCGCCATTCGACCAGGCTCTTTACCGCGAGAGTGATGAGGGCGAGGAACGTCAGCAGCGATGCCACCGCAAAAGCGGCGGTGAAGTTGTATTCATTGTAGAGTATTTCGACATGAAGCGTCATGGTGTTGGTCAAACCCCTGATGTGGCCGGAAACAACCGACACTGCTCCGAACTCTCCCATGGCTCTGGCGCTGCAGAGAATCACGCCGTAGAGCAAACCCCATTTGATGTTCGGTAAAGTGACAAGCCAGAATGTCTTCCACCCGCTCGCACCGAGAACCAACGCCGTCTCCTCCTCCTCCGTTCCCTGGGATTGCATTAACGGTATCAGCTCGCGCGCCACGAACGGCAGCGTGACGAAGAGAGTGGCGAGGATGATCCCCGGCACGGCGAAGATGATCTGGATGTTCATGTCGGACAACCATTCGCCGAACCAGCCGTGGAGGCCGAAAAGCAGGACGAAAATCAGGCCGGAGATCACCGGCGAGACGGTGAACGGCAGGTCGATGACAGTGATTAAGATATTCTTGCCCTTGAATTCGAATTTGGCGATCGCCCACGCAGCCGCCAGTCCGAAGGCGATGTTTACCGGGACAACGATCGCTGTCGTCAAAATGGTGAGCTGAATCGCCGCCCAAGCTGTGGGCTCGGTGATTGAGGCGAAGTAGACTTCGAGCCCTTTCTCCAGAGCCTGGGCGAAGACAGCCACGATGGGCAGGAAGAGGAATAGGGATAGGAACAGCAGTGCGAGGGCGATCAGCAGCCTGCGCACGAACCCAGGCTCGGTAGTCACGGGAGAGCGGGCTTCCCGCGTCGCGCTCGTTCCTGATGGTAATCCTCCGGCCATCACCTGTTCTTCTCCCTATCTCGACGAGCGGCGCATGTTCCACCACTGCAGCAAGTTGATCAGCAGCAGCAGCAGAAACGACGCGATTAGCATCACCAGCGCAATTGCAGTGGCTCCCGTGTAATCGTACTGCTCGAGCTTGGTGATGATCAGCAACGGCGTGATCTCCGTCTTCATTGGCATGTTTCCCGCGATGAACACCACCGAGCCGTACTCGCCCAACGCCCGAGCAAAGGCAAGCGAGAAGCCGGTGAGCAGCGAGGGGAACAAGGCCGGGAATATCACTCTGACGAACGTCTGGAAGCGGCCAGCGCCCAGGCAGGCCGCCGCTTCCTCAGCGTCATCCGCCAGGTCTTGGATCGCGGGCTGCAGCGTTCGCACCACGAATGGCAGCCCGATGAAAGTGAGCGCGAAAACTACGCCCAGCGGTGTGAAGGCCACGTTGATCCCCAGCGGCTTGAGCAAGCTGCCGATCCAGCCATTGCCGGCGAACAACGCGGTCAGTGTGATGCCGGATACGGCCGTCGGCAGCGCAAAGGGCAGGTCGACCATCGCATCGATGATCTTCTTGCCGGGGAAGCGGTAGCGCACCAGCACCCAGGCAACGATGAAACCGAAGACACCGTTGATCAGCGCGCTGGCCAGTGCTGCCCCGAAGCTGAGGCGATAGGAGGCGACCACGCGCGGATTGGTGATCGTCGCCCAGATTTTGTCCCAAGTTGTCGTGGCGGTGTAAAAGAAGAGGGCGGAGAGCGGGATTAGGACGATGAGGCTGAGATAGAGCAGGGCGAATCCCAGCGATAGTCCGAATCCCGGCAGGACGCTATGCTGCTTGAGTTTCATCCCGAAGCGCTCTCCTTATTCCCAACCCGGCAGGATATCAGTTCTCTTGACCGGGCTTGTATATCTGATCGAAAGTCCCGCCATCCTCGAAATGAATCTTCTGCGCCTCGTCCCAGCTACCGAATAGCTCCTCGACCGAGAAAAAATCCAGCGCCGGAAACCTGTCGGCGAAATCGGCCAGGACAGCGGGATCGCGCGGCCGCATTTGATTGCGGGCGGCGATCTTCTGCCCCTCGCGACTGAACAGATAGCACAGGTACTCCTCTGCCAACTCACGGTTGCCATGCTCGTCGACCACGGAATCGACTACCGCCACCGAGGGCTCGGCCAGGATGCTGACCGGCGGGACGACCACCTCCAATTTGTCCTCACCGACCTCGGCTATCGCCAGGTAGGCCTCGTTCTCCCACGCCAGCAGCACGTCGCCGATGCCGCGGTGGGCGAATGTAAGCGTGGCCGCGCGTGAACCGTTGTTGAGCACCGGAGTGTTGCCATAGAGGCGGGTGACGAACTTCCCCGCTGCGGCCTCGTCGCCCCCGCTGTTTATGAGCGCGTAGCCCCAGGCGGCGAGGTAGATCCAGCGCGCACCCCCTGAAGTTTTCGGATTCGGAGCGATGACCGAGATTCCCGGCTCCGCCAGGTCGGACCAATCGGAGATACTCTTGGGATTACCCCTCCTGACAAGAAACACTATGGTAGAGGTGAACGGAGAACTGTTGTTCGGGAAGCGGCTGCGCCACCCACTGGCGATATTGCCCGTCTCGCGGCTGATGATGTCGATGTCGTACGGCAGCACGAGGGTGACAGTGTCGGCCTTGAGGCCGTGGATTACCGCCCGGGACTGCGTTCCGGAAGCGCCGTGTGATTGGCGAATTGTGACTTCCCGGCCCGTCTTCGCTTTCCAGTAGCGGGAGAATGCGGCGTCGAATTCCCTGAACAACTCCCTCGTTGTGTCGTAGGAAATATTGAGGATGGAGTCCGCTTGCTCCGGCATGGTGCCTTGCCCGCAACCGAAATGGAACATCAGCAAGACGGCCAGAACCAGGCCCGTCGCAGCAGAGGTGATTATTGCTTTTCTCTTCACCCCGTTCACCTGTGTTTCGTCTATCGCTTAAACACCCGACGCCTAGTCTATTGGCCGGGCAAGAAGATCTGGTCGAAGACACCACCGTCGTTGAAGTGGATTTCCTGAGCGTTTTTCCAGCCGCCAAACATCTCGTCGATGGTGAAGAGGTTGACCTCGGGAAACTGGTCCTTGTAGCGGGCGGCGACCTCGGGATCGCGAGGCCGGTAGTAGTGCCGCGCGACCATATCCTGAGCCTCGGGTGTGTACAGGAACTCGAGGTATGCCTTGGCGACATCGAGCGTGCCGTGCTTCTCGGCGTACTTATCGACAACCGTCACCGGCGGCTCGGCGAGGATGCTGATTGAGGGGATGACGATATCGAATTCGCCCTTACCCATCTCGTTAACCACCAGGAATGCCTCGTTTTCCCATGCAAGCAATACATCGCCGATACCGCGTTGGACAAAGGTCGTGGTCGAGCCACGGGCGCCGGAATCGAGCACTGCGACGTTTTTGTAAAGCGCGGAGATGAACTCGCGCACCTTCGCCTCATCGTTGTTGAACTTGCGCTGAGCGAATACCCAGGCAGCCAGGTAATTCCAGCGGGCACCACCCGATGTCTTCGGATTCGGAGTGATGATCGAAACCCCCGGCTTCACCAGGTCGTCCCAGTCCTTGATTCCCAATATGTTGCCTTTGCGCACGAGGAAGACGATGGTCGAGAAATAGGGTGCGCTGTTATGAGGCAGGCGGCTCTGCCAGTCGGCCGGCAGCAGCCCGGTGCGCTCGCTGATTGCATCAATGTCATAGGCCAGTGCAAGTGTCACCACGTCGGCCTCCAGACCTTCCATCACGGCGCGCGCCTGCTTCCCTGCGCCTCCGTGTGACTGTCTGACAAGCACCATCTGGCCTGTCTCTTTCCTCCAGTGCCTGATGAATGCCTCATTGAATTCCTGGTACAGCTCACGCGTCGGGTCGTATGAAACATTAAGGATTGTTACGTCGGGCGATTCCGCAGTCTCCCCACCGCAACCGCTGGAAACCAGCAAAGAAGCTGCAAGAAAAGCAGCCGCCAGTAATGAAAAAACGAGACGGCCGGTGTTGAATGAATTAGACATAAAAGCCCCCACATAAAAAAATTAGCGGTCAATTGATGACCGGGATATGATACCGGAAAAAGAGTAGTCTCGGCGAGCTTGAATATCCCACTAGGCCGCGCTGCTGTGGCCATCATTCGACCAGGTTTTCACAAATCCCTGCGTGTTCTTCCCGCTCTTGGTCGACAACCCCCCTTTGTCGCGCCGATGCGCTGGAATTGTTCACTTTCCCAGCTCCTTATTGCTAAAATTTTCTCAAATTATCGCCGTGATTGGAAGTCTTTTTTGCCAAGTTCCTCGTGCGTCAGGTATCGTCCCCGACAGCAATCCTGGCAAAATTGAAGTAGAATACGGAGAAACAGGTAACGGCGACAGGGGCGTTGCACCGCCCTGAGAAGCACATATGTTCGGAAAGGAATAGCGATGGTTACCGAGCTGACGAGGAATGTCTACTGGGTTGGAGTGGTTGACTGGGATCTCGAGACTTTTGAGGGCCACGAGCTTACGACCCACCGCGGATCCACTTACAACTCCTACCTGATCACCGATGAGAAGACGGTGCTGGTCGACGCCGTCTGGGAGCCGTTCGCAGATAAATTCATCGAGAACATCATGGAGGTCGTCAACCCGGCGTCGATAGACATCATCATCAGCAACCACGCCGAGGTCGACCACTCCGGCGCACTGCCGGCGATCCTCGAGCTGGCGCCCAACGCCGAGGTGATCGTCTCCAAACGTGGGGTCAACATCACCAGGGAAATGTACAATCGGGACTGGGAACTCAAGCCTGTCACCACCGGCGACCGCATCGACATCGGCTCGCAGGAATTGCTCTTCTTCGAGGCGCAGATGTTGCACTGGCCCGACAGCATGTTCACCTACCTCACCGGCAACAAGGTGCTGATGCCCAACGACGCCTTCGGCCAGCACTATGCCACCGAGTTCCGCTTCAACGACCAGGTCGACAGCGAAGAGCTGCTCTACGAAGCGCGCAAGTACTACGCCAACATCGTCCACCCCTTCAACAAGCAGGTCGTGCGCAAGATCGACGAACTGCTCGCGCTGGAGTTGTCCGTCGAAATGATCCTGCCCGCCCACGGCGTGCTCTGGCGCGATAATCCGCTGCAGATCGTCGAGCTCTACCGCCGTTGGGCCGCGCAGGAGGAGCTCGAGCCGCGGGCGGTGATCCTCTACGACACGATGTGGCAGGCCACCCGCAAGATGGCCGAGGCGATTTGCGAGGGGTTTGCATCCGAGGGTGTCCCCTGCAAGCTGATCAACCTGGCGATCCGCGACCGCAACGACATCGTCGCCGACATCCTCACCGCCAAGGCACTGATCGTCGGCTCGCCGACCTTCAACGGCAGCATCCTGCCCGGCGTCGCGCCCATCCTCGAGGACCTCCGCGGCCAGAAGTACCGCAACAAGATCGGCGCCGCCTTTGGCTCATGGGGCTGGAGCGGCGAAGCAGCCAAGCACATCAGCGAGCGGATGGCGGCCGCCGGTATCGAAATCGTCGCCGAGCCCGTCCGCGCCAAATTCACCCCCAACGGGGAAGAGCTGGAAAACTGCCGTGAACTCGGCAGGCAGGTGGCCGGGGCGATCAAGCGTTAACGATCAACAGACCGGGTGGGACTTTGATCTCCAGACGGAAGTGTGGTTTGCGCGCGCCTTCCTACTCCTCCCGTTTGGTCTGCTTCATTTGCACCGTCCTGATTGGGAACGGGATCTCGATGCCCTCGGTGCCGAAGCGCTTGTGCAGGCGCTTGATGTAAGTGGTTTGCACAGCCATGCGGTCATTGAATTGCGGCACCTGGATGCGGATGCGCAGGTTGATGCTCGAGTCGCCGAATTCGAGGAAGTGGATCTTCGGCTCGCTTATCATCTTCTTGCCGACGACCTCGTCGAAGACCTCGTGGGCGACCTCGCTGCAGACGCGCTCGACGTGCTCGAGATCGCTGTCGTAGGCCACTCCGACCAGCACCTCCGACCAGAGGTTCTTGCGCGGCAGGCTGAAGTTGGTCACCACCGCCTGCGCCATCTTGCTGTTGGGGATGATGATCAGGTTGTCGGTGAAGTCGCGGATCGTGGTGTTGCGCCACTTGATGTCGGTGACGTAGCCGACCTCGCCCGAGTCGAGCTGGACGTAGTCGCCCACGCGCACCTGGCGGCTGGCGATGATCTGGAAGCCGGAGAAGAGGTTGCCGAGCGTGTCCTGCAACGCCAGGGCGGTGGCCAGGCCGCCGATGCCCAGCGCGGTGATCAGCGGCGTGATCGAGATCCCTATGTTCTGCAGGATGAAGACGACGCCGACGGCGATGATGATCAGCTTGATGACGTTGGAGAGCAGTGACGCGGTCGGCAGGCGCCCCTCCGCTTTCTGCACCGCGATGCTGATGAAGCCGGCGACGATCTTGGCCAGTACCAGAGTCGCCATAAAGGTGGCAACGGCGACCAGGATCGATTCAATCAGCTTGCTTACATCCGGATCGATCTCGACGCTCAGCAGCGCCATGTAAGCGCCGATGCAGAGGAACCAGACGGTGAACGCTCGCTTAAACGACATGATCACGATGTCATCCCACTTCCATTTCGTCCCCGTCACCAGCCGCAACATAAACTTGAATACGATCAGCTCGAACAACAGACCTACGACCAGACCTCCGATCACGAACGCCGTCGGGATGATCCAAACCAGTGCTTGCTCAAGGTTGAACATTTACTCCTCCGGAACGGTGTGTTTTGTTTTTCGATTATCAGAATACCACAGCCAGGCGGGTCGTTTCCTCACTCGGCCGTTCCCCACAATTTCCGTCAAACTCAAGCCATAGCCAACAACTCCTAGATGATAATCCTCATCGCGCCAGAAACCGCCGGGCGATGATGGTTGCAGTTAGAATTCGGATGACGCCTGAGGATGGATCACTGGATACAGAGGAGTATCACGAAAACTCGGGCTGATGCTTGCAGTCCGGCCGTCTCGGTTTTGCTGCTGATATTGTCATTCCTATCGCCGCCCCGGCAGATTTGAATCGCTCCATAATCAAATCGCCTAAATAATGAAGGTGCTCTCATAGACTAGGGATTCACCAGCGTGGCTTTCACGCGCCGCGAAAGGTGGAAATAGAGGAAGAAAAGCAGTGCCGCGAGAATTACGACCGCGTAGGCAAAATACAGGCTTGCGACGAGAATATTACCAAGATCAATCCGGATGAAGGCGGAGATATATTTACAATATTGCGCAACATTGATTACCGGGACATTCGTATCGAACAGCTCAACGATTGAATCCACCATCAACAGCCCGGCAAGACTTTCAGTACAAATCAACAGGCAGAAGAGATTAACCGCAGCCACGGCCGCTCGCCTTCGCAGAAGAATCAGAGCCCCGATCACCGCCGAGACTATCGCAGCCACAAACTCGATGATGCTCGAGAACGCAAAGAACAATGTCAGCATTCGACTTTCGTGCCAAAGGACTTCCCAATTGATGAGCCGGATTGTGAAAGGTAGGGAGAGAATATTCAGGGCATTAATGAAAAAAATGATCACGAAGACGAGCAGCCACCCGCGCACGCCGATCAAGTAAGCGTCGGAACTTTCGGCGTCAATGTTCGGGGTGATATCTGGTTGCATTTAACTCTCCTCCGCCGGAACACCATGCCACATATCCTTATACGTTAACCGAGTCATTCGGGTTCAGAACCTCCCCGCCGCGTCGATCAGCACGTCGCCACTTATTATCAGACTCCCCGGCTCACCGCGCGCGTGAAACGGCAACCTCGCCTCCGCTCCCATCGAGACCTCCCATTAGCCGCCCGGCCACGTGTCGATTCGAGATTCTCCTTATCATACTAAGCAAGGAATCCACTTTGGGGAAGGGTTGCGCTACCGATCCTTCTGGCGATTCTTAGCGACTATCGCGAATTCATTGCCGTCCGGATTGAAGGGATTGCCGGCCACGTCGGAATAGACGCCCTCGACCGCCAGGCCGCTCTCCGCCAGTTCTCTTTCCAGCGCGTCAAGGCTGAAGTATTGCATCCAATTATATATCGTCCGCGTACAGTTGGCTTCAACAATTGTATATTTGTCTAGTGTTATTTTTTCATTCTCATATTTAAATGTGTTTAGAAAACCATAATATTTATTGGGAGACCAAAAACCGTCAAGGAGGTTGGCTTCGCACAGAGCTTTCTCTTCCCGCTCCGCAAATGCCTTCAGCGAGTAAACGTCGAGCAGAACCGAGCCTCCAGGCTTGAGCATCGTGCCGAACTTCGTGAGCACGGCTTTTCTCTGCGCCGGGCTGAGAGCGCAGAAATCGCACATGATCATCAGGATGAGATCGAAGCGGTCATCTGTCTCGAATTCCAAGTAATTTTGATTCTCGTAGCATATGTGCAATCCCGCGTTCGCCGCGGCGTCTCTGGCGTACTCGATGGAGCGCTTCGAGAAATCTATGCCGGTCACGTCAGCCAGCCTCTTGGCCAGCCTGACGGCATACAATCCCGGGCCGCAGCCGAAGTCCGCGATCTTCGTTCCCGCCTCGACATTGAAATGGGATGTTATCCACTCGACTGAGCGGTCAATGAAAGCCGCGGTGCGGGAGGAGACATCAATACTTTCGTTCAAGTGAAAGGCGAGCATCATCTTTGATGTGTGCTCATCCGTCCATAAATCGCTTGCCGTATAGCATTCAAAAGGCATGGGACGTCTATTTATTCTCTCCAGAATCTCAAACATATCGTCTTTGCTCGCATTGTGTTTGTTATGCATAAATTGCAACCATAATTCCCAGATGGTTGACGAGTTTTACAGGTCGGATCTTAACAAATCCTCCGCCACTGCCGCAACGTCGACAGGCCGGGAGCATTCTTATCGCCGGTGGGGCTTGTGAGCAGCGCTGAGGAATCTCTATCACCCACCATTGCCCCTCGGCAGCGCGGTCCTTGCCGTCGATTCAACCGAACAAAGGGCAAGGGATTCGCTTCGGGAAGAAGGTGCAAATGCGGGCAATCGCGGGACTTGGAATCAAGGGTAAGCTGGTGGAGCCGAAGGGGATCGAACCCTCGACCTCTTGAATGCCATTCAAGCGCTCTCCCAACTGAGCTACGGCCCCACGCAAGAGGAGGGATTGTAGGGACTGGGTGAGCGGATGTCAACCGCGTCGGCGTTTGTTGAAACACCGAGAGGTCCGCAGGTTAAGAAATCGTGATTTGATGCTTCAGCCGACTGCTTGAGCAGCGGTCCCGTGAATCCCTTATCCGAGGGTGAAGTAGAAGGTGGCCCCCTCGCCGGGCTCGCCCTTGGCCCAGATGAAGCCGTCGTGCCGGTGGATGATGCGCTGGACAGTGGCGAGGCCGATGCCGCTGCCCTCGAACTCGCCTTCACGATGCAGCCGCCGGAAGGGGCTGAAGAGGTCGCATGCAAGGTTCTGGTCGAATCCGACGCCGTTGTCGCGCACGAAGAACACCCCTCGTTGCTCGCCCTTCTGGATGCCCAATTCGATCCGCGCGCTCTTTTCCTTCGACGTAAACTTCCAGGAATTACCCAAGAGATTCTCGAAGACCAGGCGCATCATTTGCGGATCGGAATCGGCTGTCATGCCGTCCTCGATTAGGAACTCCGCATCCCGCTCCGGATTCTCTTGTTTCAGTCCGTCGGCGATCTCGCGCGCAAGCTCGCTGATATTGACCTTGCTGCGTTTCAGTTCGATGCCGGACATCTGCGAGAGTTTAAGTAGGTCGTCGATGAGCTTGTGCATGCGGTCGATGGCGCTACGCACCCTGCTGAGATATTCATGTGCCTGTGTATCCAGCTGTTGCGCGTACTCCTCCTCGAGAATCTGGCAGTAACCGTCGATGTGGCGCAACGGCTTCTTGAGGTCGTGTGAGACAGAATAGGCGAAGGCCTTGAGCTCGCGGTTCGTGCTGCTTAGCAGGAGGGCTTGTTCCTCAAGACGCTCACGATAGCTTACAGCGTCGCGATCGGCGTGAATGCGTTTGGTGATGTCGCGCCCGATCGACTGGATCATCGTCCTACCGCCGACTTCGGTGAGTATCGCCGAGATGTCGGTCGGGATGACTTCTCCGTCCTTTCGAGCGAGGCTGACTTCCACCCGCAGTGACTTGTCCTTGCCGAGTTTCTTCATGGCGGAATCCAACTCGCCCCGCTCGGTTGGCGGGACGAGATCCTGGAAAGTCATCTCCAGCAGTTCGCCACGCGAGTAACCGAGCAGCTCGAGCGCTTTGATGTTGACGTCGATGATCCTGCCGTCAGTCTCGTGGAGAAAAATCATGTCGTTGGAGCGCTCATAGAGTTTGCGGAACTTCTGTTCCTGCTCTCTCAGCTCTTCCTCAGCCCGCTTACGCTCGATTGCCATCGCCACCTGGCTGGAGACGAACATCAGGATATCCTTCTCCTCCTCGCCGTAGCGCAGGCCTTCGGTGTAGCTCTGAACGACCAGCACGCCGATGGTCGCGCCGCGAGTGCGCAGCGGAACTCCGAGCCAGTCGATCGGCACTGTGCCGACGCGTTCCACCTCGCCCTGGGCGGCAAGCTCATCGAATTTCTCGGGCGAAGCGAGGAGCGGCTGGCCGTAGCGGAGAACATATCCGGTCAGGGTTTTACCCGGGGGTTCGGGATCCGGTGTCTCGTCGAACTGATCGACAAAGTAGGGGTAGCGGATCAGCTTCTTCCCGTAATCATAAAAGGCGATATAGAAGTTCTCCGCGGGCATCATCTCGCCAACAATGGAGTGGATTCTGCCGTAGAGTTCCTGAAGATTACCTGTCTTTGTCACCGCATCGGAGATCTTGTAGACGGACGACTGTATCAGCTCGGCGCGCTTGCGTTCGCTGATATCCGTCAAGACGCCGGTGATGCCTACCGGCTTTCCATCCTTGCGGATGATGCTGTTGGATATAAGCACGTGCCTGACAATACCGTTGGCATCGTAAACCCTGATTTCGATAGGCTCGTGGAGGCCCTTCATCCCGCGCCTGACGTTGGCTTCGAGGCTGGATGCGTCGCCCGGATGGATAAATCTCCTGAACGGCTTGCCGACAATCTCCTTTACCTTAAGACCGGATATTTGCTCGATGACGGGGCTGATGTAGGTCAGCACACCCCTCATGTCAGTTGTGAAGATGACTTCGTTTATGTTCTCGACCAGCGAGCGGAACCTCTCCTCCGACTCCCGCAAGGCTTCTTCCATCCGCCGGCGCTCGGTGACATCGCGCACCATCACGAGGTCGGCTGGCTCCCCTTCGTAAGTGATCAAGCCGGCGTTGAGCTCGACGTGAATGATTGAGCCGTCGGAGCGCAGTAGCGCGGTTTCGTAAGCGGACGGCAGCGGATCGCCGGAGATGCGCCGCTCGTAGCGATCGAGCAGCTTGGGAATCTCCTCTCGGTAGACGTATTTAATGAACGGCTCGCCGACAAGGTCTTCGATGCCGTGGCCGAGCATCATCGCCAAGCTTGAGTTGGCAAACTTGATAGTTCTGTCCTGTATCAGAACGATGCCGTCCTGCGCGCGCTCAACCAGGTTGCGGTAGCGGCCTTCGCTCTCGCGTAGCGCCGTCTCCGCCTGGCGCTTCCGCTCCACGTCCTTCCTTGCTTCAACCACTCTCATAATGCTGTTCAGCAGGCGGTCGTAGTGGGCGAAAGTTAATTCCTTGGTGTAGTAGTCGTCGGCACCCGCACGCAACGCGCGAGCAGCTAGCTCCTCGTTTCCCTGTCCTGTGAGGAAGATAAACGGTGTCTCGTCGCCTCGGCTGCGAAGGGCTTCGAGGAAATCAAAGCCACTTGAGCCAGGCATCTGATAATCGCAAAGGATACAGTCGAAGCGCGACTCTCCCAGCAGATCCATCGCGTGCCGCGGAGACTGGGCGGGATTGATATCCAGCTCCTTGGAAAGCCGCTTCAGTCTGATGCCTATAAGTTCCAGATCGTCGACGTTATCGTCGACGTGGAGAATCCGAATCATGAGCACCCCTGGAGAGCCCCTAAACCGAGCCGCTTTTTTTCTATGTTATTTTATTACAAAACCACCCTACATTGCAACTTATAAATACATCTTATCTATTGCAATGTAACTTATAATATCAATGAATTGGCGGGAGCAGTTTAGAATCAACCCCTGGTCATCGAGGTAAGGAAGTCCTTGTTGCTTTCCGTAACCCTGAGCTTGTCGAGCAACAATTCCATGCTTTCGACCACGCTGAGGGGTGTGAGCACCTTGCGCAGTATCCAGACGCGGTTCAGCTCGTCGGGCGGCATCAGCAGTTCTTCCTTGCGTGTGCCGGAGCGGTTGATGTCGATGGCTGGGAAGACGCGCTTTTCGACAAGCTTGCGGTCGAGGTGGATCTCCATGTTGCCCGTGCCCTTGAATTCCTCAAAGATGACATCATCCATGCGGCTGCCTGTGTCGACAAGCGCCGTGGCAACGATGGTCAGGCTGCCTCCCTCCTCGATGTTGCGCGCCGCGCCGAAGAAGCGCTTGGGCCGTTGCAGAGCGTTCGAGTCGACACCTCCGGAGAGAACCTTACCCGAAGGCGGAACAATGGTGTTGTAGGCGCGCGCGAGGCGCGTGATCGAATCGAGCAGGATTACAACGTCTTTCTTGTGCTCCACCAACCTCTTGGCTTTCTCTATCACCATCTCGGCCACTTGGACGTGGCGCGCCGCCGGCTCGTCGAAAGTGGAGGAGATCACCTCTCCGTGCACGGTGCGCTCCATGTCGGTAACTTCCTCGGGGCGCTCGTCGATCAACAGGACTATCAGGTAGACCTCGGGGTGGTTGGTTGTGATCGAGTTGGCAATTGTCTGCAGCAACATGGTCTTGCCGGTGCGCGGCGGGCTGACGATGAGGCCACGCTGGCCCTTGCCGACAGGGGTGACCAGATCGAGCACGCGTGCGCTGAGGTTTTCCTTCTTGTCGCTCTCCATGCCCAGCCGCTCTGAGGGGTAGAGCGGGGTGAGGTTGTCGAAGAATACGCGCTCACGCTGCAGATCGGGCGGCTCGAAGTTGATCGCCTCGACCTTGATCAGCGCGAAGTAACGCTCACCCTCCTTAGGAGGCCGGATCTGACCGGAGATTGTGTCGCCGGTGCGCAGGTCAAACTTGCGGATCTGCGACGGGCTGACATAGATGTCATCGGGCCCGGGCAGGTAGTTGTATTCCGGGGCGCGCAGGAAGCCGAAACCATCCGGCAGGCATTCCAGAACCCCTTCGCTGAAAATCCACCCGTTTTTCTCGGTCTGTGCCTGGAGGATGCGGAATATCAGCTCCTGCTTCCTCATGCCCGCGGAGCCCGGGATGCCGAGCTCCTTGGCTATGTGAGATAATTCAAGGATAGTCATCTCCTTCAGCTCGGAGATATTCAGGCTCTTGCCCTCCCGACCAGTCGGTCTCTCGGCCGGCTCCTTGACTTCCTTGGTGTTTGTTTCGTTGCTGGCGTTCGTCTTCTTCCGTGGCATTTCTATTCCCCATCTCCGGCAGGCGTTGTTTCAATCCGCATGCCGGATGAATTTAGCTTCGTTCAACTTGTTGCCGATATTCCAGCGAACCGTCAATTGCGCTCCAAATCTCCCTGGTGCCGAAACCCTTCTGAGCGCTGCACAATATCGCTCCGTGAAGCTCATGAGCGGGATCGGCCAACGCTCGCCTCTCCGCCGCCAAGCGGTTGCCTCCAAGCTTGTCGGCTTTGGTAAGCACGATCTGGTGCGGCAAAGCGTTGCTCCGCAACCAACCGATCATCTGCCGATCGTTCGCCAGGGCGCCGTGGCGGGCGTCGATCAGCAGAATCAGCAACCGCAAGCTCTCGCGGTCAAGCAGGTATCCTTCAATCAACCGCCGCCAACCTGCCTGCTCCCGCTTGGAGACCCTTGAGAATCCGTAACCGGGCAGGTCGACGAAATGGCAAACGCTGTTAACGCGAAAGAAATTAATTGTTCGCGTTTTGCCCGGCCTTGAACTCGTCATCGCCAAGCGCCTGACACCGAGCAGCTTGTTTATCAGGCTCGACTTCCCAACGTTCGACCTTCCGACAAATCCGATCTCCGGCAGGTCTCCGTGGGGTAGTTGGCTCAAAGCCCCAAAGCTGCCGACGAATTCGGTCTCTTTGACTATCATCGGCTGTGCTTTATCTATCTTTGTTGGATCAGAGAACTCTATTAAATGTCGCGTCGTACTCTCTGAGGTTGACGGCTGGATATCGGGGCTTCGCTTCCGGGCTTCCCAGATTCGGGAGCGCACAAATTGTAGCAAAAGCCGAAACCCTCTGCAAGTAAAATCGTTACAGCCGGAAAAGTCGGTGACAGCCGCTCTCGCGCGCAACGGTCAATCAATGTGCTATGCCCCCGCCGGCCATGCGATCTTCGCCGTCCTCCTTGGCTATCTCGTCCAGCAACTCCTCGATATCCGGCAAAGGCACCAGGCGCTCGACAAGCGCGAACTCCAGCACCTGATCCATGGTGTCGACATAGACGAACTGGATATCACGGCGGACCTCTTCGGGCACATCCCGCAGATCCTTCTCGTTCTCCTGGGGAAGGATTATCGTGCTGATCTCGGCGCGGTGGGCCGCCAGCACCTTCTCCTTGACGCCGCCCACGGGCAGAACCTTGCCGCGCAACGTTATCTCCCCGGTGAGGGCGACTTCGTTACGAACCGGCACGCGCGTGAGCGCGCTCACCAGCGCCGTGGCGATGGTAATCCCCGCGCTCGGGCCGTCTTTCGGAATCGCGCCTTCGGGCACGTGGACATGGCAGTCGATGCGCGAGAACACTTTGCGCTCGACGCCAAGACTGCCGCCGCGGCTGCGAATGTAACTCATTGCCGCCTGCGCGCTCTCCTGCATCACCTCGCCCAGCTTGCCGGTGAGCGAGAGGCGCCCTTTGCCTTTCATCAGTGTCGCCTCAACGTTGAGAATGTCGCCGCCGTTCTCGGTCCAGGCCAGGCCGCGCGCCAGGCCCACTTCGTTGGTCTTCTCCAGTTGCGGCTTGCGGAACTTCGGCACGCCGAGCAACTCCTCGGCGACTGCCAGGTCGATCACTTTCAGCGCCTCCTGCCTTCCCTCGAGGCACGCTCTGGCAAGCTTACGGTAGATCCTGGCGATCTGGCGTTCGAGGTTACGCAGGCCGGCTTCCCAGGTGTATTTCTCGATAATGAAATGGATGACCTCGTCAGAGA
Source organism: Acidobacteriota bacterium (assembly GCA_035530855.1). GTDB lineage: Bacteria > Acidobacteriota > DATKUA01 > DATKUA01 > DATKUA01 > DATKUA01. The sequence continues at coordinate 6,244 of DATKUA010000013.1, read as the reverse complement.
ATTCCACTCCCCTTTTCTCGAGACCATGGGCCTTGAGTTGCCGGGGGATGAGATGCCGTTTGGCGATCTCCATTTTTTCGTTCAGGATGTAGCCAGGAATGCGGATGATCTCCATGCGGTCCTGCAACGGCCTCGGGATGGTGTGTATCACGTTCGCAGTGGTAATGAACATCACCTGGCTGAGGTCGTACGGCACGTCGATGTAGTGGTCCATGAACTCGAAATTGAGCTCGGGATCGAGCACCTCCATCAGCGCGCTTGATGGATCTCCGCGGAAGTCGGAGCTCATCTTGTCGACCTCATCGAGCAGAACCACGGGATTGACCGTGCCCGCCTTCTTCATCATCTGGATTATCTGGCCAGGCAGCGCGCCGATGTAGGTGCGCCGGTGGCCGCGGATTTCCGCCTCGTCGCGCACGCCGCCGAGGCTGAAGTGCACGAACTTGCGGTTGACCGCGCGCGCGATGGAGCGCGCCAGCGTGCTCTTGCCGACCCCCGGAGGGCCCAGGAAGCAGAGGATGGTGCCCTCAATCTTCTTCACAAGCTGGCGAACCGCAAGGTATTCGAGGATCCTCTCCTTAACTTCCTCAAGACCGTAATGGTCCTCGTTGAGGACCTTCTCCGCGCGCTTGATGTCGCGGTTCTCACGGCTCTTCTTGAACCACGGCACGGAGATCAGCCAGTCAATATAGTTGCGGCTGACGGTTGCTTCCGCGCTCATCGGAGGCATGGCTTCCAGCCGGTGCAACTCGTGTTCGGCCTTCTCCAGAGCCTCCTTGCTCATCTTCGCCGCTTCAATCTTCTCGCGTAGCTCCTGGAATTCCTCGGGGCCCTTCTCGCCGCGGCCGAGCTCTTTCTGGATCGCCTTGATTTTCTCGTTGAGATAGTACTCCTTCTGGGCGCGCTCGATTTGCTTGCGGACGCGGTTGTTGACCCGCTTGTCCACGCGCACCTTGTCCATCTCGGAATCGAGGATCGCTACAATCGCCTCGATGCGCTCCAGCGGATCGAACGTCTCCAGCAGGCCTTGCTTCTGTTCTGTCGGGATGTTGAGGTGGGCGGCGATCGTGTCGGTAAGTTTGGAGGGATTATCGGTCTTGATCGCTGCGAGCATGGCGTCGAGGCTCAGGGTCTGGCTTATCTTGATGTACTTCTCGAACTTCTCGGTCAGGTCGCGAAGCTGCTCCTGCACCTCGTCGGTGATGTCCACGTGCTCGGTCACAGCCTGCACGTTGACCTCGAAGAAGCCCTCCGGATGCTTGATGCTACCGGTCAGCTCGGCGCGGTGGAGACCTTCCACCAGCACCTTGTAGTTGCCGTTGCTTTGCTTGACGGTTTGTATGATCGAGGCGACGGTGCCAACCTGGAATACATTATCGATCTGCGGATCCTCGATTGAGGGATCCTGCTGAGCCGTGAGAAATATCTTGTTGCCGAGCCGTGTGGCCCGTTCGAGGCCTCTGATGGAGGTCTGCCGGCCCACGACAAACGGTATCATCATGTGGGGGAAGACCACGACGTCTCGCAACGGCAGCAGCGGGATCGTTTGGCCTTTTTCACTGCTGTCAGGCTTGCCGCCCTGTAACATGCTTTAATTACCTCTTATTCCAAAGTATAGCTTGATTGCGGTACCACAATGATAGCCGAGATAGCCGGACAGTAATGTTAGCTCGCTGACTTCTTTTCACCAACAATTGAGAGTGGATCGACAGCTCTTTCGATGACGTCCCGCGTGATAACGATTTCCTTGACGTCGCCCCGTGACGGCAGATCGAACATGATGTCGAGCAGGAATTCCTCAACTATCGCCCGCAGCCCGCGCGCGCCGATCTTACGCTCTATGGCCTTCTCGGCAATCGCGGTTAGCGCATCATCAGTAAAACGCAACTCCACATTTTCAAGTTCAAACAGCTTGCAGTACTGGCGCACCAGGGCGTCCTTCGGCTCCCTCAGCACGCGCACCAGGGCATCCCTGTCGAGCTCATGCAGCGCGGCGGAAACCGGCAGCCGGCCGACGAACTCCGGTATCAAGCCGTACTTGATCAAATCCTCCGGCAGAGCCAGCTCAAGCAGATTGTGCTCTTCGGAGGTCGTGCTTTTTTTCGGTCTTCCAGTAAATCCGATGCTGCCTTCCCCGATGCGGTTGGCAATCATTTCGGAGAGGCCCACAAAAGCTCCCCCGGCGATGAACAGTATGTTGGTGGTATCGATCTGGTAGAACTCCTGGTGGGGGTGCTTGCGGCCGCCCTGGGGCGGAACGTTGGAGATCGTGCCTTCGAGGATCTTGAGCAGCGCCTGCTGCACGCCCTCGCCGCTGACATCGCGGGTGATCGACGGGTTCTCGCTCTTCTTGCTGATCTTGTCGACCTCGTCGATGTAGATGATGCCGCGCTGGGTGGCCTCGATGTCGCCCTTGGCATTCTGGAAGAGCTTGAGCAGAATGTTCTCTACGTCTTCGCCGACATAGCCCGCCTCGGTGAGCGTGGTGGCATCGACAATCGCGAACGGAACGTCCAGGAATTTCGCGAGCGAGCGGGCCAGCAGGGTTTTACCGGTGCCGGTCGGGCCGATCAGCATGATGTTGCTCTTGGTCAACTCGACTTCATCGGTGTTGCCGGCGGCATACTGGATCCGCTTGTAGTGGTTGTAAACCGCCACTGAGATCTTGCGCTTGGCGCTCTCCTGCCCGATAACGTACTCGTCGAGGAAGGCCTTGATCTCCACAGGTTTGGGGAGGCTTTCCCGGATACGGCCCATCTCGAGGACTTTTTCCTCGGTGAGGATCTCATTGCAGATCTCGACGCACTCATTACAGATGTAGACGCCGTGCCCGGCGATGAGCTTCTTCACCTCGCCCTGGCCTTTGTTGCAGAACGAGCAGCGCAGGCCACCGGTGGTCTGATCGTTTTGCATGAGAATCCTCCCGGGCCGAGGTCAAACCGCAGCCGCAGCCGCAGCCTCACCCTCCCTATTGGTAATTACGCGATCCACGATCCCAAATTTCACCGATTCCTCCGGCGTCATGATGAAATCGCGGTCGGTGCCCCGCTCGATAACCGAGAGTTCCTGGCCGGTGGTCTCCGAGAGAATCTTGTTAATCGTTTCGCGCGCCCTGAGTATCTCCCTGGCCTGGATGTCGATGTCTGAAGCCTGGCCGGAGAAGCCTCCGAACGGCTGGTGGATCACCACGCGGCTGTTGGGTAGTGCGAATCGCTTGCCCTTGGTGCCGGCGCTCAGCAGCACCGCGCCCATGCTGGCGGCCTGGCCGATGCAGATCGTCGAGACGTCGGGCCCGATGAATCGCATCGTGTCGTAGATCGCCAGGCCGGCTGTGATCGTACCTCCGGGGCTGTTGATATAGAGGCTGACGTCCCGCTCGGGATTCTCGGCCGCGAGGAAGAGTAACTGCGCGATCACCAGATTGGCGACGTTGTCGTCGATCGGGAAGCCGATGAAAATGATGTTGTCCTTGAGCAGGCGCGAATAGATATCGTAGGCCCGCTCCCCTCGCGCAGTCTGCTCAACCACCATCGGAATCAGGGCCATCGTCGTCAACTCCCTTCAATCTTGTTTTTGGCAAGCAGCCAGTCCTCGACCGCCCGCTCGAGCATGTGGCTCTGGAGTATCTCATAGCGACCATCGGCAAGCATCGCCTTGCGCAATTCCTTCGGATCCTCCTTGCGGGCCGCGGCGATTGCAGCTATCTCTGCCTGGACGTCCTTCGTCTTGACCGAGACGCTCTCGCGCTCACCGAGCGTGTTGATCAGCAGCCTGCGGCGGACGGCGCGTTCGGCAGCCGGCCTCTCGGCCTCGCAAAATGCCTTCCAGTCGTAGCCGATGTGGTCCGGATTGAAGCCGCTCTCGGCAATCCTGCGGCGCATCTCGTTCTCGACGCCGTTCATCTGCTGCTGGAGCATCACCGAGGGTAGCTCGAAGGTCTCGTTTCGCTTCAGAATCAGGTCAATCAGCTTCTCAACGCTGTCGGAGCGGCGGTGGTGCTTTGCATCTTCCTCGAGTTGCCGGCGGATCTCGGCGCGCAGATCGTCGAGGCTGTCGAATTGGCCTTTGTCCTTGGCAAAGTCGTCGTCGAGCTCGGGAAGGATGCGCTCTTTCAACTCATGGACATCGACTTCGTAGTCTACGGTCTTGCCCGCAAGCGCCGGGTCTTGGTAATCATCGGGATGATCGACCACGAACTGGAGCTTCTCTCCGGGTTCGGCCCGTTCCAGCCGCATCGAGAAGCCCTCTACCGCGCCGACCTCGACTAGCACGTTGTCGCGCCTGAAGGGGGCTGAGCCCTCGGCCCGCGGCTCGCCGCGGAGGCTGATGTGGGCAAAGTCGCCCTTCGCCGCCGGCCGGCCTTCAATGGTGCGGTAGTTGGCGCTGCGCTGGCGCAGGTGCTCCAGTTGCTTCTCGATCTGCTCATCCTTGATCTCGTAATCCGATCCCTCGAGCTCGACCGAAAGATCGGTGTATTCCTTCAACTGAATGTCGGGCTGAACCTCGAAGTTTGCCGTGATCCGCAAGGGTTTGCCCTCGGACCAGTCGACCTCATCGAGCGTCGGACGCTCGACCGGCCTCAGTTCTTCCTGCCTGATCGCCTTGTCCAATGCCTCGGGGATGAGCTTACTCATCACCTCCTGGCGCAGTTCGGCGGAGAAGCGATTGCGGATGATGTGGCGCGGCACTTTCCCCTTGCGGAAGCCGTCAAGCCGCACCCCTCCCATGAACTCCTCGATCAGCTCGTTATAGACCTCGTCTGGTCGCTCGGGCGGGAGCTCGATCTTGAGCGAGACCTTGCAGCCCTCTTGACGTTCTAATTCGACTTTCATATCTCGATTTCGCGCCCAAATCGGAAGCGCGGACACATTTTCGGGTTAACAAAGCCGCGCAACCAGCGACCCTATTCCCTTCACCTGGAATTGTGGGGGTAGTTCACAGCGGCATAATAACTTAGGAGGCTTTTAAGCCTCCTTCTATATTTATTATATCATACCATCGCGGGCTTTATTCCGCAACTTCATGCGCCCCGCGCGTCGCCTTCCGCTGCGGCCTTCGTGGCTTCAGTGACCGGAGGCAACTCCTCAACCCTCAGCATGACGAGAATGAGGCAGGCGAGCGCCAGCAGAGCGATGGCGATGAACGGCAATTCGTAAAAGAAGTAGCCCGCCAGCAATCCCGACATCAGCGGTCCGAAGGCCATACCCAGACCGAATGAGGTGGTCAGCACGCTCATCTGCTTCGCCTCTGCGCCCGGCGGGGCCATGTCGGCGGCGAGCGCGTATGAGGGCGACGACATCAGCGCCCTTGCGAAGCCTTGAAAGCCCATGGCCACGATCAGCACCAGTGTCGAGCCTGCGAACCCGGTCAGCAACACCGCGGGAATCAGCAACGCCAGGCCTGCAATCATCATCGGCTTGCGGCCGATGCGGTCCGAGAGCTTGCCCGCCGGAATCTGGAAGATGAAGCCTGCGAAAAGCATAGCGCTCAACGCCAGGCCAAACTCCACCGCCGTCTGCTCCAGGCGTTGGTTGGCCCACTTCTCCAGCGGCACGAGCAGGGTGACCACGGAGCCCATCGCCAGGCTGATCATGCCGAGCACCACAAGACCCTTTAAGCGGAAGAGCTCGCCGAAGCTCGCGGGTCGCCGGCCTGCTGTGTTCTTGTTGTTTGCCGCCGTATTTCTGCGCTCGTTCAGCAGTATCCCAACAAACGCCAGGCCAAGAATGATAAGGGCGGAGGCGACGACGAAACTTATTTTCGCGCCGCCCATGACGTAGAGTATGCCGCCCAGCGGTGGGCCGATTGTGAAGCCGAGCGAGCGGGCGGTGGTGTAGAAGGCTACCGCTGTGGCGCGGTTGCGCCTCGGAGTGTTGATCGAGATCACCGCGAAAGAGGTGGGTATGGTGAGCGCGACACCGAGCCCCTGTAGGGCGCGCAGGATGACCAGGTGGACGAAAAGTGTGGCGAAGCCGAAGCCCAAGGTCGCCGCGGCCATCAACGCCAGTCCGGCGAGGATCAGCCCCTTGCGGTGGCCGATGCGGTCACTCAGCCAGCCCACCAAGGGCTGCAGCGGTGCCGAGACGAAAGCGTAAAGCGCGATCAGGAATCCTACCGCCGCCTGCTCCGGCAATGCCACGCCGCTGCCGGCGAAGCGGGCGAAGTAGAGCGGCAGGACGACGAAGAGAACGCTGTTGCCGAAGGCGTCGCAGAAGCGGGCGATCGAGATGGCGATCACCTCGCG
>DATKUA010000012.1:0-2879 GCA_035530855.1 Acidobacteriota bacterium | reverse complement strand
CGACGAGGTCACCCTCATCGTCTGGGGACCCTCTTCCAAGCTGCTCACCGAGGACGCGTCGCTCCAGGAGAAAATCAAGGCGATGGCGGCCGACGGCGTCACGCTCACAGCATGCCTCGCCTGCGCCGACATGTACGGCGTTTCCGACAAACTTCGCGCCCTCGGCGTCGACGTCAAATACATGGGCGTCCCCCTCACGGAAATGCTCCAGGGCGGCTGGAAGGTCCTCACATTCTGAAGATTAAAAGATAAAAAGGGGTCAGTCTTATAATTCTAGGGTAATATAAAACGGGAAAAACGGGCATCCCCTTATGAATCAATACGTTATGCGTGATTGCATCAATCCGGCACCCTAGAATTCTAGGACTGACCCCTTTTTGATGTTCTGATGGCGTGCTCGAGCAGCTCGATGAGCTCATCGCGGGTCAGCGAATAGCGCTCCGGCGACTCCGCCACGCGCGGGCAGGAGTCGCACTCGAGCGCCGGCACCGCGATCCCCCGCTCGCGGCCGACGCGCTCCAGCTCGCCGACCCGCTCCGACGTCAGCACGTTCTCCCGCCCCAGTATCCGCGTCACCAGGGAGATCTTGGCGAAGTGCTCGATCGTCTCCATCTTGAAGTAGGCGTTCATCAGGTCGGGTCCCACGGTCAGGGCGCCGTGGTTGGCGAGCAGGATGCCGTCGTGCAGCTTGATCAGCTCGCGGATGCTCTCGGCCACCTGCTCGGTCGACGGTGTGCCGTAGCGGGCGATCGGCACGCAGCCAAGCGTCAGGATCACCTCGGCGAGTATCGCCTTGTCGAGCGGCTCACCGGCGCATGAGAAGCCGGTGCTGATCGGCGGGTGGGCGTGGACGATGGCCTTGATGTCGGCGCGCTGCCGGTAGGCCTCGACGTGCATCTTGATCTCCGAGCTCGGCTTGAGGCCGCCCTCCAGCACCCTGCCCTCGGCGTCGACCAGGAGTATCTGCTCCGGCGTCAGGGTTCCCTTGCAGAGCCCCGACGGGGTGGTCAGGATGTTGCCGTCGGCCAGGCGCGCGCTGATGTTGCCGTCGGCCGCGACCACGTAGCCGCGCGTGTAGAGCCGCGCGCCGATGTCGACAATCTGCTCCTTGAGCCGTCCGATTTCCTCGCTCACGCATCGCCCCCCGCGCTTGGGTCGTCCCGGATGGGCGGATTATATCAGCGCTCCGCCGCCCCCACAACGGAGACGCAGGAGTAAGTGGCGATCCCTGCCCGCCGGTTGGGCGGCTCGGGGTTGCCGTCTTTGCACCGACGAGGTTGCAGAGAAAGCTACGTGACTTCCAAATCAATCCGCAGAATTAATGGTAATAAGGGCTGACGAACTAGTCCGCCTTAGGCGGAATCCGCACGATTGCGCTTTAGCGATTTATGAGCTCAGCGTTGTCGACCTGCGGCAAAGCGCCACCGGAACGACTACTTCTTCCTTGTCGCGCGCAGGTAGAAGGCCCCTTCCTGCCATGTCTTGCCGCCGTCGCGCGAGAAATCTGTGCGCCATTCGAAGCGGTCCTGCTCGATGTTGTAGAAGACCCTGCGGAAGTTGATCTTGCCCTGCGGGAACTCCATCACGCCATACATCTCCATCGTCTCGCCGACCTGCTTCGCGGTCATTTGCACGAATTTCAGGTCGGTGTGGCGTTGCTCCACCATCCTCCATTCCCCCGCCTTGGGGTTGAAGGTCCGGAACATGGTGCCGTACTCTTCGGTGCCGGCGGCCAGGTCGCGGTAGATCCAGGCGTCCTGAATCGCGTAGCCGTCGAGGATGTAGCCGACCCGCCAGTCGGCGTAGCCGAACTCGACTTCCTTTCCCGCCTCATCGATGCGGTAGGCGCGGGCCTCCCAGTCGCCGACCAGGAAGGCGAACTGCCGCAACTCCGCCGGGGCGTTCGGATTCGGCCCCGCGCTGCGCAGAATTTCGTCCTCCCCGGCCGCGGGCGCGCCCGCACCCGCCAGCAGGATTACCGCCAAACAGACAACATGCGCTGATGCGACGCTGATTTTTCCGATCATGATTACCCCCCCATCGTTTGGATAGAAAATAGGGCAGTGCGGCGGATGAATCATGTAAGGAAAATTACTCTTTGGAAGGTGGGAGCCCGGATCGCGGGGCCTAGCGCTCGTCCTCGGCGCGCTCGCCGTGGCGGTAGCGCTCGGCGTTGTCCCTGGAAACGAAGTAGAGCTTGCGCCCGTCGATCGTTTCCACGTGCGCGTCGCCTTCCGAAACGTAGGTGCCGCTCACCGGGTCGCGGTGCAGCTCGCCGCCGTCGATCTCCTTGCGGATCTTGTCGAAGCTCGGCCGTGAGAAATCGCGCTTCTCCTTGCCGGAGCTCATCGATCTGAGGAAGAAATAGAGTATCAGCAGGACGGCGATCACCATCACCACTGGCAGAAGTGCTCTGAACATCGACATTCTCCGACGGCTCCCGGGGGACCGGAAGTTAGCACAACGCCCCGTTTTGTGTCAACGAATCCCGCCCCCCGACAATGGTTGCGCCCGCCGCCTTGCTCATTTAGACTTGCCTCTCCTGCAGACAAAAATAATCAATACTCCTTTATTCAGGGGGAGGCCCTAATGGAACAGCACCGCGGCCTGAGACCGGAAGCATACGAGGAAATACCCGGAGACGATTACATCGCCTACGTCCCCGACGAAACCCAGCTCGCCGAATTCACCTGGAAGGGCATCATCCTCGGCAGCATCTTCGGCATCATCTTCGGCGCGGCAAACGCCTACATCGGCCTGCGCGTCGGCCTCACCATCTCAACCTCCATCCCCATCGCAGTCATGACCGTCGCCGTCTTCGCCATGCTACGGCCCCTGCTCGGACGCGCATCGATCCTCGAAAGCAACATGGCCAAGAC
>DATKUA010000011.1:0-3213 GCA_035530855.1 Acidobacteriota bacterium | reverse complement strand
CGAAAACTTCGTCTCGGTGCCGACACCTTATGAGGTCCGGCGCGATCTGACCAAATCATTCGAGGACATCTGGTATAACGCTCCCGAGGGTGCAGGCTCCTGGCACAACAATCCCGAGTATGCCTTTTCCAAGCCGGCGCGATTGCGGGCGGAGACGGTCAGCAGAATTATCTCGGAGGATCAGAAAATCAGGGATCGCGCCAACGACGCTCGCATCCGGCAGGCGGAGACGGTTCGCACACTGGCTTGCGTGTCGCCCGCAGGTTTACTCGACGACGCCCTGCAACGGCTTTGCCGTACAGGCATCCACGGCTACAAGGCATTCTTCGAAACGTCCAGGCGCTACCAGCAACAGCTTCACGGATTCGTAGTCGCGCGCGACAAGTTGGACTCCAACTCGCCCCACACAGTTTACTCTTGGGGATTCGGGGTCACGCCGAACACGTTCTCGAGCAAGCCGGTGGAGTTCGGCTCCTTTCCGCGTTCGCACGTCCTATGGGAAGCGGGAGGCCTTTATAGTGAGCAGGAAGTGCCTTTCTTGCACCTGATCGTTTTCCTTGCCGTAAACCTGCAACTGGCGATCATCGCCTTCATCGCCCTGGCCTGCTACGACCCGAGATAGGGGAGAAAAATGTTTGGTGCCTTATTCTGGAAGGAGATCCGTGAGCACTTGATGACGTTCCGCTTCGGAACGGCGCTGGTGACTACGTTCGTTCTGGTCGCCGTCAGCGTCTGGATGCTGGGCAACGATTACTCTCACCGGCTCGACACATACAACACGCTCTCGGAGAACTATCAACAGGAGTTGAGAGGAATCTGGGTGCCCTCGCAGGCGGTGCCGAAAATCTCCTATCCGCCGTCACCTCTGAGCATCTTTGCCCAGGGCGACCAGCGCCGCTTCGGCAACTTCGCCGAGATTCAACGCTGGGAAGTACCCCGCAAGGTCAAGGAGGGCTTGACTAACAATGAGTTGCTGCAATCGGTTCAGCCCTTCGACCTGCTCACCATTTTCACCTTCGTGGTCAGCCTCTTCGGTGTCCTTTTCAGCTACGATTCCATCTCCGGCGAGAGAGAGCGCGGCACGCTCAAGATGATGTGCACCGGCAACACCCGGCGCGGCTCGATCATCGCCGCGAAGTTCCTCGCCTTGACCACCGTGCTGGCTGTTCCCTTTCTGATCAGCCTGCTGAGCGGGCTGATCATCCTGCAGTTCGTCCTTAATATCGGATTCGGTGCCGAGCAGTGGTTGGCGATAGCGCTGATGGTGATCGCCGGTCTGCTATACGGCGCGATCTTCGTGGCAACCGGGATGCTGTTCTCCGCCCTGGTTAGAAGGTCATCCACTGCGCTGATCACCGCGCTGCTCTTCTGGATGTTCGGCGTCTTCCTGATCCCGGCGGCCGGAGCGCGCTTCGCGGAATCGGTTATCCCCATCGATCCGTCCACGGAAATCAAGAAATATGAGGACACATCGAAAGAAGAACTTACCAATAAGTGCCGCGAATACGCCCGCAGCAGTTACCCGGGCAGTTTCGAGACCACTGTGTGGGGGCATATGGACTATGAAGCCGGCGGGCCGGTGACGGTTTTCTATGACGGCAACCCGAACGCCTTCCTATGGGCCTCATTGTTTATCAGCCATGCCGAGCCCCTTTGGCAGCGTCGGGCTGAAGAGATCTGGAATATTGCCCAACAACAAAACACCAGTAAAAAACAGCAGGCCGATCTGGCCGCCGCACTATCCTCAATATCGCCGGCATTCAACCTGAGGATGGTTTATACGCGGCTGGCCGACACCGACTTCATTCAGCACTCGCGGTTCCTCGACAACGCCAGGCGTTACCGCCACACGTTCCTAAACAACTTCGAAGCGAAGGGCTATTTCGGCAAAAACGTGATCAAGTTCTTCTCCAGGCGCGATCCCGAAGAGCTGACCGACGAAAAGTATGAGGCGCGAAAGGCGGAATACCGCAGGCTTTGGGAAACCGACCGCGACTGGTTCGACATGTCGAGCACAAGAAACTGGGACGCACTCGAACGCCTTCCGGACGATCTGATTCCTCCGTTCCAATTTTCCGGCAATCGCTCTGACTACTCATCGGTTCTCCAACCGTTGATCTTTCTTTTCGTGATGGTCGCCATCGCCTTCAGCGCCGGATTTGCTGCTTTCATCCGCTACGACGTCAGATAGGGAGCCGATACATGTTATCGATCGCCAGAAAACAGATTCTCGAAGGGCTGTTTAATCTCAAGTTCCTCTTCGTCGCGGCTGTCGTGCTCGCCGCATTCGCAGCCAACGGCTTCATCTATGCCGAGAAAATAGCCAACGAGCGGAGCGATTGGCAGGAACTCGTCAACAAGAATCTGGCCGACCTTAGCGCCGACTGCGGGAACCTCCAGGAGATGTCGGATTTCTGGCAGAGGGTGACCCGACCGGCTTCCACGCTGAGCTTCATCGCCGACGACGGTGCAGTGCGGATGCCGAATTTAATCAATGTCAACGCCTTCTTTATCCAAGGAATAGAACGCCAGAGCCGCGACAACGAGCAAATCCCATTAATCCCGGCCTTCGACTGGTGCTTCATCGTTGGTGTGCTGATGACGCTGCTAGCTGTTCTGCTGGGTTACGACACGATCTGCGGGGAGAAGCGTGACGGCACGCTGCGACTAGTACTCTCCAATCCCGTCTCCCGCCTCTCGCTGTTCTTCGGCAAGTATCTCGGGCTGCTGGTAATCATCACCTTAACGCTGCTGCTTGGAGGCCTGATAAGCATCACCATCCTGGTTTTCAACGGAATCATGATGCTGAACGAGCAGATCGTCACGGTGCTGCTGTGGTCATTCTTACTGGGGGTCTCGTGCCTCTCGCTGTTCCTCCTGCTGGCGATGGCCGTCAGCGGCATCGTCTCGAGGCCGGCCGTTTCATTAGTGGTGATCACGACTACCTGGGTGATTATCCTGATAGCAGTGCCAGGCCTGGCGCGCATGGTGGCGGAACAGAGCGTGGCTGTGCCCTCGCCTTATGAAATAGAAAAGAATATAAGCGATTCCGAAATCAATTTCTGGGAGAGTTCTCCTGACGGCGCCGGCAACTGGTCGGGCGATCCGTTCGACTGGTTCATGCCCGGCCGCGCCAAGCTGCACCTGTCAATCGTATCTGCAAAACAGAGAATAATCGATTCGGCGCTGACTCAGAAAAGTCTGCAGATGAAG
>DATKUA010000010.1:0-3442 GCA_035530855.1 Acidobacteriota bacterium | reverse complement strand
CAGCGCGCCGGGCAGGCGGCCGCTCTCCTCCTGGCGTTCGCAGAAGTTGAGGATCTGATTGCGAGCGTGGTGGGGATCGCGGTGCCAGCGCAGGTCGAAGATGATCGGTGGTGTGCTGTATGAAATCGGCTGGTGGAAGATTTGCGGCCCCTCGCAGACGCCGTCGTGGGGCTGGCGCTCACCGCCGCCGGCTTTGGTGCACTGGCGGATGAGGTACCAGCGGTAGCGGTAGAGCTGCTCCCAGATCGGCTCGGAGCACTTGAAGTCGGGCACGCCGTTGAAGAACTCCGTCCAGGAGGCGAGTGTATCAGCGAGCATCGCCTTGCCGGAATCCGGCTCGACGGCGACGACCGGCCGGTCGGGCGCGACGATCCGCATGGCCAACGCGACGGTGCTCTTGATGCCGCCGAATTCATTGGATCGCATCTGCTCGAGATCGAATTCGTTCAATTGCAGGTGATAGTGGAGCGCGAACCAAACCGCCCCCTGGTGGCTCGTTTGGTTGGTGCGGATTTCCGAGGGCAGCGAGCCGTTCCAGGCGGTGGCGAAGGGGGTCTCGATCCAGGAGGGATTGGGACCGAGGCACTCCGCGTCGGCCACGGCGAAGGAGTCGGCAGCCATGTCGGCGCCAAATTCCCAGCGCGTTGTGAATGCGGCACGCCGGCCCTGGCGCTCGAGCAGGAACGATATCCCTTCCTTTGACGCGCAGATTTCCAGCGGACGCGGGAGACCGGGGTGGTAGTGATGCCGGGTCCAGACTATCAGATCGAATTCCTTCGATTCCTCGGTAAGGTTGTCGATGAAGATTTTGCTGACGGCGCGGTCGTCGGCTGTGATGAATTTGCTCTCGGCCACGCTGAGATTGGAATTGTAATCGAACACGACACGGCAGCGCCCGGGATGCCACTGGCGGACGCGGAAGCGCAGCGGAATCTCGGCGCCCTTTCCCAGCAGCGTCCAGGCGAAGAGCGGCTGCAACTCCTCGTCGTGGTAGTAGATCTCGTCCCACCAGCCGGGCCGCTCCAGCCAGCGCGGGTAGCACGGCGCAAACATCAGACGCCCGCCCGCGAGCTGGAACTTGTCGTGCCGGCTCATCTTGCTCAGGAAGCTGTCTTTTGCCATGCCGCTCAACCCTTCAGCCCGGTCATCGTGATGCCGCGGATGAAGTACTTCTGGGTCAGGAAGAAGACAAAAATCAGGGGCACGACCGCGACCACCGCGGCGGCCATCTGGTAAGGCCAGTTGCTCATGTAGAGATTATGGAATGAACTGATGCCGACCTCCAGCGGGCGCATCTCGACCGAGCGGGTGACGATCAGGGGCCAGAGGAAGTTTTTCCAGCTGTCGACGAGGCTGATGACGGCCAGCGTCGCCAGCGCCGGCTTGCTCAGGGGCAGGATGATCCGCCGGTAGATGGTGAATTCCGAGGCGCCGTCGATGCGCGCGGCGTCCTCCAGCTCTCTGGGTATGGAGAGGAAGAACTGGCGCAGCAGGAAGATCCCCCAGACGCTGACGATCTCGGTGGAGATGACTCCCTGGTAGGTGTCGACCCAGCCGAGCGCGTGGATCAGCAGGAAGCGGGGGATGAGGATGATGACGATGGGTATCATCATTGCCGAGAGGAAGACGATGAAGAGCTTGTCGCGCCCGGGGAAATTGAGGCGCGCGAAGGCGTAGGCGGCCATCGAACAGAAGATCAGGTGCCCTGCGACGTTGAAGCCGGTGAGGATGATCGAGTTGATGAAGAAGCGGTCGAAGGGCAGGGCTGTGAGGGCCTCGGGATAGTTCTGCCAGCGTGGATTATCGGGCAGGAGTTTGGGCGGATAGCTGAACACCTCCAGTTCATCCATCAGGCTGGTCGAGACCATCCAGATGAATGGCAGGAGCATGGTAAGAGCAAGCAGCAGCAGAAGGATATAAAGAGTTCCGGTGAGAATTGCCTTGCGCAACGGTTTCCCCCTGACCTGGGAAAAACTGTAGAACACAACGCCGGGCTATGCAATAGGGCTTGTCAAATTGAGAGAAATGCTGTGTTATGGTTGGAGAATTTTGCCTGGAATATAGGATTTGGTACCGTTTGAAGAATAGGGGGAGTCGAATGCGAACACTTTTGCTGCTGCTACTTTCAGTGATAGTTGCGGGTTTTCTCGCCTGCACAGCCGGGAAACAATATGATCTGGTGATTCGCAACGGGGTGATCTACGACGGGGGCGGCGGCGAGCCGTACGCCGGCGATATCGCAATCGACGGAGACACGATCGTGGCGTTGGGGGACATCGGCGCGGCGAGCGGCGCGGAGGAAATCGACGCCGGCGGGCTGGCGGTGGCGCCCGGCTTCATCAATATATTGAGCTGGGCGAACGAGTCGCTGATCGAGGACGGGCGCTCGCAGAGCGACATCCGCCAGGGCGTGACGCTGGAGGTGCTCGGCGAGGGCTGGTCGATGGGGCCGGTGAGCGAGGAGATGCTGGATCAGCTACCCTTGCAGCAAACCGAAATCACCTATGAGGTCGAGTGGCGGACGCTGGGCGAGTATCTCGACTACCTGGCCGAGCGCGGCGTCTCCTGCAACGTGGCTTCCTTCGTCGGCGCCACCTCCTGCCGCATCTACGTCATCGGCTACGAGGACCGCCAGGCGACGCCCGAAGAGCTGGAGCAGATGAGGGCCCTGGTGCGCGAGGCGATGGAGGAGGGCGCAGTGGGGCTGAGCACGGCGCTCGAGTACGTGCCGGCGATCTTCGCGGAAACCGAGGAGATCATCGCGCTCGCCGCAGTGGCCTCGGACTACGGCGGGCTCTATATCTCCCACATGCGCGACGAGGGCGACAGTATCTTCGAGGCGCTCGACGAGTTCCTGCGGATCGCGCGCGAGGCGAACATCAGAGCGGAGATCTATCACCTGAAGGTTGCGGGCGAGAGCAACTGGCCGTTGCTCGACGAAGTGTTCAAGCGGATCGAGGCGGCGCGTGCGGAGGGCTTGCAGATCACTGCCGACATGTATCCCTACACCGCCGGCGCCACCAACCTGTCGGCCTCGCTGCCCCCCTGGTCGCTCGAAGGGGGGATGGAAGCCACCCGCGAACGGCTGCAGGATCCCGCCGTGAGACGGCGGATCATCGAGCAGTTGCGCGGCTCGGAGTGGCAGGGATTCTACCGCGCCGCCGGGGCGGAGGGGATCATGCTCACCGGCTTCAAGCAGGAGGAATTGCGGGGGCTGATCGGCATGCGGCTGAGCGAGGTGGCGCAGGAGCGAGGGACCTCGCCCGAGGACACGCTGATCGATATGCTGCTGGAGGACGAGTCGCCGATCAACGCCGTCTACTTCCTGATGAACGAAGAGCAGGTGGCGCGGAAGATGGCGCAGCCCTGGGTTTGCTTCGGGTCCGACGAGGCCTCGCTGGCGCCGGAGGGCGTCTTCCTCAAAGCCAATCCCCATCCGCGC
>DATKUA010000009.1:0-16993 GCA_035530855.1 Acidobacteriota bacterium | reverse complement strand
TCGAGCTTCGAGGCGACGAGACCCTGGACTTCCTTGCCGTCCACCCGCCCTCGGTAGCGGGACATGATCTCCTTCATCACCTGCCCCATTTCCCGCTTGCTGGTAGCGCCGGTCTCGGCGATCACCTCATCAATTGCCTTTTCCAGATCCTCGGGGCTGAGTTTGTCCGGCAGATAAGCTCGCAGAATCTCAGCCTCGGACTCCTCCTTGGCCGCCTGCTCCTCTCGCCCGCCGTCGCTGAACGCTGCCGCAGCCTCCTCCCGCTTCTTCAACGCCTTCTGGATCGTGGCCAACATCTCGCCCTCGTCAAGTTCACCGCCCTTGGCGATCACAGCGTTCTTCAGCTCGGAAAGAGTCATTCGCAGGACGCCGAGCTTCAACTTGTCTCCGCTCTTCATCGCCGCCTTCATCTCCTGCTGGATCTTCTCGATCATCGCCCTTCCTCCGCGAAGCCGTGCCGTTTGTGAGGCACGGCGTTAAATGCAAAGTCATTGCACCGGATGATCCGCCATTTTTGCACTATCCGGCCTCCCGGCGTCAAGGATGGCGGAAGAAGCGGTAAGTTTTAATCCATTGCTTTCCGGTTTTGGGCATCGATCTGTTCCATATAAAGGAGAGATCATATAATGACCTTTGACAGGTTTTTCGGTGACAACATTGAGAAAATCAACAGTTAAGGCCGTGTTTGGGCTGTTGCTGACGGCAGCGGAATAGCAGCAAAGACATTCTTCATCGGGACAAAAAAGTTAATCAACGTCTCGGCCTACGCTTCTCCCTCCAATCCCAAGCGCAACAGCCACGTCAAGATCTACGTGACCGTCACCGATCAGCTCGGTGGACCGGTTTCCGGTGCGTCGGTCAAGACTGTCGCTCACTACAAGACCACCGACACGACGCATTACGGCACAACAGTCTCCGACGGGAAGTGTGTGATTGACTATTACATCTCAAGTGCCACGGTCGGCTACACGGTGGTCGTGAGCGTGACGGCATCTTATGGCGGGCTGTCGGCAACGACCTCAACGAGTTTCACTCCCAGCTCATGAGCACGCAGGGCATAGACTCGCCGTCATCGGCTACAGCAGCTCAGCCGATTCCTTCCCTTCTACGGCCTCGAAGGTGACCGCGATGTCGTAGCCGCCATCGCTTCTCTCGCTGATCCTCGAGATCCGGCCGAACGCCTCAAATTTGCGTTCCGCCGGCTCGTCAAGGTTCAGTTTCAGCAGTACCGTAGCACCCAGCGGAAGTTTTTCGTTGGTACTGATCAACAATCCCCCGACCGACATGTTCAACGACTCCCCCGCGCGCCTCATCGTCTTGCCCGACTCGTCCAGCAGCACAACCTCCGAGCCTCCGGCGGCGTTGAAGCGGTGGTAACGACGCTGATCCTTTTTGTTATCAGTCAATATTCTCTCTCCAAAGTGGATCAGGACATTCCAAGTCCTATCGATTTCTGAGTATCAGGATGACAGCAGTTCCCGCAGAACTTTGGCGTCCTTACCCGACATGTCATCGAATGCCAGAGCGATTTCGTAGCCGATCTCTTCGGCGCCCTTGACGCGCACCACCTTGCCAATGGCCTCGATCGACTGCGCAGTTTCGTGGTCCTTGTCCGGCTCCCAGTCAGCATTCATGCTGTATATCGACTCCAGATCGAGCTTGAGCCCGACGCGCATCCCTATGGGTAACCTGATGTCGGCGTTGAGCAGGATACCGCCGGCGGAGATATTGAGCGACTCCGCCTGGCGCCTGGGCGCTTTCGCTAAGGTTCCATTGGCTTCCTCGATCAGGAAAAGCTCTAGAACCGCTGAGGCGGGGATCCGCCTGAAGACCCTCTTTTCCATCCAAGTGGCTTCGTGCATAGCGCTCCTTTCCGGCTCACTCCGAGCCTGCGGGCACTGTACTCTCCAGACTCCGCCGTTGCCGCGAGAACACTGCGAAGCCAACGATCGCTTCGATCACAAGCCACGCCAGCAGCAACAGGATCACACCTCCGACCACGATCAACGGCAGGTTATTTTCAACCCCGGCCTCAACCCAGCCGATGAGGCTGGCGCTGAGAGCCCAGGTGGTGATTGACAGCATGAATACCATCGGCAGGAAGGTGAACCAGGTGGGACGCTTCTGTTTGAAGAAATAGACCGTTGCGACGAGCAGAGCGATGCCGGCAAGCAACTGGTTGCTGGTGCCGAACAGCTTCCACAACGCGAGCCCCGCCGGCTTGCCGCCGAGTTCCATGAGCGCGAAGTAGCCGATCATCACCACCGCCACGGTACTTGCCGTATAGCGGTTTGTGAAAAAAGCCGGCAGACGCATGATTCTGAACAGTTCCTCGAGGGTATAGCGGGTTAAGCGTGTGCCGGTGTCGAGTGTGGTCAGAGCGAAGGCTACGATGGTGACGGCAAAGAACGTGCTGCCGACGACGGGGGGAATACCGAGGGAGGCTGCGATGTTCGCAGCGCCGGTGACAAAAGCGCCGATCTTGATGCCGATACCGGCGTCGCCAAGCCAGCCGCTGTAAAGCTGGCCCCACTGCGCGGCGGAGTAGCCGGCGACGCAACCGATGATCACCAACACGGCCAGGAAACCTTCGGTCAGCATGCCGCCGTAGCCAATGATGCGCGCATCCTTCTCGTTACGCAGTTGTTTGCTAGAGGTTCCCGAGCTGACCATACAGTGAAAACCGCTGACCGCGCCGCAGGCGATCGTGATGAACAGGAACGGAACCAGATCGGGCAGATGCGCTCCGGGATTATTCATCGCGGCCGTGTTTAGCGCGGGAGCGGCGATGCCTGGATTTGCGAAGAATAGCGCCAGGGTCAGCAGGATAAGCATCGCGTAGAGGTTGAACGAACTGAGAAAGTCGCGCGGCTGCAACATCAGCCATACCGGCAGCACCGAGGCTAGGAAGGCATAGCCAAGCAGCAGGAAGACCCAAAATTGCTTGAACTCGATGAAGATCGGGAAATAGATGCCTGCGAACAGCAGGACAAACATCAGGATAACACCGACGGCAATTGTCGGGCCGAAAGGCAGGTTTTTCTTATAGATGAGATAGCCGATGGCCGTAGCCACCACGATCAGCCCGAGGCTCGGCAGCACTGCTTCCGGGTGTGCGCGGGCGGCTACGTCCGCCCCGTAGTACGAGAAGAGGTCTTTGATGACCAGGATGAAAACACCCATCGCCAGCACGATGGCGAAGAGGATAATCAGCATGAAGAGGAGTCGTGCGCGGGGCCCGAGCACTTCGTGGGTGATGTCGCCTATCGAGCGGCCGCGGTGGCGGACGCTGATGCCTAGCACGGCGAAATCGTGCACCGCGCCGATGAATATCGTGCCGAACACGACCCAGAGGATGGCTGGAAGCCAGCCCCAGACCACAGCGATTGCGGGCCCGATTATCGGTCCCAGCCCGGCTATCGAGGCGAAATGGTGGCCGAAGAGCACCGCCGGCCGGGTGGGAACATAGTCGATGCCGTCGTTTATTTCCTGTGCCGGCGTTATACGGCCGGGATCGAGGCCGAGCACCTTTTGAGCGATCAGTTTTCCGTAAAAACGATAAGCGAGGAGAAACAAAACCGCAGCAGCAAGAACCACGAACAGAGCGTTCATTCGATGCTACCTCCAAGTAAATCAGGATGCGGTCGATTATCCACGTAGGGGTAGTCGTGTCTTACGTTTCATGTTATCACGGCGCCCACAGACGGTAAACGGGCTCGCGATGATTGAGTGGCCGAATGTGGTAGAATGAAGCCGGAAATGCCGTTGATGTGAAATGTTACAGGAGAAAGCGATGAGCCATTCAGCTCTAAAAATAGGAAATCATGAATTCAAGTCGCGGCTGATCATCGGCACCGGCAAGTACGCCACGATGGACCTCATGCAGAAGGCGCTGGCTGAGTCGGGTGCCGAGATGGTGACCGTAGCGATCCGCCGGGTAAAGCTGGAAAGCGGCGAAAGCCTGCTCGACTATATTGATACCGACAAGTACACCCTGTTGCCGAACACAGCCGGCTGTTTCTCCGCCGAAGAAGCGATACGCACCGCTCGCCTGGCCCGCGAGGCAGTCGGCACCGACCTGATCAAGCTGGAGGTCATCGGTGACAAGCTTACGCTCTTCCCGGACAACGCCCAGACCGTCGAGGCCGCTAAAGTGCTGGTGGAGGAAGGCTTCACCGTGCTGCCGTACACGCTTGATGATCCCATCGTCTGCAAGAAACTGGAGGAGATCGGCTGCGCCGCGGTAATGCCGCTCGCCGCCCCGATCGGCTCCGGAGCAGGCATCCAAAACTTCAACAATCTTCGCATCATCCTCGAATTTGCCAACGTGCCGGTGATCGTCGACGCCGGTGTCGGCACCGCCAGTGACGCCTGCGTCGCCATGGAGATGGGCATCGACGGCATCCTGATGAATACCGCCGTAGCCCAGGCAAAGGATCCGGTGAAAATGGCGCGCGCGATGCGGATGGCGATCGAGTCAGGTCGCCTGGCTTACGAAGCCGGCCGCATACCGAAGAAGCTCTACGCCCAGGCAAGCAGTCCCGTGGAGGGCTTGATCGAGTAAGGCCGGGCGGGTGGCAATACCTGAGAGCCAAACAGATTATTTGTCAGTCTGGAGCGAGAACGCTCCTCTCCCCGCTGCGATGAAGCAACCTCGAAATCCCGGACGGGAATGGGAATGCCGTTGTGTTCGAATTGCCCGACTCAGGCCGTCTCCTTGGATCCCACCAGAAGCGCTTGCAGGGTTGCCGTCTCATTGGGAGAGAAAAGGCTGCGGATGAAATCGTAAGTCTTGCCGTTAACTACGATCTTGTCGGCCTCATACCCCTCGCCGACCGCGAACCCCGACTGCTTCAGCGCGTCGATGACGAGCTGCCTCAGTTCCAGCGCCAAAGTCTTCCGCTGGTCGAGGTTGGAGGTGCCGTTTATCTGCGCCAGCAAGCTTGCGCCCGCGCCGAGTCCGGCCGAAAGAATCGCCACGTAGGGGCTTGAAGAATTGCCGCCTTCGGTGCCGCCCACCCAATGCATTTGCACTGCCGTAGGCCGGCCGACGGTCTTGACGTCGCGGAGGATGTCGTACATCTGACCGTCGATCACAATCTTATCGGCGCCGCCCACCGCTTCAGCTGTGTGGCCTGATGCCCGGAGCGCGGTGATCACAGCATCGCGGAACTCGCTAGCCAGGCGCTCCCGCTCCTCCACGGTCGATGCGGAGTTGATCTGATCGATCAGATCCGCTCGATCGCGTGCTGTTGCGAAGAGCACCTCAGAAGCCGGTCCCGTCCATCCACCGCCGGATGCGAGAGAAGGATTGTATCCACCGCCGACAACATGAAGCTGAACTGAAGTTTGCGCGCCGAGCGTGTTAATAGAACGCAGGATATCGTAAGTGACGCCCTCTGTGACGATCTTATCCTCTTCGCCTCCTGCTTGCGCGGAATAGCCGGCGGCCTGCAGCGATGCCACGACCCTATCGCGGAAATCGGTGGCCAGGCTGAGCCTTTCGTCGAGCGTCGAGGCTGCATTCATGCGGTTAATCAGGTCTCCGAACTCGCCCCCGGAGGAAAGAACGATATCCGAAATCGAGCGCCGCGTCCCGTTTGGCGAGGCCATGCCTCCCGCGGCCTCTGCCAGAGCGCTCGCGAATGACTTGTCCCCCCCAGCCTGATAAGCGCCGGTTCGGGAGGCGACTTTCGGCAACGCTGTGCCGCTTACCCCCAGGAGGTTTTCAATCAGGTTGTAGCTCATATGCTCCTCCATAAGATCGCGCACCGCGCGCAAAGGATCCACTTTCATGCAGGCAAACTTCTTGCCAAACAGGGGCTATGCCGCAACTTGTTTTATCACAAGGGATTAGAAGCCAGTCATTTGCGGAAAACCACTACGAGAGGAAGCACAACATGCCCGAACCCGGAAAAATCTGCCTCCCGGATTGTTTGCACTCCGGTGATATGGATCATTGACACTCCTCTGCGATCACATCTAGATTGCATTAAGAGACAGCGTTCTTGCAGTATGAGCCAGGAGCAATATTCAAGTGAGTGAGCGCACCTCAGCAGGGCTCTTCTCCCGCCTGGAATGGGGAGACGATGAGCTATTGATTCAGTCGGAGATCGTCCACTCAGCCGAACCGAGGATTACCACACTTCTGCTTTCGGATGGGGAGGTGATCGCCCGGGCGCAAGGCGAGTGGAGGGCCACCAGCGCGGACCAAGTGGCCAACCAGCAGCGTATGGGCGGCTATCACGACCGTCTGTTGCGCGCGCTTCGTCGACTCCGCTCGGAAAGACAGATTCCCGCTCGCGAGCTGACAGTGATTTTCCAAAAAATGGTGGATGTAGCTCTTAGACTTATAGCTTCTCCAGCTGCAGAGGCGTTTTCCGCGCTCCCCGGAGCGCGATGGGCCCTGCTTCAGAGCCCGGACGGGGAACTGGTCGACATTTCTCCGGAAAGGGCACCGGGTTCCGCCTGGAAGGATAGCGCCTCGCGCTTCCTCTACCTTTCGGAGCGTATAGCGGGACTCTTCGGCGACAGCCAGGTTCGTGACATCAGCCTGCGCATCCCCTCTGGCTATATCCTCATAGCTCCGCAGTGGGGTGGCACCCTTGTGGCCGAGATCGAACCTGACGACCTCGCCGACGCGAGGAAGAAACTGAGAAGCCTTGTGAAGGAAAAAGCCGAGTGAGCGATTTTTTCAAGAAGATCGAGGAGGCCGAGGGCTTACTGAACCTAATAGCCTTCTCCCGGGAAGACGGCGCCCTGGCCTACTGCAGCGGCGGCCTGAATCCCGATTTCTCCTCCGAGATCGCGTTCCGCATCAGGAGTGAGATTGAGGCCGCTCCGGCGGCGGTTCATCGCATTGTGATCTCGCTCGGCGAGGAAAGGGTCATCGTGATTCCCTCGGGAGAACATTTTCTCGCCCTTTATGTCAGCCAGGCCTTCAGTATCAATTCCCTGCGCGATCATCTCAGAGAGGAACCGGCGCCCAAGCGTCTTTCTATGGATGAAAGCAAGATCGACCGCCACGTAGGCATTGAGGACATGGAACTTCTGGTTGCGGGCCTGACCACCATCTGCAGGCCGGCGCTCGATGAGCTTGGTGTCTTCGTCGTTGTCAACGCCCTGCGCAAGACGCGCGACGCGTTGATGCGCAGCCATCGCTGCCTCAGCGCATTCAGCGTCGAAAAGGGAGGCACGATTTCACATGGCGAGCCGCCCAACTGCAAGCTGTCCGAGATAGTGACCGCAGCGGCGGAGTGGGCAATGGATTTCTACAACCATTGCAATAGCATCGTTCCTACCTTCCCCCCCAGCCTCGCCGTCTCCCTCCTCGATCAGAGTCATGACAACTTGGATAAAATCGGGTTCTTCAACGCGTTTGATGTAGCTACGCGCTAGCGTCTTCGCGACAACCGGCGTCATTGCAAAACAGTCTGCCCGAGGCGGACTCTGCAGTTGGAAGTACGATGCCATGGTATATTGTAATTAGTGACTAACGACAAATGAGGGATGCCCGATGAACAAGGTTAACATCACACCCAACCGTTTCTTGATGACCTCCCCTGTGGTGCTGCTGAGCTGCTGGGGTAAGGAAAGCAAGCCCAACATCATCACACTGGCTTGGACGGGTGTCCTCTGCAGCGATCCGCCGATCGTATATGCCTCCATTCGCCCATCGCGGCACAGCCACTCACTGCTTAAGGACAACGGCGATTTTGTGCTCAACCTGCCCTCCGCCGACCAGGTAAGGGAGGTAGATCTCTGTGGCATTGTCAGCGGTCGCAAGGAGGACAAGTTTTCCCTCTGCGGTTTCACCGCTGAGCCAGCGGAGAAGGTCAACGCGCCCCTGATAGTTGAGTGCTCCGTCAACCTCGAGTGCCGCACGCGAGATGTGCTGCACCTGGGCGTGCACGACGCCTTTGTCGCCGACGTAATAGGACTGCTGGTCGACGAGGACAAGGTCATCGGTGCCGACCGGGTTGACGACAGCCTCTTCGCGCCGCTTGTCTATGCCACCGGCCCTCGCCATTACCACAGCACCGAGCGGATCGAGGGCGCCCACTACGGGTTCAGTAAGAGCAGCAAGCCTCCCTGGGAGAAAGAATAGGCGGCAGGGCTTAGCGATATTAGAAAAAACGGCGCCTCTCCCACGAGGAGGCGCCGTTTGTTTCGTGCTCAGTTGACTGTTAGTTGTTCGGAACTCTCAACGCGAAGTAGCCGCCGTTCCTACCTGCGCGTACATAGAAGAGCACATTGTCGCCTGGCTCGAGGCCTCTCATCGCATCGTTGAAATCGTTCACCGAGCGAATGGCCTGGCGGTTAATCTCCTGAATCAGGTAGCCCTCGCGAAGCCCGGCGCGCTCGGCGACGCTGCCGCTGCGGATGCCGGTGATCACCACTCCTTGCTCGTCCTCGTAGCCAAGTCGACGGGCGATTTCGGGAGTGAGCGGCCGCACCTGCATTCCAAGCCCTTCGAGCATGCTGTCGCTCTCTTCGGAGGGCGCGGTTTCACCGCCGGCGGTCAGATTCGACGGGCGCTCGCCGAGAATCACGGTAATCTCAGTCGGGCCGCCGTCACGCCGCACATTCAAACGGACACTGGCGCCGGGCGCCATTGCGCCGACACGATTGGTGAGATCCTGGGAATTGCTGATCTCCTCTCCATTGATAGCAAGTACCAGGTCGCCGCGCTTCAAGCCCGCTTTCTCCGCGGGAGATCCCTCGCTTACGTCGACCACAATCGCACCGCGCGGGCTGTCAAGGCCCAGTGCGGAGGCGATCTCATTGGTGGTGCTCTGGATCGTTACGCCGAGCCAGCCGCGAATCACCTTGCCGTGCTGCAGCAGGCTTTCCATGACCTGCTTCGCCAGGTTTGAGGGGATGGCGAAGCCCACGCCGCTAAAGGTTCCGGTGCTCGACGCGATCACGGAGTTGATCCCCACAAGCTCGCCCTTCATGTTGACAAGCGCGCCGCCGCTGTTGCCGGGATTGATTGCCGCGTCGGTCTGAATGAAGTCCTCATAGGTGATGTTCATGTTTACCGAACGGCCTTTGGCGCTGACGATTCCCGCAGTGACTGTATGGCGCAGCGCTTCGCTGAAGGGATTACCGATCGCCAGCACCCATTCGCCGACCTCAATTGCATCTGAGTCGCCGAATTCGATATAGGGCAGGCCCTTTTCTTTCACCCGAATCACCGCTAGGTCGGAATCGGGATCGGTGCCTACCACTTCGGCGTCGACGGTGCGGTTGTCGGGCAGTGTCACCTGGATCGTGTCAGCCTGTGCAACCACATGGTTGTTGGTCAAAATCACGCCATCGGGGTTGATGATAACGCCGCTGCCGAGGCCCTGCTGGCGTTGCTCGCGCGGCTGCCTGTCAGAGAAAAAGTCGTCATCGAAAAAGCGTCGCAGTTCATCGGGAATCTGAAATTGGGAGTTCTGCATGCGCACAACTCGTTCGCTGGAAATCGTCACCACTGCCGGAGTGGTTTTCTTGGAGACAAGCACGAAAGTCTGTTGCTGGGCCGGAAGTCCGGCAAGCCGCGCATCCAGCGCGGCCATCTCCGACTTCCAATCGTTGGTTGCCGTGGTGGTTGTTGCGCTTGACGTGAAGGCTGCTGCAATGATCAGTCCGCTGCCAAGCCCGACCAGTAGCAAAACCGCAGTTATCAGGACTGCTGAAATCTTGTTGCGAAACATTTTCTTTGTTCCTCCATTAATCAAAGCCGTCCGTTTCCGGCGGACAGGAAAGAACATAATCCATTAATCCATTACTCTCTGTAATGCCCATTTCTTCCGCGGGCAATAACTCCTCCGGCCAATCAAGACGAAGTACTACAGGCAGGAGTTTACATGCAGGGATATCGCCGCTCTTTCGAAGGCAGTGCTGTGTGAACGCTAGGCTTTGTTCTCGAATTCTCTCATTACCATGAAAGCGGCATTGCGCCCCGATTCCAAGCAGGGCTGATACCCGCCGCCTGGGCTGGTCCACGCCGAGGCGCAGTACAGGCCGTCAATGGGCGTCATTATCGGAAGGCGATTCATGTAAGAGTTTGCCATAGATTGCTCGTAGCCGTATATGGCTCCTTCCGGATTGGCTGTGAAGAACACGTTGGTAAGCGGTGTCGCAATTTCTTTGACTTCGATCATCGAGCGCAGGCCGGGTATAACCAGCCTCTCCGCTTGTTCGATCATGATGTCCGCAATGCGCTCCTTCTCGCGGTTGTACTCACCTTTCCTGCCTGTAAAATAGTCGGTCTCGAAGCGCCGCCAGGGCTCGTAGCCACTCAGGGTCATGATGCTCAACGTCGAGGTCCCCGGCTTGGAGTATCCTTTGTAGGCGTTGTCGTAAACAGTCACGGCGAGATCGACATTATCTGAATCGCACGCTAGGCATGCCTCGTAACTCTTTTCGACATCATCTCCTTTGCTGACAAATATTTCGTAACCTTTGATCTCTTCACGGAGTTCGTGGTTGAGGCCGAGCCAGATGATAAAAGTCGACAGCGAGGGGCGATAACTCTTCATCCTGTCCTGGTACGCCACGACACCCGGGGGGAGCCCCTCGTCGGGTAGCATGGCCATCGTCGTTGGCACGCTGGCGTTGGAGATTACGGATCTTGCCGGTATTAAGCTGCCGTTGGACAACGCCACGGCATCGATCGATCCGTCCTTGAGGGAAATTCCCGTCGCTTCCGTTTCCAGCATAACCTTCCCGCCGGCTTGTTCGATTACATGCATCAACGCGTTACTCAGATCCTGCGAGCGATTGATGATGTAATGCCCGCCGTAGCGCATGTAAGAGGCCGTGGCAACGGCGTAATAGAAGCCAGAGAGCTGGGATGGCGGGAGCCCATAGTATCCCCAGAAGGAAGAAAAGATACTTCTGAGCCTTGGATCGCGGATGTAATCGTCCATCAAATCGCCGAGGGTTTTATTGCGGATGTTCCACATCTTGGGATGCGTTGTCGGGAATGCCATCCGTTCCTGTACGGAGTCTCGGTCGAAAGGCAGCATCGCCTCGTCGAGGATTCCCAGAATTTCGGCGAAGAGTTGCTTGATGCCCCCAGACTCTTTCGGAAACAGGCCACAAAGCTGGTCTGCGATGGCGTCCGGATTCCGCTGCGGCCAGGTGAGGTCATAGTCCGGCGTGATGATGCGGCATAGATCCGGCAACTCGATGGTTTCTACATTGTCCGCGATCCCGGCTCCCTCGAATACGGCTCGCAATGCCTCGCGGGCGCTGGCAGTGGCGTGTAGCGAAACGTCGAATTCATACTTGCCGTTTGCTCTTTCGAAGGAGGTTGCGTAACCGCCAGGCCGGTCATGTCTTTCAACGAGGGTGACCGGGAATCCCGCTCTCGCCAGGTGTGCGGCGGCGCAGAGCCCTCCCAGGCCGGCTCCGATGACGACAACAGGCCATTTATCTTTGCCCTCAGTTCCCGGCAACATCAGGCTCAAGCGTGATTTGTCGAGGGCGAAGCTTGCTGAGACCGCGGCCGCGAGCTTGAAAAAGTCTCTCCGCGAAGACGCAAAAACAGTTTTCTCATCATTTGTCATGCTAAGCCCCCCTTTGCTTGCTGGAAATTAGGTATTACCGAATCCAATAATATATTACGTAAGTATCCAAAATCGAGTTCAGAGAGCTGATGGATAACAAAAGCTGCGCAAGTTTGCGATTTCTATTGAGTTTCATTTTCTGCAAAGCAGACAAGCGGTGCGCCTTCCGTCCCCAAAGTCGAATAGTCCCGGCACTTCCGCGGCGCAGCGATCAAAAGCAAATGGACAGCGCGTCCTGAACACGCAACCCGACGGTGGCTCGAACGGGCTCGGGGGATCACCCTGCAGCAGGATCCGCTCTTCATTTTGGCACCTGCGCAACCTCGGCGCGGCGTCGAGCAGGGCACGCGTGTACGGATGCTCCGGCTGCTTGAGCACTTGCCCCGAGGGCCCATCCTCCATCACCCTTCCCAGGTAAACAACGATCACACGCTCCGTCAGCGCGCTCACTCCGGCCAGATCGTGTGAGATCAGCAGCAGCGCCAGATTGTTTTCCCTGTGGAGCCCGACCAGCAGCTCGGCGATCTCCGCCTGTGCTGCCACATCGAGGCTGGCGACCGGCTCGTCGGCCACAAGCAGGTTCGGTCCGATGGCCAGCGCCCGGGCCAACGCAATCCTCTGCCGCTGCCCCCCGGAAAACTGGTGCGGGTAGCGGCGGGAGTCGTCGGGTGAAAGTCCCACTTTGACGAGTAGCTCTTCGGCGGCCTCTTTCAGCTCTCTGCGCGATTTCACGCCGAGATGCCCGCGTATCGGCTCGGTGATCTGCGTGCCGACTCTCATCCGCGGGTTGAGCGAAGATGTGGGGTCCTGGAAAACCAGCTGTACCGCACGCCGCAGCTGTTGGGGCCTGTCGAAATCGACCGGAGCACCACGTAAAAACACCTCGCCGGAAGTGGGGCGTTGCAGCCCGACCAGCACGCGCGCTATCGTGCTCTTGCCGCAGCCCGATTCGCCCACTATCCCCACCGCGTCGCCCCCGCCGAGCGAGAAGCTGATCCCTTCGACCGCGCGTAGGGATTTCCGCCCGCTTCCGGGGGTGAAACGAGGGGGCGGGAAGTGGACCACCAAGTCGCGCACCTCGATCAGCTTTGCTGTGCGCTGCGTGCCTTCATCCTGCTCTTTCATTATGCTGCCTGCCCACCGACAAGTATATCAGCCGCGACGCTGATCGCGGAGTCCGTTGATTCATTGAACAAGATACTTGCGCTGGCGGACTCTCCATGCAATAAATTATCCATCGATATTCCGAAGGCAATGGGGGGAACCATGAGAGAAGAGTTTGCGGCCAGCTGGGTAGCACTTTTCCTGCGCCTGTTTCTGGCGTTGGTGATCATCACCGCCGGTTTTTCGATGATATTTTTAACGACTCCCGGCGAGGAGGGCCAGAGCGCGACATTCGAGAGCGAGATTTTCGATAACTGGCCTCCCGATTCGCAACTCTGGGTGATGAGCTGGGCCGGCGAGGAGGGCAGCCCCGCCCTGATGTTGATCGCTCGCGGCATCGGCTTTGTCATTCCATGGGTGCTACTGATCGCCGGGGTAATGATCCTGGCGGGATTCCTGACCCGCTGGGCGGGTATAGCTCTCGCCTTTGCGTTCCTCGTGTTGCTGGTCGGTATTCTTATCAGAGATCCGGTTGCCGTCCTCTCCGGACACATATTGCCTTATTACCTCCTGATTCTGCTGATTCTGCTGCTGGAGCGAATGGGTAACATGTTCAGCGTCGACGCCCTTCTCTTCCATGGCCGCGAGCGCGAGATCGATAGCGGCGGAAGCTGGGCCGCATTGTTCGCACGGCTGGCACTGGGCTTTATCTTTCTGTTCGGCGCTTACCTCAAGCTGGGAATCGTCGGCCTTGATGCTTTCGTCCAGGAGACCTTCGTGCAAGGCTATTCCGGGACGTGGCTGCCGGGCTTCCTCCTGCCGATTGCCGGTTACTTCGACGTATTCGTCGAGCTGATCGGTGGCATCCTGCTCGTGCTGGGATTGCTTACACCGCTGGCGGCTGTCGTTCTCTGCATCTTCATGCTGATGCTGGTGTTCGGCCACCTGGTGGCCTCGCCCTTCTTCGGCTTCATGCCGAATATTCTGCCCTACCTCGGGGTGCTTCTGCTGATCTTCTACCTCTCGATGCGCGGTGCCAACCGGATTAGCCTCGACAACCTGATTTGGGGCCGCAAGCGCACCTGAAGGTTGACTGAATGGGTTACGGCGAAGACGAATTACGCAAGCTCTACAAGGATTTCTGCAGCGCGGAGGCAACTCACTGGACGGGCGCTAATGACCTGCAGCCGGTCGAAAAAGAGATCTTCGAACGCGAGATCACCAAGGGGCCCGTTCTGGACGCCGGCTGTGGCATCGGGCGCACATTTGCTTATTTCGAGCGCCGGGGGATCGACCTCGTCGGCATGGATGCCGTGCCCGAGATGATCGGGCGCGCACGTGAGCATGATCCTCTGGCCGACCTGGTTGAAGGCGAACTGCCGGAGATCGCCCGCCTGTTCGCTGAGGATTATTTTGCAGCCGTCATCTGCATCGGCAACGCCATTGGAGGCCTCCTGACTGAAGAGGAAAGGAATGATTTTGTCCACGGCGTTGCCAGAGTGCTGTGCCCCGGCGGTCGTTTCTTTTTAGACTACCGTCCGGCGGATATCGAGGAGGCGTTGTCTTTGGGCAACGAGATCGTCATTGACAACAGCTCTAGGGGAGGAGGCTACGGCGCGATCTTCGAGGAGGAGCTCGGCGGTAGGGAACACAGGTGCTACCAGTACTACCTTACGGAGCAGGAGATCAGCGGTTTGCTTGCCGGCGCGGGATTCAGTTTTCGTTTCGTCCAGGTTCCATGGCTGGAGTTCGGCTTCGAGATGACAATGGCCATCTGCAGGCTCACATAGCCTGCCGTGATTATGGGTATCTTTTAGTTCGGGCGCTTGCTAAGACGTAACGTCCGCTTGGGGGGCTGTTGGTGCGCCAACCGAAGCGTATTCCGCTACAAGCCGCATTGCGGTTCCGCGCCGCCTTTCGGTTCCCAGTCGCCCAGAAGGCACTGCACCGCCGCCATCAACGCTAGCGATGCGGTTTCCGTCCGCAGCACTCGCGGTCCCATCGAGATGCACAGGAATCCTGCCTCCAGCAGGCGCCGCATCTCCGCTTCGGTAAATCCCCCTTCGGGACCCGAGGCGATCACAACCGATCCTACTCCCCCGTGTTCTGCGGCGATGCGTGAAAGCGATCCGGCGCAAGGTTTCTCGCAGGCGAGTAGCTTAAGCGAGTCGGTGAAGCCGTCGAAGTCGAGTTTATCGAAAGGCACGGCCGGCTCAATTCGGGGAATCATCCTGCGCCCGCTCTGCTTCGCTGCCTCCAACGCCATCCTCCGCCAGCGGTCGGGTCGCTCCCCGCGAAAGGCCCTCTCGCTCTGCACCAGAACCAGCCGTGACAGCCCCAGCTCGGTGGCATGAACGATAATCTGCTCCAGCCTTGCAGCCTTCGGCACTGCCTGGATCAGCGTGATCGCCAACGGCGACTCCACCTCATCGGTCAACTTCTCGATTATCCGCGCCTTGAGTTGGCCCTTGCGTGCTGCTTCGACTTCGCAGCGGAACTCGCTGCCCTGTTCGGTGAATACGAACACCTCATCACCCGGACGCAAGCGGCAGACGTTCACACCGTGGTGCGCCTCTTCGCCCGCGATGGTGAACAGGCCGTCAACTATTCGTTTCCTGCTGCAGAAAAGGCGGTGTCGGCTCATTGACGGTTTTTCCTTGTTTCGGTTCTCGTTACTCATTGTCCTTGTTCGCCGGGGGGCATGCAAGAGCGCGCAACAAATCCACAGCCGGGACCCATTTGCCGTAACAATCAACGAGGTTGAGCAAATCGTGCATAATATACTAATATCTTCGACAGATAACGAATAAACCGCTTATTTTTTGGGGGTCGATTATGAAAGGGCGTGTTGCCGTCTGCGTAATAGCATTAACTCTTGCCTTTACCTCCCTGCTCTCCGCCCAGGAGTGCTTTAAGTTCGATGAGCCGTTGGCATTGGTCAAGGCTGCGAAGGAGCCGCGAGGCCAGAGCCTGGACATCGCCTGGAGCGGCTCAGTCTTCGGTATTGTTTACGATGACTATTGGCACGACAAAAACAAAACCGGCTCGTTCTTTATGGTTGTCGACAGCAACGGCAAGACACTATTCGGCCCAAAGAGGCTGGCCAAGAAACAGTACGGTACCGAGCCGAAGATCGAATGGATGGGTGATTCCTTTGCCATCGTTCACACCGCGGGGAAGAAGACCGGCGGCAACTGGCACCTGAAATACTATCTGGCCCGCTACAGCACCACAGGTAAGAAACTCAGCGAATACACTCTCGACGGCATCCCCGGCCTGGACTGGTACGGAAATCACACGCGCATGCAGTGGACAGGCAGCGAACTGGGAATCTTTTATGTCGCTGATCCACCGGAGGAGGGAATCTTGAAACTAATCTTCTGTAAGGCCGAAGCCGACGGCGCGCCGAGTGCAGGCAGGATAATCCATGATTACTTCTTTACCGGGAGCGACGCGATCTGGGACGGCGGACGTTTTGTCTACTTCGGCTTGTCGATGGTCGACGAAGAAACCTCGCAGCAGGATAAACCAACAGCCGTAATCATGACCCTCGACCGGGACGGCAACATCACATCGCAGAAGAAATACAATGATTTCATTTATGGCGGATTCTTTCAGGGCGCGTCACTAATCCCGCTCCCCAAGAAGAACCTCTATTTGCTGGCTTTTGGTGTGGCCAAGGCCGGCGCCCCTCCGCCCATCAGCAACCACTGGTACGATGTCTACACGACACAACTCAAGATCGCCGGCGGAAAATTCTCGAGGTTCCTGCCGAAGAACGCCACGATGAAAAAAACCGGGAGTTGGAGTTTTCCGACGATGCACCGGGACGGCAAGAAAAGCTACATCACCGCGTTGCTCGGCAACGCTGGCAGCAGCCTGGCCTTTGCGAAAATGAGCGCCAGGGGCGGGATTAAATCCGGGCCCATCGAGTTCCGCCGTCCGGAACCGGCCTGTGGCGCCTGCCCGCCATATTCAGCGTGGGGAGGGAGGGAATGCGGGATCGTGTGGGTTTATGGAGACCTGCTGTTCAACATTGCCATACCCTGACGGGCCGTCCAGGGATCATTTTCCCCAGGTGAACGGCGTTTTCAGACGCTCCTCCAGCCACGCCCGGTCGATCGTGATCCCGTACTGGCTGTGCTGCATCGTATGGCCGCTCTCATGTTCGAGCGCCTTCTTGTAGCATTCCAGGGCCGCTTCGCGCTCGCCAGCCGGAATACCTTCAGGGTTTTCTCCCCGGTGCCGGCCCAGGCCATTTCACGAATGAATTACACGCATTTCCTTTCTCCTCAACCAAAGAAAGGCCTTCGCCATGCGCTTAATGC
>DATKUA010000008.1:0-57545 GCA_035530855.1 Acidobacteriota bacterium | reverse complement strand
TCGGCCAGCGCTCCGGCCAGTCGGTCGAGACGGCCAGTTCACCGATCAGCCTGGCCGCCAACGAATCGCCTGCCGAAAGGAATCTCTCGAAATCAACCGGGGGATCGTCAGTGCGCTGCTCGCAGTAAATCGCCTGCGCAGTTCGGACAATCTCACCCTCCTGTGGCTGCAGATCACCGCTCACCAGTCGAAGGAGAGTGGTTTTACCGCTGCCGTTGGCACCGATTATTCCGGTCCAGCCGAGAGGGAAATGAAAACTAAGATTCCTGAAGAGCGGCTTCTCCTGGCCGTCGTAAGCGAACGTTACTTTTCTTAACTCCAGATGCGCACTCATGCCGTCCTCCGCGGCGTTGCAGGCAAAATCGAGAACACGAGAACCGGCAATGAAAAGGGGGCGTGGGGAGTAAGTTGAGTTTCCTTCCGGCTGTTAACTCGCGGGATTTGATGCAGGAATGCGCCGGCCCTCAGGATGTTCAACGGATCTTCATCCCTATGGCTCTCCCAACTCTACATGTGTAAAAACACTATCCCCGGCGGATCCCGCTTGTCAACGGTGGTCTCGTGCGTTGTTGCCGGGCTGCAAAAGTAAAACCGTGCTTACTTTGCCGGATTACGGGCGGGATTAATTCTGTACAAAAGAATGGTGGCTCCGGACGGATTCGAACCGCCGACGCAGGGATTTTCAGTCCCTCGCTCTACCAGCTGAGCTACAGAGCCACGCCATCTCTAGCACATGAAAATCTACGCGTAACCGTCGCGGCAGTCAAGCTGTTTTGACGGATTGGGGAGAATAGGCTGCCGGATGGAGATCGAACCTAACGCATACATTTATGCGGCCATATCAGCATTAAAAAGGCAGGGACGTTTCAAAAGGAAACGGGGATCGCTGACACGTTGTAATGGCCATCCGGGTCATTTGGTTGTTGAAGAAGACGTAATAATGTGTATAATCCCGGCTCCGGTTGTAGGAGGGATGAAATGAAGGACTTGATCCTCAAGGATCTGCGCGAAAAAATCGAACGCCTTCAACATGAGCTCAAGGTCGAGCTCCCCAAGGAGATCGGCATTGCACGTGAGCTAGGAGACCTGAGTGAGAACGCCGAATATCAGTCCGCAAAGGAGCGCCAGACTTACGTCAGGGCCCGTCTCGGCCAGCTTGAGGAGCGCTATAAGCAGCTCAGCATCATGGACTTCGGCAAAATCCCAAGAGATCGCGTCGGCATGGGAAGCGAGGTTAAGGTGCTCGACTTGGACACGGATAAAGAGATGACCTTCCTGCTGGTGATCGCCGATGAGGCCGACAACGCGGCCAACAAGATCAGCACCGGCTCTCCGATTGGGCGTGCGCTGATGGGTAAGCAGGACGGCGACGGCGTCACGGTTGAAGTGCCCAGCGGTACGCGCGAGTTCGAGATACTCTCCTTTAAAACAATCTACGACCATTACTCAAAGTGAACGATTCAACTTTCTGATAAAACTAGGCTTACCGGATATTCACAATACGGGACTTTCCGTGGTTTCTTTTGCGTAATCACTATCGGAATGCCGGTAAGGAGAACCTTCCGGCGTGTCCCGGAGGTCGCAGAGTGAAATCCGGAAATAACGCTCACACCTTTCTTTTTGTCCCCGCCAGGTGGGCCGGCAAGGGTGTGTTGTCGATAATTGGCGGCCCGAGCGAGCCGATCACCATGGAAATCATCGCATCTCGGAGCGGGACGGGCACGATCACGGTGCACATGGAACTCGACTTCAGCCAAACCAATCGCGAGGGAGGCGTCGAGACCGTCTACACGTTAAGCCCAAACGGCAAGGACAGTTTCGAGCTCGTCCAAAACCACAGCAAATTAGGCATGCTGACAGGCCACGCCGTTGTCACCAAGCGCACTATCATCATGACTTTCCAGAACGAGGCGGGCACCTATGCCGGCTTCGAGGCCGCGGAGCGAATCGACGATGACCATTACCACCTGCGTGGCGCACTCAGCCTCAACGGCATGCCCAGCAGCGTTCTTGAGGCGGCGGTTCGGAAGCTGGGCAATCAGAACTAAGAATTCACGATTTCTGGCTTTGAAACACGTAAAGGTGATATAAGTGTGTGCAGCTATCAGCCGCTCAATTCAGCACGAAGCCTCTACCATGGTCACTGTTTGCGGCAAGGAGAGGGAAAATGAAGCCGGGAGACATCGTAGGCGTCCAACTCAGCTCACCGCGGGAGCAGGTCTGGGGCGTGCTTCTGCGGCTTGATCAGAGCGGCGTCGAATTACGCGGAATCGAGATGGGAATTTTCGAGGAATGGTGTATGCAACTGGCCAGGGGAAGCGATGTGGAGCTGGGCCCGTCAACCGTTTTCTTCCCGGCACACCGTATCGAGCGTATCAGCCTCGACGAGCAGATCGGTGCTGTCCCAAGCGTGGCGCAGCGTTTCAAGCAGAATACGGGGAAGGAACCACGCGATTTCCTCGCCCCCAAAACTTACCTGACCAGATAGCCAGCTGTATAAGAATATACAATGGCTGATCCCGCCTGAATTCTTACGACTATTATTTGCATTACAATATTTCCATCGAACTCTCTTTGCTGTACACTGCTGATGATTCTGGGAAGCCGGTGAGAATCCGGCGCTGCCCCGCAACTGTAACCGGAGACGAACGCCGCACCCGCAGCACAACAGCATGCGGGCTAAAGCCACCGGCAGCCGATGCCGGGAAGGCGCGGCGGGAGGACGACCCGGGAGCCAGGAGACCAGGAACCGTTAATAACCTTCGCGGGAGGGTAACGGTTGTTGAGCCTCGAACCGGTTCCGGCAACCGCCGCAGCCGACCTCACGACCAAACCAGCCCGCATCAGCGCAAGGAGTCTAAAGGTGAGAACAGCACTTATCTCTCTCCTCCTCTCCTCTCTCGTGCTGGTGCCGGCGTCGCAGATTGCGGCGCAACAACAGAGCGAGAAGGAGGAGGAAAAGGTCCTGACCAAACGCATTGTCGTTTCGGCCCGGCGCCTCTCCGACGAAAGCCAGAGCGCAGAGAAGGTTCCCGCCAACGTCACGGTGATTACACGCGAGGACATCGACAACAGCGGTGCAACAACCCTCCAGGAGTTGCTCGCCGACTACGCCGGAATCATCTTCTATGACAATGTCGGCAACGGCGTCGAGACAACCATCGACATACGTGGCTTCAGCGAGGGCACCTCAATGGCCGTCTACGTCGACGGCGTCAGGATCAATGAGCCCGACGACAACGGCGTCAACCTCGAACTGCTCGATCCCGGCATCATCGAGCGCATTGAGATCATCCCCGGGGGAGCCTCGTTCAGCCACGGCAACGGCGCACTCAGCGGCACGGTAAAAATCTACACCCGGCGGGGCTACGGCGAAACATTCAACGAACTTTACGCCGGATACGGAGGCTACTCGACGAAACGCGCGGGGATTCGCTCTGGCAGCAAAATGGGACCGCACAGTTATTTCCTCTCATACGGCTACCTCGACAGCGACGGCTTCCGCGACAACAGCAATGTACGCCAACACAAGATCTTCGGGAAGTACGACTATGAAGTGCCTGGCAGCTACGGCCTTGAATTGAGCTTCCGCTATTCGAGCGGTGAGCTGGGCAATCCCGGAGCTCTCACGCCAGAAGAGCTGGCACAGGATCGCAAGCAGAACCCCTTCAATCTCGTTGATTTTAACAAGACCGACGAATGTGTTTTCACCGCCCGCTTCTCCTACGCGCTTTCCGACAAAACCCTGCTCTCGGTCGTAGGCCATCGGCGGGAAGCCGACATCGAAGTGCTGACCACCGGCCGCAACGCGGCGATCTGGGGCGGTTTCAAATCCAAGAGCGGGAACGAAAGCACTGGTATGGCAGCGCAACTGACCTATGAGAACGACCTCGGTAGCTGGGGCCATTCTCTCACCGCAGGTTTGGAAATTGTCAGGGATATGTTTGGTAACGTTGGCTCTTTCACCGATATCAACGGCAACCCGACTTATGAAAGCAACGACCGCGATACGGATCAGGACAGTCGGGCGTTTTACCTACACGGCTCGCTCGATCCAGTGGATTTCTTCACCCTCACCGGGGCTGTGCGCCACGATAGGGTGAACATGGACTTCAGAGACAATTTCAGCAAGAACACCGGTCAAAAGGAATTCGACAAGACTACCGCGATGGCGGGCTTCAACCTCGTGCTCGCGAGGGGAACGGCGCTCTTTTTCCGCTACTCTCAATCGTTCCAGACTCCCACCGTCAACGACCTCTTTGCTTTCCCGCTCTTCGGCTCCAATCCCGACCTCGAGCCGACAACCGGCGACACCTACGAGGGCGGCTTCCGAGCGGCCCTCGGAGAAAGCTGGAACCTTCAGGCCGCGCTTTACCGTATGGATCTGGAGAACGAGGTCGTCTTCGTCATTACTGATCCGATTTGGTTCATCGGCAGCAACGAGAATGTGGGAAGAAGCCGAAGGACCGGCTTCGAAATGCAACTCGACGGAAGGCTGGCGGAGGTCGTAAACCTTCTTGCGACCTATTCTTACACCAAGGCTGAGAACCGCAGCATGGCGGAAGATCTGGGAGTGGACGATCTGAGAATACCGCTCGTTCCCGAGCACAAGCTCGCTCTGCATGCCAGCCTCGACTACGGCGCCTGGCGGCTGGGCGGCGAACTGCTGTATGTCGGCGAGCAGGTACTCAGCAGCGACAACACCAACTCGGGGCCGCCTCTTGATCCCTACAGCATCGTTAATCTCAGAGCGGCGCTCGAAATGGGGGCGTGGACGCTCAGACTTGACGTGCTGAACACTCTCGATTCGGATTACGAGACTCGGGGGATATATTCTTACGGAGCCATATACCTGACTCCTGCACCGGGCAGGCAGGTGATCGGCACACTGGAGTTTAGATACTGACCGGTACACATGTGGGTATCAGGCCGCCGGTCGATCTAGGTAGCACGTGGTTTTTTATCCACTGCCCGGACAAAGCGACCGATGGAAAGCCGGTGATGTAGTGCTCAGCCCGAAGCGGAACCGCGCGATCGCTAAGGTAATCTATATAATATCCAGCGAATCCGCTCTCCACGGCGAAAGCGCAATAGAAATCCGTCCATGTTGTTGCAGCGTTATTGCGCGTTTGCGGTAGGTTGTTGTAATTTGCTTTTCGACAAGGTGCGTGGAGCAGGAGCGTGAGGCACACCTACATCGCCGTCGATGGGCCGATCGGAGTCGGCAAGACCTCGCTGACTCACCTGATTGCCGAGCGCCTCAGCGATGCGATGCTGGTGCTGGAAAATGTCGATAATCCTTTTCTGCCCGACTTCTACAAGGACGCCTCCGGCTCTGCATTCCGCACGCAGCTTTATTTCTTGCTCAATCGTTACGAACAGCTGAAGGGGCTGAGCCAGCGCGAGCTCTTCCTGCGCAGGGTAGTCAGCGACTTCACCTTCGAGAAGGACAAGATCTTCGCCTACCTCAACCTCTCCGACAGCGAACTTGTGATCTACGACAAGCTCTACGAGATGCTCTCGACCCAAGTGCCTCGCCCCGATATGGTCGTCTATCTCACGGGCAGCCACCAGACGCTGATGAAGAGGATCCGCGGGCGCGGAAGGGATTTCGAATCGCGGATCAGCTCCGATTACATCGATGAGGTCAGCCGTGCTTACAACTACTATTTCTTCAACTACTCCCGCACGCCGTTGCTCGTCGTCAACACCGACGAGATCGACTTCGTGCATCGAGAGGAGGACCTGATCGACCTGATGGCGCAGATCGGCGCCACCGACCAAGGCACGCGCTACTACGTCCCCCGCCGCTGAGAAACTGTCATACCCGGCACTAAACAGATGCCTACTATCGGTTAGAATAATGGCCTGAAGAGCGAGCGAAAGGAGCGCGACACCCGATGGCTGATACATCGAGACCGAGCGAGGAAATCGTCACGGAGATCGGCCGGCTGAAGCTGGAAAAAAACGCAACAATCCTCGCTCACAATTACCAGATACCCGAGGTGCAGTTGATCGCTGATTTCCTAGGCGACAGCCTCGACCTCAGCCGTAAAGCGGCAGATGTAGATTCTGAAGTCATCATTTTCTGCGGTGTGCATTTTATGGCTGAGAGCGCAGCAGTGCTCTCGCCGGAAAAGACGGTCATCCTGCCGCGCGACGACGCCGGCTGTCCGATGGCCGACATGATCACCCCCGCTTCCTTGCGAGAAAAGAAGCAGCAGCACCCGAATGCTGCAGTCGTCTGCTATGTCAATTCCTCGGCCGCCGTGAAGGCCGAAGGCGACATCTGCTGCACCAGCGCCAACGCCATCAAGGTCGTCAACTCGCTCGAGCAGGACGAAATTCTCTTCGTGCCCGACCAAAACCTCGCGCTCTACACCCAGCGCTTCACCGAAAAGAAAATCATCCCATGGCAGGGCTACTGTCCGACGCACCACCGCGTTGACACGGAAGATGTCCGCGCCATGAAAGCAGCTCACCCCGACGCCGTGGTTGTCGTCCACCCGGAATGCACGCCGGAGGTGATTGACGAAGCCGACGAGGTGCTCAGCACCAGCGGCATGATCCGCTTCGTTGGCGAGACTCCTGTCAAGGAGATCATCATCGGCACCGAACGCGGCCTGATGGAACGGCTAGCTCGAGAGTACCCCGGAAAGAAATTCTACCTGGCCAGCAGCAAGCTCGTTTGTCCAAACATGAAGAAAACCGACCTGGAAGCGGTCGACGCCGCGCTCTACGCACTTGCGCCGCGCATCACGGTGCCGGAAGACATCGCAGCGGGCGCGCGCCAGGCGTTGGAGCGGATGCTGGCAGTGCCGCGCAACAGGTGATTCGAGCCGGCCCACAAGAAGTCGATCCCGAATAATGGAAGGGGAAAATCATGAGCGTGAATATTTCACCGCATTGCGCGGATTGCGGGATACCGAGAGATCAACGGATATGCAGAGATCCCGACGGCATCGGTCCCGACGACTGTCCGACGATAAACGGCGAGGATGTAGTAGCCGAGGCGATGCGGGAGTACGAGGATCCGGCGACCCTCAGGTTTGCGCAGGAATCATCGCGCCAGGAAGCTGCATGTTATGTAGCTGCGGGTGATGAACTGCGAACCGTAAAGTGCCGCATCGAGGAGGTCTGCGAGTTCGCCCACCGCATGGGCTTCAGGCGCCTGGGCATCGCCTTCTGCAGCGGTTTGATTTACGAGGCGGCGATACTTGAGAAGATTTTCGAAGCCCACGGTTTCGAGGTTGCCTCCGTCATCTGCAAGGCAGGCCGTGTGCCCAAGGAGGAGATCGGCCTGAAAGACGAAGAAAAAATCAGGCCGGGATGCTATGAGGCAATGTGCAACCCCATCTCTCAGGCGAAATTCCTCAACGCTGCAGAAACTGAGATGAACATTATGATCGGTCTTTGCGTCGGCCACGACGCCCTCTTCCTCAAGCACGCTAAAGGCTACAACACGGTTCTGGCCGTGAAAGACCGCCTGATGGGCCACAATCCCCTCGCCGCACTCTACACCAGCGGCAGCTATTACAAGCGCCTGCTGAATCCGGAATAGACAATCTTTGATTCAAAACGGCCGAAAACCCCGCAGCTCGGATCCAGACATAGCCTGGGGACTTTTATAATTATATATCTAATATATGATGTTATAAATATAGCCGAGATAACACCAATAATATCAATACAATAGAAAACCCTCATGTTTCACATTACAGTACCCAAGCATAACCCAGTTTCACGAAAAATGTGTGGTCGCTCTGCGTTAATCCCAGCCTCTGATCGCCGTAATAGTTATCGCTGTAGCCGATGAACAGGACTGTCCGCGGATTCACCTTGTAGGAAAACAGCAACTGGGTGAACAGGTGCCTGTATTCGGAGTCGACCGGCATGGTGTACAGCTCAGGGGTGTATCTGTAGTCGACATACTGCAGGATTGAACGGAAAAACATCCGCGTGCTGAATTGCAGGACACCGGAGAACTCTACGGTGTTGGCCATGTAGAGGCGCCCTCCCTCGACATCCAGGGTTTCGCGCTTGTACCAGCACCAGGTGCTGAAGAAATCGCTCGGTTTGAGGTCGACGTACAAGCTTGTGTGCAGTTGAGTTCCCGGGCGGGCGTTCGTGTAATCGATGCTGTCACCGTACTCCACCCGGCCGTTCACGTAGAACCAACCCGACGGGCTTGTCCAGGCCTCGGCTACTATCATTTTTTGGTCGAATTCAGTCCCGAGATAGCCCTCCTTCGTCGCTGAACCCTTGATGTCGAATCCGGTCTGCAAGGCTCCCTCAAATGCGATCCAGAATCTGCCGTAGCTTTCCAGCAGGTTTCCGTCGTCATCTTCACTGCGGCTGTAGCTCCCGCCCAGCAGGAAGAAAGACCACCAGTTTCCGGGTTTCCCGATCCACCTGTAATTGCTCCCCAGGTAAGCACTGCGATAACCGACCCGCGGGATGAAGCCGAGATCGGCGCGGAAATCTCGGCCGTAGTCCCTGAAGGAAGCCGCCCAGCTCAAGCCATTTGTCCATGTGTAGTGGGTGTAGCCGATATTGAGAGCCCTATCGGAGAACGATCCCTGAGGCTGCCCGAAACTGGAGGCGAGATAATCCGGATATGACGTGCTGCTGCCCAGGATCTGGAAGGAAACCCTGTCGACGTTGGACACGCGCAGGTCGCCGTCGAAACCGAAAACACGGTTAGAATAATTCTCGGCTTCTCTGTCCGTGCCTATGAGACCAAGCGTGTATCTGCTGCCAATGTCGCGCTTGTAGCGGAAGGCATATGCTGTTGAATCCAAAGCAAGTGATTTCGAGCGTGAGTATTGCGATCCGGGGAAGATAAGGTTGGTCAGCTCGTCGCGGACGACAAGGGCTCCGATGGAATTGGCCCCTTCCTTTCCCGTGAGCTTGAAGCCCCAGGAAGGATCGCGTAGCGTGCGGGAATATACGATCCTCGAACCGGTTTGGAAGAATTCCGCCCCTTCGTTAAAGAACGGCCGCTTCTCCGTGTAATAGAGCGCGAACGGTTCGTTGATGTCGAGTTTGAGCGCATCGGCCTCGACCTGCGAGAAGTCGGGATTCGCGGTGGCGCCTAATGTCATGTTGCGGGTCAGCCCGTAACGCGCGGTGAGCCCCGCTTCCACCTCCTTATTCAGGACCTCGAAGCCTCCGCCGGAGCCCTCGTTGCGCGCGTCGGTGCGCACGGCGGTGAGCGTCGGATTGAACTCCAGATTCAGGCCCGGAGAGACCTCGCTGAATCCTGTGATCTTCTGCATCTGGCACTGGTAGCAGTCGATGTTCCGATCGAGCGGAAACAGCCCGAGCTGGTGAACGACGCTGCGTGGATAGTTTCTATATGCGTCGAAACCCCAAACCTGCCCGCTCTCGGAGCGCTGGAAGCGCATGGAGGCGAACGGTATCGCCATCTCGACCGACCAGCCCCAGTCCTCGATACTGCCGGTGGCATCCCAGATCGCATCCCAGCCGGTGTCCTGACTCTGGTACGACTCGGTGGCGTCCAACTGAACACCCCGGGGATTGCATTGGAATGTATAGGACGAGCGCTCGTCGTTGAAGGTATCCAGCGAGACACCGACCCAGTCCTCTTTCCAGAGGTTATCGCGGTCCTGCAGGTGCGAGCGAATCGCCGCCGGCTGGGGATCGTAACAACGAAATCCGATGTACAGTGTGTGGGCATCGTGGGTAACCAGCACCTCGGTCCTCACCGGCGCGGGGGTGTTCTCACCGGGTTCGACCTCATAAGCCAGTTCCATCGCCAGGGCGTCGCGCCAGGCCGCTTCATCGAGAATTCCGTCGACATTGATCTTGCCCTCCGTCGCCGGCACGACGGGTAATGACATATCGCTCGAATCCTGTCTCCGCTCCGCGCCCGCAGCAAAAGATGGGAGCGTGAATAGGAGTAACGACAGGGCGGCAAGGAATGCGAAATATTTCGCTTTAGTTGACGGCATGATACTCTCCTTTCAGCACCCAGGGGGTGCACTCACTCGACTGGGATTTGCTTGTTCAGGTTACTATTAGGAACCGCTCCACAACTGTTTATCTATCGTCCGCGGCCGCTAGGGGCCGAGTTTCATCGCTTCGCCGTTCATTGACACTCCCCATTGCTTCTATTCCGCGACTGTCCTACTTGGCCTCTCCAAGCTTGGCCATTGCCTTTTCCGCGGCCTCACGCACCGAGGGATCTCCGTCTTGAAGCGCCGCTTTCAGATTCGCAATAGCGCTTGCATCCCCTATCTCTCCCAAGGATCGCGCCGCCCATCGCCGCACCTCCGCGTCTGAATCCTTCAGCTTCTCCAGGAGCGGATCGACGGCGACCGCATTACCCTCTCTACCCAGGCCGTAAGTAGCCCAACGCCGCACACGCACGTCAGTGTCTCTGGTCATCGAGATGAGTATCCGGATCGCATCTTTGTCCCCGGTCTTGTCGAGCCCGAGACCGTAGGCGGCCCACATGCGAACATCGGCGTCCCCATCCGCCGCCACGGCGATCAGAGCCCGCAGAGCTCGTTCATCCGCGATATGCGCGAGAGCCCAGGCCGACCAACGCCGAACATCAGCGGAGGGGTCACGCAGGGCGACGGTAAGCGGGTCCACCGCCCGGGGATCACGGGCGGCTCCGAGATGACGCGCCGCGTTCATGCGCGTTACCTCGCTCGAATCGCTCAGTTCCTGGATCAGATCTTCGACGCCGACTTTCAACTGTAATCTCGTCAGCGCTTGTTGGCCCATGGTTTTAATGATCTGGTTCTCGTTCAGCTCCCTGCCGGTCAATTGCCCGGTTTTTCTAATTTCCTCACCAAGGAGCTGCATCAAAGGCTCGATCGCGGCGGGATCGCCGATTTCGCCGAGAGCCCAGACGGTCATTTGCCTGACCCGGCTGTCCGGATGCCCAAGTCCCTTCAGCAGCGTCTCGACCGCCCTGGTGTCGCGGATCGATCCAAGGGCCTCGGCTGCTTCGATGACCACCTCGGGCACGTCCTGCTCGAACCTTATAATCAAATCGTTCAGCGCGCGGCTGTCGCCAAAAACACCCAGGAAGTGAGCAGCCCTGGCGCGAACGCGCGCACGCTTGTCGCTCAAGGCGTTGATCAGGAAATCGATGTCGCGCTGAGTGCACTTACCCAACCTGTCGAGCATTTCGAGTGTATCGATTTCCCCGCCGACCTCGGCGGCAGTTTCCCTTACGCCAGCGTCCGCATGGACTGAGGCCCGGGCAAGTACAGCGCCGGCCGCCCTGCCGTCGATCTTGTATAGGGTGAGTATTGCCGCTTCCCTGACAATCTTGTTCTGGTGTTCCAACGCCGCCTTGCTCAAGGCCTCGACCGCCGGTGCGCCGATCGCTCTCAAGGCCGCCGCGGCCTCAGCTTTCGGGGTGGACTTGGTTTGCATCCAAACGTAATTCCCGGGGCGCTCCTCGCTCTCAATTAAGCGGTGCAAATCAACATTCCTCTCGTCCGCCAGCATTTCGATAAGAAGGGGTGCGGCCTCGGCGGCCTGCTCTCCCAGGTGGCTGAGTATGTATGCAGCCTTGGCGTGGACAAACGCGTCATCCGTGCTCAGTTCCCGCAGAAGTCGCGGAAGCTCATCAACATTCACTTTGAGGGGGTCGGTTACTGCCCTCGGAATTTGCTCGTCGTCCTGCTGCCAGATGTTGAAGGCGGCCAGGCTGGTCACGGAAAGGATTACCAGGACGAGCATCGCGCCCGAGGCAAGCCGGTTGCCGGCGCCGCGTCTGATGTTCGGATCGAGGATGCACAGCAGGCGGTCTTTCAAACTCGAACCCTCCGAGATCGCGGCTGCCTGCCAAAGCGGCCTGTCGAAGGCACCGATGTCGGCCGCGACTTCCATCAATTGGGTCGCGTAGTCTGAAGGCTTGGTACCGGCGTTGAGCACGAGGTCGTCGCAGGAGCGCTCGCGCTCGGCCCTCATCTTCGCCACCGCCAGCCAGACGATTGGATTGAACCACTGGATCGCCAACGCCACCTGTGCGAGCAACTCTGAGAGCCCATCCCAGCGACTGACATGGGCAAACTCATGGAGCAGGACTACCCGCGCGCGATCTTCTGTCCACTCCTCCGCACTTTCGGGCAGGATCAGCTTCGGCCGGAGGATGCCGAAGTTAATGGCGGCCTTCGTGATACCACTCTTCAGCAGCCGAAAACGCCGCCTCACAC
This sequence comes from Acidobacteriota bacterium, assembly GCA_035530855.1. GTDB lineage: Bacteria > Acidobacteriota > DATKUA01 > DATKUA01 > DATKUA01 > DATKUA01. Next base: position 45,345 of record DATKUA010000008.1, on the reverse strand, counting down.
CGAGCCCCTCCGAGATATCCTTCGAAAGGCTCTCCCAAAATCCGCCTTCCAGCCTCCCCGATTTGAGCGTGATCCACCAGAGGCCGATCTTCCCGACGAGCAGCCACAACAGGTAGACGACAGTTCCACCGAGCCAAAGGATTGATATCCAGAGAGTCCAGTTCAGCGGTGTGGCGGATCCCTCCGTCTCGCCTCGGATCTCGGATTGCAGCGAAATCTGAGGGATACTGATCTCTCCCTCCGCCGATTCAGCGTAGGAATTCTGGTCCAGTGAAATAGCCAGTTTAGCGCCGGCCCCAGACCGGGTGAGCGCAGGATCGGGCAATATCTGCAGGGTTATCGACGGCACGAGTAGCGAAACAAGCGGAATCAGGAAAACGCCCGCGAGCGCGAAAATCCAGAACCGGCCCCGCAAGGAAGCGGAGAGTTTCTTCCGAAGCAACCAGGTCAGCGCGTAAGTGAAGATGAGCAAGGCCGATCCCTTGATAAATATCTCGGCCAGCAGTTTTACGGTTTCAACCGAGGCCGTTTCGATGGCAGCCATCTCCTCACCTCCCCTTTCTTCGGGCCGACTCGATCAGGTGGATGATCGACTCCACTTCATCTTCCGAGATATCGGCCTCGCCCTGCTTCAGCAATGCTATCGCCGCCTTGCTGGCGGAGCCGTGGAAGAAGGTGTCCATTACATTCGCGAGAGCCGAATTTCTCGCTTCCTCGGCGGGGATGGTTGGGTAGTAGAGATAACGGTTGTCTGGCAAACGCTCATGACGCAGAAAGCCCTTTTCCTCGAGGATGCTCATGAGCTTCCTTACCGTGGAATACCCTGGTTCGTCCGGCAGGCTGGACGCTACCTCCTGCGCGGTAGCTTTGCCCTGCTTGTAAACTATTTCCATTATCTGCCGCTCACGGCGGCTGAGTTCGTTTATCAAGGATTTTTTTGTCATATGGTCCACTCCTTCGGAGTTCCTGCCGCTTGCAGGTCATATGCGAATATTTTCGCCTGCAAATAATTTCGCTAATGGGAAAGGTTTTGTCAAGAGGAAAATGCGAATTTTTTCGCCGGCAGTCTAAACCAGAGCCTTGTTCCGATCCCAAAGCGCGACACACGCGTAGCCGCATCTCCAGTATTTTTCAGCAGGACACTGCGTTTGAAGTATCAGAATAATCATAACAGCGTCATCAAGACTGCGGATGTATACTATTTCCGTCACACTAAATTCCGGGGTGCAAATCATGTCCATGATACTCTTCGTAGCAACGCGCGGATCGGACGATCCCACCATGGCAACTTTCCCTTTCGAATTAGCGGTTGGGGCGGTCAAGGAAGGCCAACAGGCCCAGATCGCCTTGCTCGGCGAATCTGTGGTGACGATGCGGGACGCCGTCGCCGAGGAAATGCACGGCTTCGGCTGCCAACCGCTGAAGGAAGCGCTTGCAGAGGTGATCGAGCACGAGATCCCGATCTATGTCTGAGGATCGTGCGCGAGGACCCGTGGGGTCCTGGAATCCGATCTGGAGGGCAAGAACGCGGTCATTTTAAATACCAAGCTCTTCGTCGAGCTTACTCTCGACTGCGACAAGGTGGTCAGTCTCTAAGTTCGACCTCGACCCGCGACCGAGGCAATCATTAGCAGCTCTTATTATATCCATGATATTAATATATCAGCGAGACAATGCTATAAATATAGTTCGATGCCTCTAAACCAAAAGACGGCTGGATCCAGATCGAGATGGATTCAGCCCTCTTCACCGGCAACAATAACGGGGTAAAGACGATTGTAAGTGAAATAGTTGGTCAGCACCTGGCGGACGAAGTGGCGGGTTTGCTGGTAAGGGATGGAGTCGATGAACAGGTCGTCCGGCAGCCCGCGGCCTGTCAGCCACCAGGCTCCCACGCGGTCTTCGCCTGCGTTGTATGCAGCGATAGCCGGCACGTAGAAACCATCGAACTCCCTCATCAGAAAGGCCAGAAGCTGTGCGGCAAGAAGAGCGTTGACTTGCGGTTCCTTCAGCTCACTCTCGCCGAGGCCCGGGAGGCCTAACTTCGGCGCGAGTTGGTCGGCGGTATAGGGCATAATCTGGAACAGTCCGACGGCGCCGACGGAGGAGATAGCGGCGGCGTCAAAGCGTGACTCCTGGCGCATCAAGGCCAACATGAGCACCGGATCGATATTCTGCGCGGCCGCCGCATATCTGATTTCTTTCCAATAAGGTCTGGGAAAAGCGAGGGACCAGAAGTCGGAGGGAGTGCCTGATGCCGGGCGCAGCAGATAGCGGCTGAAGTGTGTCGCGATCAAACCCAGCGAAGCACGATGATCGCCGGCGTCCGCGAGCGCCCTGATGGTGCAGAGCGCAAGGCCGTCGTCGGAAGAGAATCTCGATAGCAACGAAAGGAGCATGCGCGCCGCATGTTCACGCAAGCCCGCCTCAGCGAGAATAACCGCCGCCTTGTAGAGAGAATTCCGTTGAGCGCTCTTGCTTAAGGCAGTATCGGGAAAACTCAGAGGCTTGAGGCTTACCGAGCGCCGCAACGATTCCACTTTGGGCTCGGGAACTTCCTCTGCGAGTGAGGGCAAGATTAATTTCGCCCTGACTCCGTAGTAATGGTAGGGATAGCGCTCGACCAACCGCAGGGCGGCCTTCAACGCCGCCTCTCGGTTGCCGAGCTTGCTCTCGGCCACTGCCAGCCAGTAGTAAGCGGCGTAACCCATATCACCATTGGGGCCTAGACTGACCAGCGCGCGAATGTTGGTGGCGGCGCGGCTGTTTTGGCCAGCGCGGAGAGCCGCTACGCCGGCGCGCCACAGCACCTCGCGCTTGGCGTTTCTACCCTCCGCGGCACGGTAAACCTCGCGGTAGACATCGAGTCCACTCTCCACTTCGCCGATACTGACCAGATAGGACGCAAACACGACACCCGCATTATGCTGCATCGAATGCGACACTCCACTGCTTCGCAAGGCGGCGGCGATCGCCTTGACCTGCCCGGTTCCGCCAAGCCTTACGTGAAGACGTAATTCCAGGTAGCGGACATCACTTCTCAGAGCGCTATCGGGAAACGCGTCGTAGAAGGCACGGCAGCAGGCCAGACACTCGTCGTTGGCGCGCTTGCGGTAGAGTGTTTCAATGGCCTCGAGCTCGATCCGCTCCCGGCGGTCGGTGTTGGGATGGAAATCCTGCCAATCTCGCAGCAATTCTAGTGACATATCAAAGCGCGAAGCGTTGCGTAATTTCCTTACCAGGCTGAGATATTGGTCCTCGGTAAATGGCTTCGGCTTATCGCCGGCGGCCTCGGCGAGTTGCTTCTCGCGTTCGCGGGCTGTTGCAAAGGTGGACACAAGCGAGTGGTTGAGCTGGGCGCTGCGCAAGAGGGCGATCGTCTTGCCGACGTCCCCTGCGCCTTCCGCGCAATCCGCCAGGCCGGTACGGGCATGATCGGCATAACTCCCCCTGCTGCGGCTGTTCAGCACCTTCTGGAAGAGAGCCGCCCCCCGTGCGTAATTTTCGGAGTTGACGAAGGCATCGGCCACGTCGAGCGCGAGGTCGCGATTATTACGGATCCCGTCAAGCGATATCAGGCTCTCCAGGGCCGAGACCGCCTCTTCAAGCGTACCGCGCTGGAGCCTGCTGATGACTACCGCCCGCAAGGCGTAGACTTTTAACGCGGCTTCGGCCTGGGCTAACTCCAGCCAGTGGACTTCGCTCTCTTCATGCCTGCCTACTTCGGTTAGCAGCGCTGCCTTCATCACCCTCCCGGAAACCGGTACCTTGCCATCGCCAAATGCGGAAAGGCTCTCTTCGAGCGATTTCAACGCATCGGCGGGTTTCCCCCGCTCCCACAAGTCCTTAGCTTTCGAGAAAAGCGGATCGGGAAGCCGAGCGTCATCTGCGAAGGTAAACGAGCAGAAAACCGCGGAGAGCAGCAGCGCGACTAACAATCGATAGATTGGCACTTTAATTCTCATTGCCAAGGGAATCCGTCACCCGGAAAGAAACACGTAACAAACAATGCAATAATACACCTTTTCCGCTTTTTTTTCAATGAATTGGAGGATTTTGCGGCGAACAAAACGCTTGCTCGAATCGTAAGTAAAAGCGAATGGGTCCATGCGGAGGAAATCCCATTATGGCAAAGAAGTTACGCGAGGAATCGCTTCTGCCGAAATTCTCGGTGACGCGGCCGGTGACAGTTATCGTCATTTTCGTGGCGCTTCTGGTCGTCGGTTACATCGCCTACACCAAGATCCCTCTGGAAATGCTCCCGTCAGGCTTCACGGTGCCGTTCATGGGAGTGTTTGTGTCCTACCCGAATGCAACTCCGGAGGAAATAGAGCAGCAGATCACCCGACCAATCGAGCAAATCCTGGGCACGGTGCGTAACCTGAAACGCACGACGGCTTCAATCGGGCGCGATTACACCTGGATCGGCATCCAGCTGCAACAGGGCACCGACATGGACCTCGCCTACGCTGAGGTCCGCGACCGGATGGACCGTGTTATGAGCGAGGTACCCGAGGACGTTGAGCGCATCGTCGTCCGCAGGTTTGACATAAACGATGACGCAGAGATGTACATCTCGCTTCTGATCCACAAGGACATCCCCGACCTTTATTACTTCCTCAATCACAACCTCGGCAAGCAGCTTATGCGAATTGATGGGATAGCCAACGTCGAATTCGAAGGTGTCCAAGAGAAGAATTTTGAGATCCTGCTCCAGATGGACAAGATCTCCGCCCATCGCATCAACCTCGGTGAGTTGGTCCAGACGCTGCGCAACTCCAATTTCAGCATTCCCAGCGGTTTCGTCCGCGAGGGCGATAAGCGCTTCTACATCCGCGGCATGGGCCGCTTCCGCAGCATCGACGAAATTAAAAAGCTGGAAATCCGGCCTGGCGTTCTTGTTGAAGACATAGCCACCATCTCCTTCGATGTCCCCAAGCAGGAAAGCATCAGCCGGATGAACTCCCAGGATGGCGTCTGGATCGTCATCAACAAGAAATCCGGGGCTAACAGCGTCGATCTCCATTTCAAAGTAATGGAAGCCCTCGACAAGGAATTCACCTCCAATCCCAGCCTCGCCGGCGTCGAACGTGGATTCGCATTCACCCAGGGGGACTTGATTCTCAATGCTCTTACAGACCTGCAGGAAACCGCCTTCTGGGCCGCAATCTTCGCGGTTCTGGTGCTGTTCTTCTTCCTGAGGCATGTGCGGATGACGCTTGTCATAACGCTCGCGATCCCGATCAGCCTGCTGGCGACCCTGGTGATCATGTACTTCACCGGCGAGACGCTTAACCTGTTGACGCTGATGGGACTGATGGTCAGCGTGGGCCTAGTGGTGGACAACTCCGTCGTCGTCGTCGAAAATATCTTCCGCCACCGCAAGGCCGGCGACGACCCGAAGAGGTCTGCGATCAGGGGCGCGAGCGAGGTCGGCCTGGCCGTCGTGATGGCCACTCTGACCACCGTCGTCGTCTTCCTGCCGATGATCCTGATGGGCGGCGACCAGATGATGAGCTTCTTCATGGGGCGCATCGGCTTCCCGGTGGTCTTCGCGCTGCTCAGCAGCCTGTTTGTCGCGCTGATCTTTATCCCTGTGACGACCACCCTCTTCAAGGACAAAGGAAAAATCGGCAGCTCGAAGCTGATCGATTGGGTACGCGACCGCTATGTGGACTCTCTGCGCTGGGCCGTGGCTCATCGCGTTGAAACGATAATCCTCGCCTTTTTCATCCTGTTCGGGATCCTGACTTACACAAGCGACCTTGGCTACCAGGATGACATGCAGGGCAGCCTCAACACTCCGATAAGACTGAGGTTGGACAAGCGTTATAGCGACCTCACCGGCTATCCCTCCCAGGTCGCCGACAAGATCGAAAAGTGGATAGTGAACCACAAGGAAGGTCTTGGCGATTACGTTGCTTTCAACACCAACATCAGCAGCGAGTGGGTGCGGGTCAACCTGTTTTACGACTCCGGCAAGAGTTCGACCCCGCTGCTGGAGAAGCCCGTCCTGTGGGTGAAAAATGTGCTCTTCATGAATGACATGAACAAGAATCCGCAGATGGAGCGTCAGGACTACATCCGGAAGAACCTAATGGATGACATCGGTATGCTTCCCGGCGAGGCCGAATTGTACGTCGGCTGGGGTCACAATGCGAATCAGAGCGAGAGAGGCCAAATCCAGCTGGTTCTCGAGGGGCGCGACTACTCCGAGCTGCGCCGTTGGGGAGAACGTGTGCGCCTGGAGTTGAGCGAGCTGCCCGATGTGCTTAACGTCGAGACCGACATCGAATCCGGAAGGGACGAACTGGCTGTTTCGATCAATCGGGAGCGGGCACGCAACGCCAATGTCGAGTTGGCCTGGGCTGTGGCAACGATAAGCAACGCGCTGCGGGGCGCGCAACTACCCAAGTTTCAGGAGAAGGACCGCGAGATCCGGGTGATGGTGCGGTTGCGCGAGGAGGACCGCAAGAACGTCGAGGAATTCAAGAACCTTCGCATCCCGACGATGGACGGCCGCGAAGTGCCGCTGAGCTCGATTGCCAGCTTCGAGCACACGCGAGGCCCCAGCAACATATCACACTGGAACAAAAAGCCTAACTACGACATTACTATCACCGGCAAGAGCGACCGCATTGATCAATTGGCGATGACTGTCTCCAACGCCATGCATAACCTGGGTAACGGCGATGGTTACAGCTACAGCTTCGGGGAGAGATTCCAGCGCATGCAGGAGGATCAGGACAGCTTCCTCTTCGCAATGCTTATGGCCGTTGTCTTCGTCTTCCTGCTCATGGGAGTTCTGTTCGAGAGCTTCGCGTTGCCGCTGACGATTATCTGCACCATACCGTTCGCGTTTGCTGGCTCTCAACTATTGCTGAAAATATACGGCCAGCCCGCCAACCTGTTCGCATTCATCGGTATAGTGATTATCATCGGCGTTGTCGTGAACAACGGTATCGTGCTTATCGACCTGATCAACCGGCAACGGCGCAAGGGCATGGATCGCCAGCAAGCGATATCTCTCGCCGGCTACTATCGCTTCCGGCCCATTCTGATGACCGCCGGCACCACTATTTTCAGCCTGATACCGATGGCCTTCGGCGATGCCAACCTCATCAACATGCCATACAATCCTCTGGGAATGGCGATGATCGGAGGCCTGGCGCTGAATTCGCTCCTGTCGCTGCTTCTGGTACCGGTCTTCTACACGCTGTTCGACGATCTCAAGCGCATCTGGCAGTGGATGGTTTCCATCCTGTTCGGGAGGAAAACTGAAGCGCCCGAGGAAGCCTTGGGCGGAGCCGACAGCTGAGTCCCGCTTTCCAAGGATAAACTTCAGCGGACATTGCTGTTAATATCCATTTATATAAAGCTGATTTGGAGAGTTGTAAGGGAGGGAAAATTTGAGCACGAGCAACCGCCATTCAGTTGCCCTGATTTGCCTTTCGCTGATTCTGATACTTTTCCCGGCTTCGTGTCTGAATGCCGAACAAAACACCGAGGTTTCGGCTGCGGCTGAATCGATAACCGTCGAGGAGCTCAAAGGGCATGTCTTTTTCCTGGCCTCGGATGAACTGGGGGGGCGGGGAATCGGCAGCGCAGGTTACATGGTCGCGGCGCATTACGCCGCCGTTCAATTCGAACAGGCCGGTTGCCGGCCGATAATTCCCGGAGAAAGCGGCAAATCCGCGTTCCTCCAGCATTTTTCGATCGAATCCGGCAAACTTTCCATCCCAGCCGAGCTTAGAGCGGCTCTCAGCCGAACGGAAAGCCGGTTTCGGATGAATACGACATCGAGCAAAATCGAAACGGCCAACGTTGTAGCGATGTTCGAGGGCAGCGATCCGGAACTGAAAAAAGAGTACGTGACGGTAAGTGCCCACCTCGATCACCTGGGTACGGCGGAGGACGTTATCTATAACGGCGCCGATGACGACGCCAGCGGCTGCGCCGCCGTTCTTGAGTTGGCCGAGGCCGTCGCCACCGCAGAGCTGAGGAGATCAGTCGTCTTCATCCTCTTCGGAGCAGAGGAAACGGGCTTGCACGGCTCGAATTATTTCGTCGAAAACAGCCCCATTCCTCTCGATTGCACCATCGCCAACGTCAACCTCGACATGATCGGGCGCTTCGAGCATCCCGCAGCCCGAGAAGGCATCATCGCCGTGGGCGCTACGGCCCTCTGCGATGACATGAAAGAGATAACCGATGCGGTAAACGCGCGAACCCTCGGGCTCAAGATCGACTACGACAGCGGTGACGAGTACTTCAGGGATAGCGATCACTTTAGCTTTTTTCAACAGGGCATTCCTGTCATCTTCTTCTTCGATGGGCTGCACGAAGACTTCCACAAGCCGAGCGACGATGCCGATAGAATCGACTACGAAAGGATGAGGCTCGTTGCGCAATTGTCGTGTGAGCTCATCATCGAGCTGGCAAACAGCGATTCGGTGCCTTGCGCTTCGAACGTGAAATAAGATCTCGCTGGCTGAATTCTGCATCAGATACCCCTATGCTTCGGATTTCTCGAATATCAAGCACCCGGGAACGAGGTCGGCGAGATCGATTTCGAGCGGGCCCTCTCGGTTTTGCTGCTCGCTTATGCCCCCGCGCTGGAATTCGGTAATTCCGAATCCTTGCCTCTGCGAATTCGGTATCGAGTAAAGCATCGAGGTAAGGACAACCAATGAAGAATCCGCTATCATGGTTATTAGTACAAGAGAAACCAGCAAGAGCAGTCCCGACCTATTAAAATCGGCACATTAACCTTAAAGAAGCCGCGTCCAAGGATAATGGGTAAGCTTGAAGTGACACCTCGGAATTATCAATAAAATCGGAGAAAAGAGATGTGGAAAAAAGTCCTTCCCATCGCGATCGCGATCCCCGCTATATTCAGCGGATTCCTCCTGGCCGATGAGACTGCAAGGGATAAGGCGGCTGCGTCGATCACTATCGATGAGTTGCGCGACCATTTATATTACCTGGCCTCCGACGCTCTCGAGGGCCGCATGCCCGGCGAGCCGGGCTACCGGATTGCCGCCGAGTACAGCGCGACGCAATTCCGCGCGGCAGGCTTGGAGGTCCCGGATTTCGGCAAGGATACGCCGGCGTTCCTGCAACCCGTACCGTTGCAGCGGACCGACCTCGGGCCGGATAACTACATCAAGATCATCAGAGGCGGCAAGGAGGAGAAATTCGAGCACGGCGAGAAATACCTGCTATTCCATCCGGGCAAGGAAGACATCTCATCCACTCCTCTAGCTCCGCTGTTCCTGGGTTACGGCATCAGCGAACCGGAATATGGCTGGGACGACCTGGCCGGTCACGAAATCGAAGGCCGCTTCGTGCTCATCATGCTCGGCGTTCCCGGCGTGGACGGCAAGCCGGTTTTACCGGATGAAATTAATAAGGAGTACGCCGACCAATTCCGGGGTATGTTCAAGAAAGTGAGAGTACTTGTCGAGAAGGGTGCGGGTGGGATCGTTATCGTGCCGAACCTCGAAATCGCGATGGCCTGGAACATGCTGCACAAGATGCTTGGAAGGATGTCAATCTCACTGGTCGGCTCAAGCGACAGACGCGGCATGTTGGACTTCCCCGTGCCGGTGATCATCGCGCATGCGAACCTGATTAACGCGATGTTCGAAGGTCGCGGTTACGATCCCCTCGGCCGGAAAGGCAAATACGGCACCTTCGAGCTCGACGATGCAGAATTCGTGCTCAACATCGACGTGGAAAAAGTGAGCTTCGATTCGCCGAATGTCGTGGCGATAGTCCATGGCAGCGACCCGCAATTACGGGATGAATACATCACGGTCGGCGCGCACCTCGACCACATTGGCGTGCAGAACGGAAAGGTATTCAACGGAGCCGACGACAATGCCAGTGGCTGCGTCGCGATCCTCGAAGCCGCAGAGGCGGTGGCTATCAGCCCGCCGCGCCGCTCAGTGATTTTTATTCTCTACACAGCAGAAGAAATCGGACTCTACGGCTCAACCTACTTTGTTGCCAACACCCCGGTGCCGTTGGAGCAGGTAGTGGTTAACATCAACCTCGACATGGTCGGACGCAGCGACTCTGAGCCGCCCGGTTTGCTGGTCATCGGCTCACAAGAGATCTGCGGAGAGTTGAAAACGCTTGTGATAGGGACAAACGAGAAGCGCGTCAATGCCGAGCTGAATTTCACTACAGATGAGTCTGATCCGTTGAACTACTTCAACCGCAGTGATCACATCAATTTTCATCGCAATGGAATCCCTGTGGTTTTCCTGTCGTGCGGGGAGCACAATGACTACCACACCCCTAACGACGACGTTGAGAAGATCGACTTCAAGAGGCTGCGCTCCGCGTCGCTGTTGACCTATGAACTGGTGATGGAATTGGGTAATCGAGACGAGAGGATTTGCACTCCGAAATAACTTCGAGGTTAACGTTTGCGGACGTCGGCATCCTCGGATACAATTGGGACTACCGGCGCCTCCGCACTAGAAGTGGAATGACGTTGTGTTGTTGCTGATCAAAGTACTGGCCTTGCTAAACCTATTGCTTCCTGCCTCGGGTGCGGCGCAGGTTGATGGCGACATTATCGGCTGCGACGGCCGGGCCATTGATCGGGAAGCTTACTCGGAGGCTCTCGAGATCATCCGCTACCGCGTCGAGACCCGGCGCATCGTGGAACCGTTACTAATCCTAAGCACAAATGGCGATCCCGATATCCTTGGCCTGATTGCCATCGACGAAAACCTGCCGCTCTCCGTGCGGGAGGTCGCCGCGAATGCCATTCTGGATCAGCTTTACGTAGCCGACCCATACTTCCAGGCCTGCGCCGATCACTACCTTGTTATCCTGGCTTTTTCACCGGAGAAATCACTGAGATTCAAAGCCGCTATCGGCGTGGCAATCCTGGAGCACTGGTGCTTCCTCTCGAATTCCCGTCCGGGGCAGAGGCCAACAACTTTGTATGAGCTTCAGTATGCTGCGATACGCGAACCGGATCCCGAAGCCCGGCTGGCAATGAGTGAATTGCTGAGCGGAGATCCCTCGGAATTGATCGGCGGCACGGCGCTCGGCGACAGCACAGCCCGCGAAGCGCCATATCGAATGTTCGACTCCTTGCCCATGCCACCGCTGATGGAGGAGGACAGCAGAGAGGGTCCGGTGTCACGGGCCTGGCGACTGAACAGGTGGGCGACTTCGATCAATGCCATGCTGGAATCAATGAATGACGAATCCGCGGATGCCGGCGAGGCTGAGGTATTTAACGAACTCAACAAAGCAAAGCCGCAACAACTCCGCTCCTTCCTGTCGCGCTTCCGCGTGACCGTTCCCGCTGAGGAAGGCCTTAGCCTCAGCCATCCACCGCTGGTGGATTTTTTCGTCAATATGGCCTTGTGGAGTCGCGATCCCTACCTCCGATCCCTCGCTCTGGCGCCGGTTGCCGCTGGTCCAGCTGAGCGAGCCTTGAACTTCCTGCTCGACCGGCTGGCCAACGATCCCGCGCCGCTGGTGCGCCTCACGGCTGCGGACCTGCTAAAGTCATTCTGCGAAGACCAGCAGGTGCGGCAGCGAATGATCGCGATATTCCGCGACGAAGCAGACGCGCGGGTCAAACTGCGCATGGCACACTCACTCGTCTGGTCCTTCGGCGATAGGCCGCCGCCGGACATTCAGGCTTTCCTGCTCGGAAGGCTGAGGGATCAGCAGGAAAAGAGGCTGCTGGGCTACATCGTCGCCGTCCTGGGCTCCGCGCGCGTCCGCAGCGCTTCCGAACCGCTCACCGAGCTTGCCCGCAGCATCTCCGATCCGATGCTGCGGCGCCGGATCGAGGACGCCTTGCGGTCGATCCGCACCCGGCCCAACAACTAGTTAATCACGGAGGAATCATGGGAACCGCCACTTCAGGGACCGGTGCGGCCGGCTCGCGTAGCTGCCTGATGGAAGTGATCGAGAGCCGGAGGAGCGTGCGCGCATACGCCGACAGGCCGGTTGACCGATCATTGATTGCGGAGTGCATCGAGGCGGTCCGTTTCGCGCCCAGCGCATGCAACGTCCAACCCTGGCGCTTCCTGGCCGTCGACGAGCCGGGCCTGCGCGACCGGCTCGCCGCTGCGGCATTCAGCGGCATTTACAAAGCCACGCGTTTCGCCGCCGATGCGCCGGTCCTGATGGTGCTGCTGACGCGCTTCGACTGGTTCGTGCAGGGTGCAGGCAGGCAAATCCAGGGCACACAGTACCACCTGCTGGATGCCGGAATAGCAGGGGAGCACTTCGTCCTGCGTGCCGCAGAGTTCGGCTTGGGGACTTGCTGGATTGGCTGGTACAACCGTCGCAAGCTACGCAAGATCCTGCGCATCCCGCGACGCTACCGCGTCTGCGCGATGATTGCACTCGGCTGGCCCGCGGAGGATTTCAAATCCAAGGAAAAACTACGCCACCAAGCCGGGCAGCTTATCAGCTTTAATGAGATCTCCTTCGACGGCGAGTGATCCTGAATCTTGATCCGGCTCAGGTAAAAACGATCGATTCGAGAGGCACCCTATAATGCGCCCTCCAAATGCCGCAGGCAGCCATAGATGAGAGACTACATTAACCAATTGTTGTATACCGATCCAGGTGATCCACAAAATATTTAATACAATCGCCTGTTCAGCGAAATGGAGCCTCATATACTGAACATATAACTTGACAAGCGGTTTTTTGTTCAGCATATTGTTCAGCATTGCGGCGGCACCCTTTTTCCGTTCACCCGCTAATGCTGAGCAAACAGACACTCCCGATGGACCGGGGGGTGGTTACGAACAACAAGCGCGAGGGAGCAAATAATGCAGAACGATTTTTGTCACATCGAACTCAACACCACTGATTTGGTAGGAGCCAAGAAGTTTTACTTCGCTCTCTTCGACTGGGACACTGAAGAGATGCCGATGCCCGGCGGCCAGCCTTACGTGATCCTTAAGCCCGGCAAGGGCCCGATGGGCGGCATGATGAGGAGCCCCGAGCCGAGCGCGCTGCCGACATGGCTTGTCTACATTACCGTGGACAACGTCGAGGCATCCTCGAAGAAGGCCGCAGAACTCGGCGGGAAGGTTCTCCTTGGTAAAACCCCGGTTACGGATATGGGCCATTTCGCGGTCATTCAAGACCCGCAGGGAGCCGTGTTCGCCGCCTGGGAGCCGATCAAAAAGTAACATAGATACAATTATATCTATGTTAACCTCTTCTTTTCAGTGCTTTACGGGCGCCGTGTTTTCCTCGGCGCCCTCTCGCCGTACAAGTCTATCAGGCAGGAAAACTCAGAGGACCTTGCGCAGGTGCACCAGGTCCGCCCCGTCGGCACGCATGTTGTGCGACATCCGGATCGGGATGAAGCCTTCGTCGAGGACCAACTTGAGCATTGGGACATTCTCGGCGTAGACTGCCACATCGATCGCCTTGTACTCGAGAGTTCGCGCCTTGCCGATGACGTGCTCGGTCAGCCGGCGGCCTATGCCCTTCCGCCGGCACTCCCTCCGCACCACGAGCGAGAGGAACTCGAATCCGGTGACGGGATCGGTCCTGGTCAACGCCAGGCCGGATATTCTTCCCGCCCCGTCCATTTCGCTGTAGTAACTGACGCCGTGCTCAACATGAGCCCTGAACCAGGCATCCAGCGTCTCCTCGCTGAACGGCCTGAGGGTGAAGCTGAGCATCGGCAGGTTCCGCGGATCGTTGAACAACCCGATGTAGGCTTCCTTCAACAACGCGAAGTGCCCTATGTTCTTCTCCGGCCTCAACTCTTCGATCATCGTCGCCCCCCCTGTATTCCACCTTACATATTAATCTAAGGCAATTTTCATTTCGATCCCTATGACCTTCTCTTTTGAATACTCCTGTCTCTCTGCTGAAATCCGGTATCATTTTTCATGCGGAGAGTCCAATCACCCTATTGTCAAAGTTCATTATACATTATAATTATTTTCTGATCACTCCTGTGTTTCGGCACTATTATTATATCTCAACACATTTTAATTATATCTTCTTCATATCTTCTCTTTCTCCATCCAATTGGCAATAGAAATGCAGCCCCCGCGAGCCATTACTCTGCATTCAGTGAATCCATGTGTCATGGATTCGCGCTACGTTTTCTCTTCTTTTTGATGGTTCTATTATTTATCTTTCTCAATGCAGTATCTTGAAAATAGTACTAGTAATATCTTCATGCAGGAAATCATCAGTATCAACGGCATTTAGGAAATTCCGAGGCAATACTGATACTCCCTGTGGGTAACTACAATTCAAATCAATACACCTCTGTCTAACGTCAAAAAAAACACTGACAGTTATGCACATAGAATCTCTTGTACGATCAGCCGAAGATCTCGCGCAGGCGATCAAGAAGTGATTTCTTGTCCGCGCCAGGTGTGTAGTCCTCTTCATCCAGCAGCTCGAGTTCCTCGAACAGCTTGCGCTTGGATTTGCTCAATTTGGAGGGTGTTTTGACCGAGGCAATAACGTAGAGATCTCCCTTGCGACCGCTGTCGACGCCGGGCATGCCTTTACCCTTGAGCCTGAAGCTGGAACCGCTTTGTGTGCCGGCGGGGATCTTGAGCTTGGCGTCGCCGTCGAGGGTAGGCACCTTCAGCTCACCTCCCAAAGCGGCACGGCTGAAGGATACCGGCAGCTCGAGCACAAGGTTCAAACCGTCACGCTTGAAGATGTTGTGTTCGGAGATACGAATGTCGACATAGAGATCTCCCGCGGGCCCGCCGTGAACTCCGCCCTCGCCCTCTCTACTGATGCGCAGCCGTTGGCCTGTCTCAACACCCGCCGGAATGCTTATCGTCAACTCCCGCTCGGCTTCAACGAGGCCGTGACCACCGCACGCCTTGCATGAGCTGGCTGGAATTTCCCCGATCCCGCCACACATGCGGCAATCCTGGCTGACAGTTAGGAAACCCTGGCGGTAGGTCACTTGCCCTTGGCCGCCGCAAGTCGGGCAGGTTTTCATGCCGGATTCGGGATCCGCGCCGTTTCCGCCGCATTTCTCGCATGTGTCCCGGCGGCTCAGCTTTATCTTGCGCTTCACGCCTTCGAAAGCATCCTCGAGCGTCAGTTCCAGCACGTAACGAAGGTCGTTGCCCTGGCGCGCGGCGGAGCGCTTGCGCCGGCCGCGGGGCCGGCCTCCGAAAAAGCTGCTGAAGCCGAAGAAGTCGCCAATGATGTCCTCGAACTCGCTGAAGATATCGGAGTTGAAATCGAACCCGCCCGTCGGCGAACCGCCAGTTGAAACGCCTGCGTGACCGAAGCGGTCGTACATCGAGCGCTTTTGCGGGTCGGCGAGCACGGCGTAGGCTTCCGCCGCCTCCTTGAACTTCTCTTCCGCCTGCGGATCGTCAGTGTTACGATCGGGATGGTACTTGAGCGCCAGCTGTCGGTACGCCTTTTTTATTTCCTGCGCATCGGCGCCGCGCTCAACGCCGAGCACTTCGTAATAATCTCTCTTTGCCATCCCTATATCTTTTCCGGATTAGCGGATTGGTATCTCTGCGGGCCCGCCGTTTTCTTCGTTATCAGGGGAGTCTTCAGGGGGTGCCGCCACCTTCACTTTGGCTGGACGCAGCACTCGCCCGCCCAGCAAGTAACCTCGCTGCAGCTCGCTGGTCACAAAGTCCTCAGGGTGATCCGAGGTCTCCTCGCGAACGACGGCTTCGTGATAGTGGGGATCGAATCGCCGGCCGAGAGCCTCGATCGGCTCCAACCCGTGGCGCCCGAGAATCTCCTGCATCTGCTTGAGGATCATCTCCACGCCCAGCCGGTAGTCGTCGGCATTCTCCGAATCTGCCGCCAGGGCCAGCTCGAGGTGGTCGACCACCGGCAGCATTTCCTCGATCAGCGCTGCGGCAGCCTGTTCAGTCAATTCCTCGCGCTCACGCCGGACCCGTTTGCGATAGTTGTCAAATTCGGCGACTTTGCGCTGCAGAAGATCCTTCAGCCCTGATAGTACGTCGGGCTCACTTGTCGTGGGGGAGGAATCACCTTCTCCGGCAGGCGCGCCAAGCTTGGAGACTCCGGCCTCTTCCGCCTGTTTGCGGTAGGCGGCAGCAGCCACATCGCCGCCAAGCGGCTTGGGATTTAAATCTTTCGCGCCGGCGGCGTGCTCGTCGTCTTTTTTGCTCTCTTCAGTCATGGTTACACGTCAGTCAGATCGGCAGACGGCTGATCTGCTTTGAAACAAGATCCACCAGGAAGACCGTGCGCGGATACAACATTCTAGTCGGTCCGAGAACACCGATGGAGCCGCGCGAGCCGTCGGGGAACGTATATGCGCTAGCGACCAGGCTGCAGCCCCGGATGCCCTTGAGGTCGCTCTCGCTGCCGATGACCACCTGTACCCCTTCCCCGTCAAGACAGCTGTTTAGAAGTTGAAGCAAATGCCGTTTCTCTTCGATAGCGCGCATTAGCACGCGCAACTGCTCGCGGTCGGTGAAATCCGGTCCTTCGAAGATGTTGATGGTGCCTTCGACATAGAAATCTTCGTCGCCGAAGCCGTCGGCAAAGCTGGATCGCGCGAAGTAGAGAGCATTGCGCACAAGCATATCCATCATCGCCCTCTCACGATCGAGCATCTCCTCAACTTTCCTGCGCAACTCCGTCAGTGACATCCCATGGAACCGCTCCACCACCCACTCGCCGATGCGATTCAGCTCTTCCTGGCTGATATCGGCGTCGATCCGGATCATTTTGTTGTGAACGAGACCGGCTCGATCGACAAAAATCACAAGCACACGATCCGGCCCCTGCTTGATGAAATCAACATGACTAAAGACGGCGCTCTCGAACTGCGGTGCCGAAACAATGCCGATGTAGTGGCTGTAGCTGCTCAGCAGCTTGGAGGTTTTTTCGAGAATCGAGCCGACAACACCCTGGTAGCTCTTGAAAAAGGCTTTGATCTCGCGCTGCTCGGCCACCGGGAGAGCCGGCTGATCCATCAGAATATCGACGTAATAGCGGTAGCCCAAATCGGTGGGCACCCTGCCGGCGCTGGTGTGCGGCTGAACAAGGTAGCCCATTTCCTCGAGGTCGGCCATCGTGTTGCGGATCGAGGCGGCGCTAAGATGTTCACCCTCGAACTTGGAAATCGTGCGAGAGCCGACCGGCTGGCCGGAGGTGACGAAAAGCTCGACGACAAACCGCAGAATACGTTGCTGCCTGCGGTCCAGCTGCTCTTCTCTCTCGCCGCTTTTCATCAGGGCTGCCATCGGCATCCGCCTCCACTGCCGATTATAGCATCAGTAATAGCGGGAGGGCCCCTCCCGCCGTGAAGGCGGGCATTGCGGGCCCTCCTGACGCTCGTTTGCCGATCAGTACATGTCCATGCCGCCGCCAGGCATCGGCGGACCGGCTTTGTCTTCCTTCGGGATCTCCGAGACCATGGCCTCGGTGGTGATCAGCAGGCCGGCGATCGAAGCTGCGTTCTCGATCGCGCTACGCACCACCTTGGCAGGATCGACGATACCGGAAGCAGTGAGGTTCTCGTACTCGAGAGTCTGAGCGTTGAAGCCGTAATCCGCTTCCCTCTCCCTCACCTTCTCGACGACGATCGAGCCGTCGAAACCGGCGTTGAGGGCGATCATGCGAATCGGCTCCTCGAGCGCACGCCTGACGATGCGGACGCCGACGGCTTCCTCTTCATCGTCGATAGCCAGCTTCGCGAGGTTAGTGGCGGCCCTCAGCAGGGTTACGCCGCCGCCGGGAACAATGCCTTCCTCGACGGCCGCCTTGGTGGCGTGCATGGCGTCCTCGACGCGGGCCTTCTTCTCCTTCATCTCGACTTCGGTGGCCGCACCGACCTTGATCACCGCAACGCCGCCGACCAGCTTGGCCAAGCGCTCCTGCAGCTTTTCACGGTCGTAGTCGCTGGAGGTCTCATCGATCTGAGTGCGGATCTGTTTGACGCGACCCTCGATGTCCTCGGTGCTGCCCTTACCCTCGATGATGGTGGTGTTGTCCTTGTCGATTGTTATTCTCTTAGCCTCGCCGAGGTCCTCGATTTTGACGTTCTCGAGCTTGATGCCGAGGTCTTCGCTGATGACCTTACCGCCGGTCAACACTGCGATATCCTGCAGCATCGCTTTACGGCGATCGCCAAAGCCCGGGGCCTTGACGGCGGCCACCTTGAGGGTGCCGCGCAGCCTGTTGACCACGAGAGTGGCCAGCGCTTCGCCCTCAACGTCCTCGGCGATGATCAGCAACGCACGGCCGAGCTTTGCCACCTGCTCGAGCAGGGGCAAGAGGTCCTTCATCGAGCTGATCTTCTTCTCGTGCAGCAGAACGAGAGTATCCTCCAGCTCGCACTCCAAGCGTTCGGGGTCGGTGATGAAGTAGGGGCTGAGGTAGCCGCGGTCGAACTGCATGCCCTCGACCACTTCCAGGGAGGTCTCCATCCCCTTGGCTTCCTCGACGGTGATTACGCCGTCTTTGCCGACCTTGTCCATCGCTTCGGCGATGATGCCGCCGATGGTGGCGTCGTTGTTCGCCGAGATGGTGCCGACCTGGGCGATCGACTCGCCCTCAACCGGCTTGCTCATTTTTCGGATTTCGTCCACGACCTTGGCCACGGCCTTGTCGATGCCGCGCTTGAGGCTCATCGGATTCATGCCGGCCGTCACGCTCTTGATGCCCTCGCGGAAGATCGCCTGGGCCAGGACCGTGGCGGTGGTGGTACCGTCGCCGGCGGTGTCGCTGGTCTTGCTCGCGACTTCCTTGACCATCTGGGCGCCCATGTTCTCGATCGGATTTTCGAGCTCGATCTCCTTGGCGACGGTGACGCCGTCCTTGGTCATCTGCGGGGCGCCGAACCTCTTCTCCAGCACTACGTTGCGGCCGCGCGGGCCGAGTGTGATTTTAACAGCGTTAGCCAGCTTGTTGACGCCGCGCAGCAACGCCTGGCGGGCTTCCTCGCTGTAGGTAATTTCCTTTGCCATCTGTCTTTTCCTCCAGGTTAGTCTGGTTCGTCAGAGCCTTAGTGCTCAACGATGCCCAGCACCTCGTCTTCGCGCAGGATCAGATACTCCTCGCCTTCCATCTTGATCTCGGAGCCGGAGTACTTGCCGAAGAGAATGCGGTCGCCGGCTTTGACATCCATCGGCATACGCTTACCGTCTTCGTTCTTCTTGCCCTCGCCGACGGCGATGACCTCACCCTCCTGCGGTTTCTCCTTGGCGGTGTCGGGGATGATGATTCCTCCCTTGACTTGTTCGCCCTCTTCGAGCCGCCTCACTAGAACCCTGTCGTGTAGCGGATGAAATTTCATATCCATGCCTCCTTGTGTTGCCGTTAATCCGGCTATTAATTCCCAGCTTTGTTAGCACTCTCTGCCAGAGAGTGCTAACCAGTTTATGTACAAGAGCATTGCTTGTCAAGGGCCAAATCCTTGACTCTATGGATAGACGGCACACAATTTGATGTGCCCATTGGAAGACTAAGCCGACTCCGGCTTCAGGCTGTGCCGCAGACCAGTTTACCCACTCATTTCACCGTGTTGCCAGGAGATCTGGAAGCGCAGGCTGAGGCCTGTGGTCAGGAAAAATCCGGCACGCCCACGCCACGCACGCCGATGCCGAGAGCGATGTCGTACTGGGCGTTATCACTGAAGAGATAGGTGAACTCGCCGCCGAGGATGAGAATCGAACCATCCTCGCTCGTTCCGGAGCTCTCGAATGAGAACTCCGTAAATGCGCCCGCCCCGGCGGCAGTATCGAATCCGAGAGAGGCGTTGGCGAGCGCGGCTGTGAATCGCTTACCAAGGTCGTCCTCCTCGTTTAGAAAACCGAAGTTCATGCCGAGGCCGAATCAGCCTGCCTCCGAGCTCGGAATGGGCTTGCCCTGTGGATCCTCGTCCCTCTCACCGACCTCGCTCTCAACCATCTTCGCGAGCCCGGGAGTGAGGAAATGCTCTCCCCTGTCGGCAGACTCGTGGATATGATCAGTGGGATAACCAATATCGCCCAGGTAGCTCTCGTAGAGCCTGTGGCGCCGCAACAAGTCGAGAGCCGCATTTCTACCCGCGGCGGTCAGGACAAATCCACCGTTCCGTCGTGCAATGAAACCGGCGCGCTTCAGTCGTGTTAATGCCGCGCGCGATCTCGAAGCCGGCTGATCCAGACCGCTCAGCAGATCCGACTTCGTGAAAATCTCCGCCGCCGCTCCTTCCCTGTTGCGAGCGGCCCAGAGCAGAGCGTCCTCCTCAACAATCTGCATGCTCAGCCAGCGCCTTGCTAGAACGCGGCTGAGAATCCCCTGGCTCGGCGAAAACAGGAATGCGGCGAGAAAGAACACGCCGCAAACCAGAGCGATCGAGCCGGCGATGGACACGTCAAGCGCCTGCGCCATCATGTAACCGAGGAGTGAAGCAAGCATCCCGAGGCCTACCGCGGTCGCGATCATCGGCGCCAGGCGATCGGTAAGCAGGTAAGCCGTTGCCGGCGGCACGATCAGCAAAGCCACCACCAGGATCGCCCCGACGCTCTCGAAGGCGCCGACCACCGTCACCGAAACCAAGCCCATGAGCAGATAGTGCATCGCGACTACGTTGATGCCCACGGCGGCGGCCAAGCCGGGATCGAAAGAGCTGATCTTGAACTGCTTGTATAAGAGCAAAACCAAGAGCAGGTTGATTACGAAGAGAGCTGCGTTAATCCAGACCGGTCTCGGCCCGAACGGCAAATCTCCGAGGAAGAGCAAATCGAACGGTGTGTAGGCGATCTCGCCGTAGAGAACGCAATCCAGATCGAGGTCGACCTGGCTGCCATAGAGCGATATCAGCAGGACTCCCAAAGCGAAGAGAAAGGTGAACGCGACGCCGAGCGCCGCATCGTTCTGAATGCCGCGTCGGGTGAGGAACTGCACTAGGAAGGCGGTCAGCAGGCCAAGTGCCACAGCACCGATAAACATCCCCAGCGAGCCGCGGCTGCCGCTGATCAGGAAGGCGATCACCAATCCGGGCAGCACGGCGTGGCTGATCGCGTCGCCGAGCATCGCCATCCTGCGCAGAACGAGGAAGCTGCCCAGCATCGCGCAGGAGCCCGCGACGAGCGCGCCGGTCAGCACAATCCACAGCGAGTCGAGCAACATCACACACCTCCCTGCGTTTCGATGGGATGAATGCTCGGCGGCAGCTTCATCTCGATACCCTGGAATGCCAGCAGCTTTTCCAACTCCGCTTCGAGTTCCGTAGGCATGTGGTGCTCGACCTCGTCGGCGTCGCGGTGGACGTGATCTGAGCCGAGCTGACCTTCGTGCATCAGGAACATCTCCCACAGCCGGTGCCTGCGCGTTATCGTGTACGCCTTTGCCAGCCCCTCGTCCGTAAGGCGGTAGCGACCTCCCGCCTCGGCGACCAGGCCCTCATGCACGAGCTTTCGCAGAGTCGTGATCATCGCGCTGGCCCTTACACCCCGGCCCGCGGCCAGTTCTGTGGCCGTCGCTTCGATGTCCCAACAGTCGCATGCCTCCGCTAGTTCGTAGAAATCGCGCAATGCGTTCTCCTTAGCCACACGGCCCCTCAGCGAGAGGCGACGCGCGATCCGCGCCAGTATTCCCCTGTCGGGTGCGAACAGCATCGAGACCGCGAACACCGCGGAAGCAGCGAGCACAATCAGGGGCCCGGTCGGCAGTCGCAGCCCGACGGTTGAGAGGAGAGTACCGATTGCCCCTGATACTGCACCGAAAAGTGCCGCCAGCGTGACCATCAGGCTTAGCTTGTTGGTCCAGAAGCGCGCGGAAGCAGCGGGGATGATCAGCATCGCCGCCATCAGCACCACGCCGACCGACTGCATCCCGATCACCACAGTCACTACGATGAGGAACATCAGCATGCCGTCGAGCACCTTCGGCGAGAAGCCGATTCCCTTGGCGAATCCCGGATCGAAGCAGAGCAGCTTGAATTCCTTGAACATCAGGATAGCGATGACGCAGACGGCGGCCGCGCTGACCGCCATCATCTGCACGTCGGAGCCGATGAGCGCCGCCGCCTGGCCGAAGAGATATTTATCGAGACCGGCCTGGCCGCCCGCACCGGAGTGCTGAATCTGGGTGAGCAGCACGATGCCGAAGGCGAAGAAAACCGAAAGGATGAGTCCGAGGGCGGTGTCTTCCTTGATGCGCGTGTGTTTGATGACGCTCTGGATGAAAAATGCTCCGAGCAGCCCGGCCACCAGTGCGCCGAGCAGCATCAACGGCAGCGAGCGCGTCCCCGCCAGGATGAACGCCACGGCGACCCCCGGCAGGGCTGCATGAGCCACGGCGTCGCCCATCAGGCTGCGGCGGCGCAGCAGGGCAAAGCTGCCCAAAACGCCGCTGCTGATGCCGATCAGGATGGAGCCTGCCAGCACCCAACGCACGCTCGGATCTAAAAGGAAATCGAAACTCATCGACGGCCTCCGCTCTTCGGCACTCCCCTCGCCACCGCTTCGGCGACACCGCTGACGATGTTCAGGCGGCCGCCGTAGGCTTTGCGCAGGTTGTCATCGGTAAACGCCTCTTCGGTCGGACCGAAGGCGACCATCCTCATGTTGAGCAGCAGCACCCAGTCGAAGTATTCCCGCACGGTCTGCAGGTCGTGGTGCACCACGAACACCGTCTTGCCGTTCTCCCTCAACTCCTGCAGCAGCGAAATGATCGCCTTCTCCGTTGCCGCGTCGACGCCGACGAACGGCTCGTCCATCAGGTAGAGCGAGGCATCCTGCGCCAGCGCGCGTGCGAGGAAAACGCGCTGTTGTTGACCGCCCGAGAGCTGGCTTATCTGGCGGCGTGCGAAGTCGGCCATGCCGACCTTGCGCAGGCTCTCCATCGCCGTTTCTCGCTCCGCCCTGCCCGGACGGCGAATCCAGCCGAGGCGCCCGTAGAGACCCATGGTGACAACGTCGAGTGCATCGGTGGGAAAATCCCAATCGACCGACTCGCGCTGCGGCACGTAGCCGACCAGGGTGCGCTGCTCCGAGACCGGCTTGCCGAAGATCTCCACCCATCCGGAAGCCGCGGGAATCATCTCCAGGACGGCCTTGATCAGGGTCGACTTGCCCGCTCCATTTGGCCCGACAAGGCCCACCAGGTGCCCCTCAGGCACCGCGAGATCGATGTCCCAGAGCACCGGCTTGCGATGATAGGCAACAGTCAGGTCGTGAATCTCGAGAGCGGGGACCGGCTCGTCGGGCCGCCGCTCGCGGCCGTGCCTGCCAAGCAATTCCGCGGTCGCCATAACGTAACTCCTTCATTTCAATGCATTGACTATGGACTCGACGTTGTGCCGCACCATGCCGACGTATGTGCCTTCGGGCGTACCCTTCTCACCCATCGCGTCGGAGTACAGCTCACCGCCGATTGAAATCGAGTGGCCCAGCTGGCGGCAATCGTCCACGACGGCCGCAACGGCCTGCTTCGGGACGCTCGACTCGACGAATACCGCCTTGATGCCGCGCCGGATGATTAAATCCACCAGCCGCTTGCGATCCTTGACGCCGAACTCGCCGACGGTGCTAAGCCCCTGCAGCCCGACGACCTCCACATCGTAAGCGCGACCGAAATAACCGAAGGCGTCGTGGGCCGTGATGAGCACGCGCTGCGCCGTGGGGATCTCAGCCAAACGTGCCTTGATCTCCTCATGCAGACTCGCCAGTTCCTCCCTGTAGGCATCACCGTTGCGGCGGTAAATTTCGCCGTTGTCAGGATCGGCTTCGGACAAGGCCTCGACTATCGGATCTATCGTTTCCGCCCAGATGCTGACGTCGAACCAGATGTGGGGGTCGTGCTGGCCCTCGTACCCCGAAGGGCTGAGCAGCCGCTGCTGATCGACCTCTTCTCCCACAGCCACCGCTTTTTCCCCGGATCTGGCGAGCATGCCGAGGACGCGGACCATCTTCCCCTCGAGGTGCAGGCCGTTGTAGAAAACGATGTCAGCCCTGCGAAGGCGATTGAGATCCCGGGCCGAAGCCTTGTAGAGGTGGGGATCGACGCCGGGGCCCATCAGCGGAGTCACCACGACCAGGTCGCCGCCGACCCTCTCGACCGTATCTGCAACCATGCCTATAGTGGCGGTGATCACCAACTTGCCCGACTGCGTGCCGGCATCATCCTCGGGAAGGCAACTTACCAGGGCAGATGCGCTACCGAGGACAAGCAGGGCAATAACTAAGAGTCTTCGCATATCAGTTCGGCTTCCCGAATTATAAAAACGTTTGCGGCGAGCTCGCGGCCGACCGGTAGCTCGACCCCTAAGATCCTTATTCTAAGCGACCCGCCGAAGGGTTCCGGTTCGAGCATTTCGACCGGCGTCCCGGGAAACAATCCCAACTCACCGATGTAGCGCAACATATCGGGATCGGAATCCGCGACGCGGCTGACCGACGCCCGCTCACCCGGTTCCAATTGAGCCAACGGCGTGAGCTCAGCTTTCTCGATGCGGCCGTCGCGCCTCGGAATCGGATGGCCGTGGGGATCGTGTGTCGGGTGCCCGAGGGCCGCGTCGATACGCTCCTCCACCCGTGCTGAGATCACATGCTCGAGTCGCTCGGCCTCTCGGTGAACCTCTTCCCAGGGCAGATCAAGCTCACGTGCGAGGAAAAGCTCCATCAACCTGTGAGTTCGCAGTACCCTGGCCGCGTTTCGCTCCCCTTCACGGGAGAGACGCAAACCTTGGCTTCGTGAGTACTCGATCAATTCCAGTTCCAGCAACCGCTTAACCATCTTCGTAACGGCTGCGGATGAGATTTCCAGCCTCTCTGCCACAGCGGAAGGAGTAACCCGGTCGCTGCGCAGCGACAGTTGATGGATCGCTTTGAGGTAATCCTCGACCGCCTCGCCCAACGTCCCGTTCTTAATCCTGCCCGCTATTTTCATTAGCTTCCGCCGGTTGACCCTCTAATTAATTAACCAAGGTTAATAGATATAATTAACTTATGTCAATCGCGGAATAACTCCGTGGCCGTGGCGACACACCGTGGCTCAGCAAACACAGCTGAGCACACCCGGTGATTACCGCAATCCGGTACAAAGTCCCGCAAACGCACAACGATGATTTGCAACCATATTAGTATCAACCGGTTACGGATGCCAAGAGGGAAAACCGCAAAACCGATGTCAAAACCAGGATGAATTGCACCGGGTACGGATGTTGCTCCTCCCTGCAAGGGAGAGGTGTTCCTTTTTCCGTTGCAGAAGGTAGCCGCGAGGTGGGGAATATGCTAAATTCCGGTCCGATGAAAAATGATTTCAAGGGTGAGCATAAGGTCAAAGAGCTGGGAGAAATCCCGGTGGCCGACGGCACAATAGGCGGTTCCAATCCCGAAAGCGATTCAGAGGAAACGACTAAGCACTTCAATCCCTGGGTGCTGGTGATTTACATCGGCATCCTGGCAGCTTTCGCTGTGGCCGGCGCTTACATCGGCTATCTAATTGCTCACTACCCCATCCTCGACATCGAAGAGGCGGTCAGCAACTACCAACAGAACGTCAATACAGTAATCTACGACGACACCGGCGAGGGCAAGCTCGAGGAGCTGGCCGAGGAACGCCGCGTGCTGATGAGCTACGACAAGATTCCGCAGCACTTTATCAACGCGCTGATCATCGCCGAAGACCGTGAATTCCTCCACCACCAGGGAGTGGACGTTCTCGGCATCACCCGCGCCTTCTGGACCAACCTCACCCACGGCCGCGTCGTCCAGGGCGGCAGCACGATCACCCAGCAGCTGATCAAGAACCTCTTCCTCAGCCCAGAGCAGACTTACTCGCGCAAGATCAAGGAAGCCGTGCTGGCCCTGCAGCTCGAGGCCAAGTACACCAAGGAAGAGATACTTGGTTTCTACTGCAACACCGTCTATTTCGGCCACCAGCGCTACGGTCTCGAGGCGGCGGCTCGTTACTATTTCGGCCTCAGTGCAGAGGAGTTGGACCTTTCAAAGAGCGTCTTGTTGGCGGGCCTGATCCGCGCGCCCGAGCGCTACACGCCATTCCGCCATCCCGATCGCGCTCGACAACGGCGCAACTTCCTTTTGGGCAGGATGGCGGCTTTCGGAGTGTTGGCGAAGGAAGAGGCGGAAGCCGCCAAAGCGACGCCACTCGGATTGCGCGTCCGCGGCATTGATCGCAAGCTAGCGCCGCACTTTGTCGAGGAGGTGCGCAAATTTCTCGTCGACAGCTTCGGCAGGGAGCAGGCTTACGGCGGCGGTCTCAAAGTCTACACCACGCTCGATCAAAGGATGCAGCGGATCGCTGAGACTGCGCTTCGCGACGGTCTCTTCGAGCTGAGCATGCGCCAGCGCTTACGCCCGGCCACCTACAATGTGCTCGACGAAGGCGGCTCGCTGGAGGATTACTCGCATCCCGACTGGGAAGAGCCGGTTGCTGAGGGCAAATTCACCCATGTGTTGGTTACCGAGGTCGAGCCTAAAGAAGCGAGACTCCGGATCGGCGAACAGGAAATCAAGATCGACGCGCGGGCATTCCCCGTTCAGATGGCCACCCGCGAACAGCGCGCTGACCTGACAAAGGCGTTGCGCACCGGCGACGTCTTCCCGGCGCGGATCGACCAGCTCAAGGAACCAAAGGCGGACGAGGCAAGCGAAGCGGCCACACCGCTGATAACGGCCGTCAAGCTGACTCAGGAACCGGAAACAGAGGCGGCGTTGGTCGCCATCGAGGTCGAGAGCGGTCGGGTGCTGGCAATGGTCGGCGGTTCCGATTTCATAAAAAGCCAATTCAACAAGGCCGTCCAGGCGCCGCGGCAGACGGGCTCCGCTTTCAAGCCGGTCGTTCTGGCGGCAGCGCTCGAGAGCGAAGCAGCCACGCTGGGCACTACGCTCTTTGACGAGCCGACGGTTTTCGACGATCCCCGCGATCCCGAGCTTTACGCCCCGGAAAACTACAAGCGTGAGTACATCGGCATAACCACCGTGCGCGACCTGATCGAGAAGAGCCGCAATATCCCGGCGGTCAAGCTGATGGTCCACACAGGCATCGAAAAAACGGTCGAGATTGCCAAAAAGATGGGAGTCGACGCGCAGCTTCAGCCTTATTATTCACTGGCCCTCGGCTCCATCGAGATGACGCTCATCGACATAACCGGCGTCTATTCGGTTTTCCCCAACCAAGGGGTTGTGGTCGAGCCATACTTCATCTCGAAGGTGGAAGACCGCAACGGCGAACTCGTCTACGAGCACACCCATCGTCCGCACACTGCAATCAGCCGCACTTCTGCATTCCTGGCCACCCAGGCTCTGCTGGGAGTGATCGAGCGGGGCACCGGTAGAACAGCCTTACCGATCGAACTCGAACTTGGAGTGCCGCTGGCCGGTAAAACCGGCACGACCGACGATTACACCAACGCCTGGTTCCTCGGGTTCAGCCCGCAGGTGGTTTGCGGTGTCTGGGTCGGGAATGAGGAAGGCACGACCACCATCGGTGACGACGAAACCGGCGCCCGAGCCGCCCTGCCCATCTGGCGCAGTTTCATGTCTGGCGCGCTGCAGCCGGAAAAATGGCGCAAGGTTAAAGAATACCCCATTCCGCCGAACATCATTGCCATCGAGATCGACCGCCGCAATGGCAAGCTGGCCAGTGAATTCACCCCTCAAGAGGAAAGAATATTCGAGTTCTACATCCGCGGGACCGAACCCCGCACGTGGACAACCTTCGACGACGACTTCAACCTACGGATAGGCTCGGTGCGGCTGATGGAAAAACGCGTCGACATCCTCTTCGAGGATCACCCGGTGGTCAAGCCTAGGGATCTGTTCTATCTCGACCGCTGAAGCAAACGCCGCACGTAAAGCTCAAGCCTGCCGCAAGCGGGAATATCTTTATTAATCCAAGATTAGGCTTTTGAAGGTTACCTGCCGATTCGGCGTAACTCGTCCTCAGCGGGCTGGTAGCCCGCCTCGAGCGACTTGCGGTAGTACTCCGCGGCCTTGTCCAGATCCTGCTCGACGCCCTCACTATGGGAGTAGAGCCAGCCGAGCATGTAGAGCGCCTGGGGCACGCCGGCTTCCGCCGCTCCCTCGTACCAGCGCCTGGCCAGTTCGAGGTTCTTTTCGGTACCGAGGCCGTTGTAGTGCATGTAGGCGAGGTTGTACATGCCCCAATTGTCGCCCATCGTGGCTGCCACCTGGAACCAGTAGAGCGCTTTATCGTTGTCGGTCTCAACGCCCAGGCCGTTGAGGTAAATCAGGCCGAGGTTGACGTTCGCAGTCGTGTAATGCTGTCCGATAGCCAACTCGTAAAGCCTGCGGGCCTCTACCAAATCGCGCTCGACACCCATGCCCTCCTGATAGAAATAGCCGAGGTTGTTCTGCGCCCGCGCGTCGCCGCCGTCGGCTGCCTTGCGGTACCAGCGTGCCGCCTCGGAATAATTCTGCGCGACCCCGACGCCGTTCTCATACATCCAAGCGAGGTTTGTCTGTGCCAGCGTATAGCCGCCCTCCGCCGCCCGGCGGTACCACTCGATTGCCTTGGCGGTGTCGGCGGCTGTGCCCTCGCCCTTCTCATACATGTAGCCGACGTAGGTCTGCGCCTCGATTCCGCCGCCCTCGGCAGCCTTGAGCAGGTACTCGAACGCCGCGGCGTAGTCGCCTGCCTGGTAGAGCTCGACCCCCTTGTTGTAAAGCTCGTTGACGGAGCCGGCTGCTGCGTCTTCCTGGCCGGGGGCGGCAACCGCAAGGATAATAAACATTGCTGCTGCAAGACAGGCAGCACCCGAACGATCGAAAACTCCGCTCATAGGACTCCCCAGAAAAACAGAAGAAACCCGACGGCCGGTGAAATTCCTATTATTCCCTGGCGTTCACTTTAAAGCAGCGCATCTCGCTTTCGCGGCCGCGGATCGCAATCGAGCCGATTTCCTCGAATTCAAATTCTTTGCATTTCTTGATCGACTTCCAGGTGGCTTCACCGATGACGATATCGCCAGGATCAGCGATGTCATCTTCCAGGCGGGAGGCGATGTTGACGGTGTCGCCGATGACCGTGTACTCCATCCTCTGGGGGCTGCCGATGTCGCCGGCGACCACCGTGCCGGAATTGACGCCGATGCGCACCTGGACATCGACGTCCAGGTCGATGTCTTCAGCCGAATTGAGTTCCTTCACCTTGTCGCTCATCGCCAACGCCGCCGCGACAGCGCGCTTTGCATGATCTTTCTGATCAATCGGGGCGCCGAAGACAACCATCATCGCGTCGCCGATGAATTTGTCCAGCGTCCCCTCGTACTCGAACACGATCGTCGTCATCTCGCCGAAGTAATGGTTGAGCAGCTGTGCCACCTCCTTTGGATTGAGCTTTTCGGCTATGGGTGTGAAGCCGACGATGTCGCAGAAGAGTACCGACACCTCGCGTTCCTGGGCTTCGATGTTCCAATCGCTATCGACCGCCACAGAGGTCATTATCCGCGACACGACGCCGGGGCTATGGTAGCGCTCGAGCTTGGCGCGGACAGCGCTCTCCTGACGCACGCGCTCGTGCAGCCTTGCCCGCTGGATGGCGACGGCGGAGTAGTTGGCAAGCGCGGTCAGGAGATCGAGATCAGCTGCATCGAAGCGATTATTGGCCATCAGCGAGTCGACGCCGACGACGCCGACCACCTCTCCCGCGTTCCACAGTGGCACGCACATCGCGCTGCGGATGCCGTGGAAGATAATGCTCTCGGCAGCCGAGAAACGCGGGTCGACGGAAGCGTCGGAAGTGAGGATGCCAACCTGTTCGTTAAAGACCTTTTCGGTGATCGTTTTGGAGATGCTGATCGCTTCCTTGCTGTCGCCCTCGCGCTGCTTAACCAGCCGCGGCTTGAGCTTTTTCTCCTCCTCGTCGTAGAGCATCAGGAAGCCGCGCTCGACCGGCAGGTGTTCGAAGGTCAGGTCCATGACCTTGTGGAGGATCTCGTCGAGGCTGTCGGCGCTGATCAGCGTGCGGGCGACCTGTGTCAAAGTCAGCAGGATATTACCCTTCTTCTCTTCGGTCGGCTGCCCTTGTTCTGCGACAACGGCAAGCTCATGCGAATCCGTCACCGAGCGGAACTGCTCGTCGAGCAGGCTGGTCATTGGCTTGATGATAGTCCCGGGCGCCTCGACCAGCGGCTTTTCCTCGATCACGAAACCGGCTTCCTCGCCCCCCTCGTCGGTTACCACACTCAACGGGAAGCGGCCGAGCGTGATTTCGTCGCCGCTCTTCAGCTTGACGTCGGTGATGCGCTCGCCGTTAACTTTGGTCCCGTTGCGGCTGCCCAGGTCAACGACCCTGCAATACTCGCCGTCCCATACGATGCGGCAGTGCCTGCGGCTGATGCCATAGTCAGTCAGGATAATCTGGTTGTCGGGACCTCGGCCGATGTTGATTTCGGGCGCGGAAATCGGGAATTCCTCGCGCCGATCCTCGATTTCGTACTGGAGGATGTATCGCATGCAGCTATTTTAACACAGCCTCTGCGAAACATTCCTTAAATGTTGACTTCACATAAAAACTGCAGCCGCGGCGCAGATTTTGTGCAGTCTTCGCTCACCTTGGATCGTAGCGCAACAATGAAATGAGGGCGACAACCCCGGCCAGCAGATTGAAGCCCAGCATCACCAGCAGTTGCCACAACGGCCACTCCCGCTCTATGGATAATCCCGTCTCCTTCCAGAGAGCTGAAGGCTTTGGGATCGCTGCGAAAGGTACCGGACGCTGTGAGAAGACGCCGGAATCGTAGGAGGAATAGTAGCCGTAGACTAGGTGTGGCGTGTCGGGATCGCTTTTATCGCGGTTGACGACGAACTGGTAGAGATGGCGGCGGTAGGCGATCGAATTGCGGTGAAGCTGCTCGAAGCCGTAAACGCCGGTGCCCGCCAAGACCTCGAATGAGTCGCCAAGGAGGCCGTAAGGGGAGACGGCCGAGATCTGCTTGGCAGCGAGAACCTGGCGGATCTGGGAATCGATGTAAGAGTCGCTAATCCTCTCGCGAGCGCTGATCTGGTCCCAGCTCAGCTTGGCGCGCTGGGGCACGTGAGGCTCGAACGGATTGCCATTCCAGTTGGCGGCATCGCGCGGCCGGTTCTCCCATATCTCTTCCTGGGCCCTGTAGATCTCCTCCTCAACCATGGCCTGCGAAGGAACCTTAACAAGCTGCTCTGCAGCCAGGCGCCCAATGCCGGGCACCGCAAAAACAGCCAAAACCCAGAGAACCAGCAGCACCACCAACGCCACGGCGGGGCTGCGGGTCATCGAGCTGACTGCTATTCCTGCCAGCAGGAAAGCTGAGATGCAGAGGAAGGCAAGCATCAACGCCCAGGCGACGGGCCAGAGCGTCTCGGCCGTCAATTGCGGGCCGCCCATCATGACCATGACAACCAGGTTGAGAACCACGCCGGTAAGCAAACAGATCAGCATTGTTACCAGCAGGCCCAGGTACTTGCCCACGAACAGCTTGAGCTTCGAGACCGGATTCGACAGCACCAGCTTGAGCGTCCCATCCTTCTTCTCACCGGCGACGGCGTTATAACTGACAAGGACCGCCAGCAGTGTCATCATCACACCAACGATGAAACTCCAGTCAATCGGGGGCAACACCGGAATCTTCTCATTATTGCGCTGCTGGTACTCGATGCCCCAGCGGCTGAAGGCATTGATCACCACGGCGTTGGGCATCATGTTGCCGCCGCCCTCGGCGATGAACGCCAAGGAGGAGGGCGGCCGGATCATCCGCTGCAGGAAAATCGCGGCACTCTGCAGGTTGCCGCAAACTCCCTGCATCAGGCGGTTCGTCTCGGTAATGGCTGTACGGTGATCCTCCTTCTCCAAACGGTTGTTTTCCCTGAAAACGACTCCGTTGGCGATGAAAGCCAACAATACTAGAAGAGCCAGAAAGAGAAACTTGGCATCTCTCAGGCCGTCCATTAACTGCCTTCGGGCGATATTAATCATGACAGAACCTTCTGCTCAGCGGACGTCATAGCGTAAAAAGGCGACAACGCCGGCTGCGAACACGATTGCCAGCACGGCTCCAAGCACGCAGCTATGATTGACTCCCAGCTCAAAATCTGGGTGATCAATGGCCGGTGTGAATCTGGGCATCTGCTCCGGGGAAAGCGGACCCCAGAATTGCGGTCCGATGATGTCGTCGTAGGTCGCGCCCGCCTCCAGCCTTTGCCTGTAATATTCATAACGCTTCTCCCACTCCGCCTGAAGAATCTCCGCCGGCTTGCGGCGAGTGAAGAAGGCAAGCGCCTTGTCGCTAAAGAAGCCCTTTCGGGCAAACTCGTCGATCATCTGCCGGCGGAAGCGGCGGGCGGAATCAACGAATCTGTAATAATCATTGTAGTCGGTGTTTGCCAGCCCGGTGAACGCCTCACGCAAATGGATCGTGGGCGAGAGCATGGCCAGTAATCCGAATGCCGATGCCTGGTTCTCCATCTCCTTGTCGTGACGCCCGTAAACATCCCAAATCCGGTCTGCGCGCCCTTGCATCACAGGCTCAATAAAGCGGACGTAAGCTATGGCATGGCGGAACCACTCTTCCCGGCCGTCGTACTTGAGAAAATCGCCGTTTCCCGGCAAACCGAAATTACTCGTCCACCAGCCGGAATTGTAACCCGGGTATTCCTTGGCAAACTCACTGGCTTGCTCTACTACTTCGCGCTCACTCACCTTCTCAAAGTTGCTGACTTCCGCCGGCGAGGGCAGCGGGTGCAACACATCAGCAGCGCTCTTTGAAGCGCTCGGAAGCACCAGCACCGCCAGCGTCCAGACCAGCAAAGCCAGGATGAGGGCCACCGACGAGCGGCGCACAAGCGCCGAGCAAGCCAGGCCGACCGCTATGAATAGTGCGCAATAGATCAGCCCCGCCCCTACCATTGCTGAGACGGCGAGCCACTGCTCCGCCGTGAAGGTCAGGCTGAAAAAGAAAGTCAGCAGGAGAAATCCTCCCAGGAGACTGAAGAGAATCGGGATTGCAAGGCATGCGAGTGCCCCGAAGAATTTTGCGGCGAAGATCGCCCCGCGGCTGGCGCCGCCGGAACACTGGAGCTTGAGTGTGCCGTTCTCGCGCTCACCGCAGACGGCATCGTAGGTGAACAGGATACCGAAGAGGCTAAGCACTACCGCGAAGATTGTATAGAGATCGAGGGCAGGCATAGCGGCCATCAGCATGTTATCGGTGAAGCTGCCCTCGGCGCGCCGCGGTACTTCCCACCGCCGCACCTGCAGCGTGTTGCCGAAGCGGCGATCCTCCCCCTGCGCGAAGATGCTGAGGGCCGAGGGAGGGCGGTGCAGAGTGGGGCTGATCTGCGAAGGCACGTAGACCTCTTCGATCTGGCGCGCGGTGGTCTCTACCGACAGATTGTAGGTGTTGCGCCGGCGGATGTAGTCGTCGCCCAGAACCCACATGCTGAGCAGAACCAGGGTCAAGGTTGTAATCAGCGCGGCGGCAAAGCGGAAGGTAAGAAGATGGAAACGTATCTCCTTAAACAACAATGAAAAGAACATGCAACTCCCCTTTACCAATCATCTTCACATAGTTTTGATGAAATTGGGGCGCAAAAGGTTGACTGGACGGGCGTACTATTTGCAGGCCCTGCAGGACCGGCAAGTGAGCGAGCCGGTCTTAGTAGGCGATCATAGATATGGAAAGGCCGCCCTTCCGTCACAAGTCGGGCGGCCCGGACTGCTCTCTTTCTACTTCATCACTTTCTCGACGGTAACTCCGATGTCAGCGGGGGAAATAACGACATGGATGCCCGCCTTTTGCAGCGCCTCCATCTTCTCAGCCGCGGTGCCCTTGCCGCCGGAGATAATAGCGCCGGCATGACCCATGCGCTTGCCCTTGGGTGCCGTCTGCCCCGCGATGAAGGAGACGACGGGCTTGTCGAGGTTGGCTGCAATCCACTCGGCAGCTTCCTCCTCGGCTGTGCCGCCGATCTCTCCGATCAGCACCACCGCGTCGGTATCGGGATCCTTGGCGAACAGCTCGAGGCAGTCGATGAAGTTGGTGCCGGGGATGGCGTCGCCGCCGATGCCGATGGCGGTGCTCTGGCCGAAGCCTGACTCGCAAAGCTGGTGCACGACCTCATAGGTCAGCGTGCCGCTGCGGCTGATGACGCCGATGCGGCCGGGTTTGTGGACGAAGCCGGGCATGATGCCGACCTTCGCCTCGCCCGGGGTGATCACGCCGGGGCAGTTGGGTCCAATCATCCGCACGCCCTTGGCGCGCAGGTATGCCTTGACCGGCACCATATCCATCGCCGGGATGCCTTCGGTGATGCAGACGATCAACTCGACGCCGGCGGCGGCGGCCTCGACGATCGCGTCGGGCGCGAAAGCGGGCGGCACGAAGATCAGCGAGGTGTTGGCGTCGTGCTTCGCGACGGCCTCGGCCATGGTGTTGTAGACGGGAATGCCCTCGACATCCTGGCCGCCCTTGCCGGGAGTGCAGCCGGCAACTACGTTGGTGCCGTATTCGCGACAGGCGAGCGCGTGGAACTTGCCCTCGCCGCCGGTGATGCCCTGAACTACCAGCCGCGTGTTATTTCCGACGAATATGCTCATTTGGCACCCCCTTTCGCGGCGGCGACAACCTTCTCGGCAGCCTCAGCCAGTCCCGAAGCGACGATGAAATCGAAATCGGCCTCGCCAAGCATCTTCGCCGCTTCTTCGGCGTTGGTGCCCTGCAGGCGGGTGACCACCGGTACGTCAACCTTGACGCTCTTGAGCGCCTCGATGATACCTCCGGCGACGCGGTCGCAGCGGACGATACCGCCGAAGATGTTGACCAGCACCGCCCCGACGTTGGCGTCGCTCATCAGAATGCGGAAGGCCGCGGCGACGCGCTCGACGCTGGCCCCGCCGCCGACATCAAGGAAGTTGGCCGGCATGCCGCCGGAGAGCTTGATCAGATCCATCGTGGCCATCGCCAGGCCGGCACCGTTGACCATGCAGCCGATGCTGCCGTCGAGCTTGATGTAGTTGAGGTCGAACTCTCCCGCCTCGGTCTCCAACGGCTCCTCCTCGTTGAGATCGCGCAGGTCGGCGTAGTCGGGGTGGCGGAACAGCGCGCTGTCGTCGAAGTTGATCTTGGCGTCGAGGGCGATGATGTCCCCCGCGCCGGTGCGCACCAGCGGGTTGATTTCGGCAAGGCTGGCATCGCTTTCGACGAATGCCTTGTAGAGATTGGTGATGAACTTGACCGTCTTCTTAAAGCTGTCGCCTTCCATGCCGAGGCCGAAGGCGAGCGCGCGGGCCTGGAACGGCTTCAGGCCGACGATCGGGTCGATGAACGCCTTGAGAATCTTCTCCGGAGTTTCCGCGGCGACCTTTTCGATCTCCACCCCGCCCTCGGTGGAGGCCATGATCACGGGGCGCTCGGTGGCGCGGTCGACGACGATGCCGAGGTAGTACTCCTTGGCGATGTCGGCGCCTTCCTCGATCAGCACCCGCTGCACCACCTTGCCCTCGGGGCCGGTCTGGTGGGTGACCAGTGTCATCCCGAGGATCTGCCCGGCGTACTTCTGAGCCTCGTCGGGATTCTTCGCGAGCTTCACTCCGCCGCCCTTGCCGCGGCCGCCGGCGTGGATCTGCGCCTTGACCACCACAATGCCGCCCCCAAGTTCCTCGGCGGCGGCGCGGGCGTCTCCGGCGTCGGTGATCAACACACCGCGCGGGACCGGGACGCCGTAGCGGCGAAGGATTTCCTTTCCCTGATACTCGTGAATCTTCAAAGCCCTCTCCTCTCCCTGGATCGCGCGGAAAAACAGTCGCGCATTAGGATAATGTCTTCTAAACCCCTGAACCGTCTAACTTTGCTGTGTTTTTCAATATGCATAAACGCAAACGATTCTCGCAGGCAGAACGCGAGATTGTCAAGGATTGGGCATGCGGCACAGCAGGTTAAATAACCTTTTTCTTCGTGAGCGGTGTCACTCCATCCGGCGATAAAATAAGCGACAATATATCCAAAGGAGTTAGG
The DNA here is from genome assembly GCA_035530855.1 of Acidobacteriota bacterium. Taxonomy (GTDB): domain Bacteria; phylum Acidobacteriota; class DATKUA01; order DATKUA01; family DATKUA01; genus DATKUA01. Next base: position 9,383 of record DATKUA010000008.1, on the reverse strand, counting down.
CCGGGTTTAGAAGCTGATGGCTTTAACTTTGTTGCTGACCGTTGCGTTGTTGCTTGCCGCGCTGAATGTCGCGGCTGCGGCATATGTAGCCGGCCTCTCAGCCCGGCGCAGGGCGATGCCTGCCGGTGCGATGGCCTCCGGCAATCCGAACGTGAATATGAGCCCCGGGCCGCAAGTGATGGAGATTTCCACCTACGGTCCAGGGCAGCCGGCGCGTGGCACGAAGCCGGTGCCGCCACTCAGCGATAATCATATCGATATTATCCGGCTCAACGCCGCCGCCGCTTCACGATCGAATCCGAACACGGAGGATAATGGCGACAGCTGGATCTGCGAGTCTAACGCGGGCATCTTTGCCGTGCTCGACGGTGACGGCAGGCGGGGGGGCGAGGCAAGCCGCAAGGCGACGAAGTCGATCCTGCGCTGGATCATGATCACCCGCGGCAAGGAAGGCCTCGAGACGCTGGGCTCCGACGACCCGGTACGCGAAACTCACCGCCTTGGCCTGGCGTTGGATCACGCTCATGCCGAGGTGTGCAATCTGAAGCGGGCTGCAGAGACGCATCTCGATGAATTTCAGTGCTCGGCGGTCACCGCCGTCGTCGCGGGCGGCCAGTTGCTCTTCGGCTGGTGCGGCGGCGCCCACGCTTTCCTGATGCGCAATGGTCTGTTGACAGAAATTGTCCCCGAGGATTGCATTCGGGACGAGGGTCAGGGGACGGGCGATTTCTTACCGCTGGACATGGATGAGCCCGAGTACATGACCTGCGCCAGCGAACCGCTGGGCTCTGAGGGCATCGTGGAAGCAGCAACCGGCAGGAGCGGCATCGAATCAGGCGACCGCTTTCTACTCTGCAGCAACGGGCTCGTGAAAACCCTGGGTGAAAGGACTCTCCGCGAAATCCTCGACAGGCCGCATTCGGCGGAAGAGATTGCCGAAAGGTTAGTGACCAGCGCAGCAAACTCCGCTCCCGACGATGACATGACTGCTGTTGTGATCGAGGCGGAAGCGATACATTTGGGAGCGAGTAGGCGAGATTAAAATGACTGGAACCGATATCCTGTTCGTTGTGCTGCTGACGGTCGTCGTGCTGCTACTGGCGCTGATGCTGGGGCTGCAAATGCGCGTCGCCGTTAAACTCAAGAAAATGGTCAACCGGCCTGGGGAGGCCGACCGCCCTCCGCTGCCCGGAGCAATGCCGGCGAACGTGGAACAGCAACTGCCCGAGCCGGCCGAGATGGCTTTCTACGGGTCGGTGTTACGCGTCGAGATGGGCGAAGATCGCGGTCAGATGTTCAAACTGCGCCAACGCGGCAGCACCTGGATCGGGCGCGACAACAACGTCAACGACATCGTGCTCACCGGCTCATCGGTCAGCCGCAGGCACAGCCGTATCGAATCCGACGGACGCAATTTTTTCGTCCACGACACCGGCTCAACCAACGGCACCTTCGTCAACGGCCAGCGCATCTCGACCTCGCTGCTGCGCCACGGCGACACGATCACCATCGGCAGTGTGGTGTTCCGCTTCCTGGTCGGTCCCGAAGCCGGGTCGCCGCAACACTAATCCCCGCGTTTATCAGCAGCACCTCTTCGCTTTTGCGGCGCCTTCTGGAGACTGTGTGGAATCGCTTTTAACTTATCCCCTCCACTGATTGTTGATAAACCGGCTCAATTAGCTGTTGACGCATCCAATTGAATAAATAACATTGTGGGCGCTCCGGGAGGTATCGGCGGAGTGTGGAGGATGCGCCGCATGGGTGCAATTGCTCGCAAGGTAATTGAACAGTATCAAAGGCACGAGCGCACCGCGATTACGCTGATCGCGATCACCATCGGCGTGATCGGCGGCTACGGCGCCATCCTCTTCAGAATCGTCATCCACGCCGCTGAAAAGATTTCATTCGGCACAAGCGAGCAATTGCTCGGCGCGATGGGGCAACTAGCCTGGTGGCATCGAATGCTGCCTCCGCTGATCGGCCTATCCATCGTCGCCCCCCTGGTCCATTGGCTGGCGCGCGAGGCCAAGGGCCACGGTGTGCCGGAGGTGATGGAGGCGGTTGCTCTACGCGGCGGGGTGATTCGTCTCCGCGTCGTGTTCATCAAGCTGATCGCCTCGGCGATAACCATCGGCACCGGCGGATCGGTGGGCCGCGAGGGCCCGATTGTGCAGATCGGCAGCGCGGCGGGCTCGGTCATCGGGCAAGGGATAAATGCATCGCGCAGGCGCATGCGGATCATGGTCGGCTGTGGCGCCGCCGCAGGATTGGCAGCCACGTTCAACGCGCCGATCGCCGGTGTGCTGTTCGCGCTCGAGGTGCTGTTGGGCGAGTACGGGACGATGACGCTGAGCCCGATCGTCATCTCCAGCGTCATCGCAACCGTCGTCAGCCGCGCACACCTCGGCAACTCGCCCGCGTTCCTGATCCCCGAAATGCTGAAGAGCTTCACCTGGTCGAGCTTCTACGAGATCGGCACCTTTCTGCTATTGGGACTAATTGCGGGCGCACTCGGAGTGCTCTTCTCAAAGACGGTCTATAAGGTGGAGGACACCTTCGATGCGGTGAAGTTGCCGGTATGGTTCAAGGGGGTGATCGGCGGGGTGCTGGTGGGTTGCCTGGTGGCTTTCTTCCCCAACGTCGCCGGAGTGGGTTACGACACGATCGAGGGCCTGATGCGGGGTGACCTGGCCTCCATTTCGGCGCCGGGATCGGCGCTCGGCCTGCTGACCGTCGGATGGATGGTTGCCCTGGCGTTGTTTCTGGCCAAGCTGCTGGCAACCTCACTGACTCTCGGAGCAGGAGGCAGCGGCGGCATCTTCGCACCCTCACTCTTCATCGGCGCGTCGGCCGGCTACCTCGTCGGGGTGGCATTCAATGCCTTGCTGCCCGGGCTGGTCAGTTCACCGCAGGCATATGCGCTGGTCGGCATGGGGGCGATGGTCGCCGGCGTTACACACGCACCGATGACGAGCATCATCATCCTCTTCGAGATGACCGGGGACTACCGCATCATCCTGCCTCTGATGCTCGCCTGCATCGCCAGCACGCTGCTGGCGCAGAAGCTCGACCGCGAGAGCATCTACTCCCGCAAGCTGGCGCGCCGGGGTGTGAGGCTGCGTGAGGGCCGTGAGGAGAACGTGATGGCCGGCATCAAGGTCGGCGAGGTGATGAGCGGAGAGTTCGAGGTCATCGCCCAAGCCGCGCCTTACGCGGAGTTGGTCAAGACCATGACCACCAGCGATCAGTTTTATTTCCCGGTCGTCGACAGTAAAGGCTACATGACCGGCATCCTCTCGTTTCACGACTTGCGAGAGCACTTCTTCGAAGAGGGATTGGCGCAGCTTGTCATCGCCGACGACCTGGCGACGCGGCGCGTCATCACGCTTACGCCGGAAGACAATCTGCTTACGGCTTTCGAACGCTTCAACCAAATCGATGTAGAGCGCATTCCCGTGGTTGACGCCTCCGAGTCGCGGCGGGTGGTGGGGATGATCAGCCGCCGCGATCTGCTCAACAGCTACAACGTCGCCGTCATGCGCCGCAGCATCGGCGAAGAATCCGCTTCCTGACAGCAAACGTTAGCTTGACTCCGACCATCGATTGGCATTCGCGCTTAAAGGAAGTTCCCGGCGGGATTAATTTACTTGCGCACTCTAGGCAGGGAACCGATAAACGCCTGCAGTTCTTTTTTCCAATTAGCCCGAAGGCCGGCGGATTCCAGCCTGCGACTTAGACCTGCGACAAAATCCCGGCCGCGGCCACGGCTATAAGGTTCGCCGGTGTAGAACATCAAGCGCCCGCCGGGGCGCAAAACACGGCGCATCTGCCCGATGAATTTCGCGCCGTAGAGATGTCCGGCGAGGGAGAAACGAGGCGGATCGTGGAGGATGCACGAGAGCGAGCCATCTGTGAAAGACTGGACCAGGTCGGCAACGTCGCTCTCTTGTTTCTCGATGGAGGAGTCTTCGAGATATTCACGAGACCAGGGATTGAGCCGCCGCAGTTCGATCACGACTGGATTGACCTCCACGCTCATCACTCGCTCAGCACCGAGGCGCTTCGCCCAGGTGGCCGTGTAGCCGATGCCGCCGCAGGTATCGAGGACGATATCGCCGTGCCGGACGACGGCTGCGGCCTTGAGGCGTGCATCCTCGAATGGATCGATGCCGGCGGTGCGGTGCATGCGAATGCCGCTCAGTTCTATCGTCGGCGCGCCTTCGGTCGGGACCAGCTTGGCGTAGCCGTCGTCCCGGATTTCGACGGCCTCAAGCCCGTCCTCATAGACGGCAAAGACGGCGGCGGTCTTTTTTAGGATTTTACGAAGCAGGTCAACGCCGACATCAATACCCCTGAGAACTGCTTCCCCGGGTCGTAAGTCGATTTTCTCGCGGCTGAGATTCAGATCCAGGGATACTTCCACCGATGAAGCGCCATTCTCGATGGCGGCCAGGATTTTTTCAGCTGCGGAAGCCGATATCAACGGCGGCAACTGCGGTAGCTGCTCAGGCATCTGAGTATCTCAGGAAACTGAGTGCTGTTATCCCATAAGTCCGCGTATCGATGCCATAACCGGTGGGGGTTTGAAGAGGATCTCCGGCACGGTATTGCAGCACAATAGTGCCCAGGCGGCAGATGCCGGCAGCATGAACGGCGGCGAGGATGCGGTTGTGGTGATCGGTGTCGTAGGGCGCTCCGGCGAAGACGATACCGAACTCCTGGCCGCTGCTTCCCAGCGACTCGACAGCCTTGTAAGCATCGGTGCGCATCACGAGGCTGCTCGTGCGCAGGCCGAGGTCGTCAAGATTCGCGGTGATAATATCGGCCCAAGCCCGCTCGCTTTCGACGAACAGGGCAGCCGCCGCACCGCGGCTGAGCGCTTCGATACCGACCGCGCCACTGCCAGCGAACAGATCGAGCAAGCGTGCGCCCTCGAGCTCGGGTGCGAGGATGTTAAAGAGATTCTCGCGCACACGGTCGGTCATCGGCCGCGTTCCGGGGGCGTCGATGGTCTTCAGCCGGCGCCCCTTGTAGCGCCCGGCGATTATCCTCAGTCCGGCATGCTTCGGCATCTATCCCAGCCCTCCCAGAAGCCTTTGCACCTCATCCGGAGAGGCGCCTGCCAGCAAGACTCTCTTACTCTTGCTGCGTTCACCTGAGACAAGCGTTACGGCGGACTTTGGCATGCCGAAGAACTTCGCGAGATAGCGGACCAGCTCGGTATTGGCAGCCCCCTCAACCGGCGGTGCTGCCAGCCTCAGGCGCAGGCCTGCCTCCTCGACGAGTAGTTTCGAGCGGGAAGCCCTCGGTACGACACGCAGGCGTAGCACGACACCTTCCGGCTTGACCTCGAAAAGGGTATTCGGCTCCGCCCCGCCGCCCATCAAACCCACCAGATCCTGTAGAGGAAGTAGAGGATGATTAACGCCAGGATTCCCATCGGCGGGAAAACGGCGGGATCGATTCGCGACGGCCCGCGGCGCAGCCCCCGGAATGGGTGCACGAGCGGCTCGGTGATGCGGAAAAGGAACTGTATCGAGGGATTGTATGGATTTAGTTTTAGCGCGGCGGCAACCGCTCGGAAGACGAGCAGCCAGAACATCGCGACGGCGACGATATAAATTGCTGTGATGACGAATTGCATTGCGCCGCCCTCACCCGCGGGCGCCGAAAATCGCGGTGCCGACGCGGATCATCGTCGCACCCTCTTCGATAGCCGCGGCATAGTCGGCGGTCATCCCCATGCTCAAGTGGACAAGATTGATTCCGCCGAGATCCATTTTGGACAGGCGTTCCCGCATCTCACGCAGAGCGATGAAATAAGGGCGTGTCCGCTCAGGATCGTCGAAGAATGGAGGCAGCACCATCAGGCCGTCCACATCGATTCTCTCGAGCCCGGACAAACCTCGCAGCAGGGCGGCTGTATCTTCCTCGCCGATGCCACTCTTCTGCGGTTCGTTCCCGAGGTTGACTTGCACCAGCGCTTTCATCGTCCGGCCGTACTCGGCCAGGAAACCGTCGAGCCGCCGGGCGGTTTTGAGCGAGTCGATCGAGTGGATGCGATCGAACAGTGCCGCGGCGGACTTAGCTTTGTTGCTTTGCAAGTGGCCGACCATGTGAAGCTCCGCGCCCGCAAGCGGCGGCACGAACTTGGTCTCCGCCTCTTGCACACGGTTCTCTCCGAACACGCTGTGGCCGGCAGCGAGAACCTCCTCAACCAGCTCGCGCGGTTTGGTCTTCGAGACGGCTACCAGCGTGATCTCCGCCGGATCGCGGCCGGCTCTGGCTGCTGCGTTCGCGATGCTCTTACGTACCCGGGCCAGATTCTCGGCTATTCCGCTCAATTCCTCCTCCTGAAAGGAATCGTAGCAGGACAGCAGAGCGGGCGTCAACGCGGGCGGGGAGCATGCCCACAAAAATACTTGACATGTAACCGCTCAGGTATTATAATATGGAAAGACTAAGATAATGGTCGGGATAACAGCCCCGGCGTGGAATTCGGAAGCCAAGACGGGTCGCAAGGCCCGGCAGACCGATAGATGGAGGTTGAGAGATGACTTTGATGCGTTGGGATCCGTTCCGCAACCTGATGGGTGTGAAGCGAGACCTGAGCCGGATGTTCGGCGATTTTGATGACGACGGCGAGACGACCGCCAGCCTTTGGCGTCCGGCCGTCGACATCTTCGAGACGAAGGACAACCTGGTGCTGCGTGCCGAACTTCCCGGCATGGCCAAGGACGACGTTCACATCAGCGTGGAGAACAATGTGCTGACGCTTAAGGGCGAGCGCAAGTTCGACAAGGAGATCAAGCGTGAGAACTACCATCGCGTAGAGCGCGCTTACGGCGGCTTCTGCCGCTCCTTCACGCTGCCTATTTCGGTCGACAAGAACAAGATCGAGGCGACGTTCCGCGACGGCGTCCTCGAGGTGATTATGCCTCACGCCGAAGAGGCCAAGCCGAAGCAGATCGAGATCAGCGTTAAATAAAACGTGCTACGGGGGGTGGCAAAGACATCCCCTTTACCCCCTAGGCGAGACACGGCAACCCCCGCCGATTTCTCGCCACTCAACACCCCCCTTACTCCGTTAACTCGGAGATAGAGCCTGCCCGAAAGGGCGGGCTTTTTTTCTATGGTTTCAACCGGCCGGCTTCCTGAGCAGCAATGAGGCCCAGTCACCGCTGCAGCGCTTCTCGGCGATCTTCAGGCCGTGCAACGCAGCGACACCTTCGAAGCGGTCGAACTCCGCCGGCGGGAAGCCGGAGAGTATCAACGCGCCGCCGGGCTTGAGCAGGCCGGCGAGGCCGCGGGAAAAGAGCGAGAGCAGCGGACCGGTGAGGATGTTGGCGGCGATCAGGTCGAAGCTGCGGCCTTCGGCCCGCTCGATCGAGCCGTGTTGCAGTTCAACCGATTCGCCAACACCGTTGATCGCGAGGTTCTCGGCGGCGTTATCCACCGCTTCGGGGTCAATATCAACCGCCAGCACCTGCCGCGCGCCCAGCAAGGCTGCGGCGATGGCAAGGATGCCCGAGCCGGTGCCGAGATCGAAAACAGCATCACCGGGTTTCACAATTTCGCAGATGAATTCGAGTGTCTGACGGGTGGTTGCATGCGTGCCCGTGCCGAAGCCCATGCCGGGCTTGATCCGCAACAGTTTCGCACCCCTGACCGGCGGAGGAGGCGGCCCGGCGGGAACGATGAGGAAGGGGCCGACGGCGACCGGCTCGAAGCCGCCGTGCAGCAGCGAGATCCAGTCGTCAATCTTCACACTGCCTTCGTCGACCACCTCCGCGTCTGGCATCGTCTCGCGCAGGCCGAGAAGGCAGGCGCGGCGGGTGGTCAGTTCCTCGAAAAAAGCCTTGAGGCGTATGCGGCCCTCAGGCGCCTGCTCAAACATCTCCTCGACGCCGATGGTTCCGCCTTCCCAGAGGGCGGAAATGAGGAATTCGCCGCGCTCAGCCACCACCTCGACTGTGACGAAGGGAAATTCCCTCGATCTCTGTTTCATTTCTGCTGCCATGGGAGAAGTCTGGATGCGCTGCAGAAGGGATGTCAAGGTTGAGTAATCTAACCAAGAACTGTGGGTATGCAGGTTTCAGCTGGTTTCCCTACCCGGCTTTCCGCTCCTGATCTGATCCAGGCGGTCTCGGGCTTGACTGTCGAGTTTGTGCACTTCCTCGAGCTCGGGACAGGGGCACTCGGGGCAGAAGGCGCAGCTCTCAAAGCCCTTCTTGGTGACGCAAGCCCTGACTTTGCACTTACTGCAGCCGGCAAAGAGTCTGCCGCCGGCGGTGGTGCAGCCGTCGCATTCGGTTATGTCCTCGAGCGTCAATCCCATCCCATACTGCTCATTGCAGATACGCAGTGTATCGCGCCGTATCCGCTCTCTCTTCGCCTCGTCTTCCTCGCGAGAGATGAGATAGAAGTTGCAATCGTGGCACTGCAGACCGCAGTAAGCAGTAAGCTCGCGCATTTTCCAGCTCCGTATCAACAAGTAATTCCGACTCAATTCAAGTATACGTGCAATGACGGGCAAGCGGCATAGAGAGATAAAAAAATCCCGCCGGCGTTGCTGTAACGCCGACGGGATTTCCAAAATTAATCCCGGCAATGACCTATTTTCCCACACCCATAGAGTGCAGTATTTTCGGCGCTGAGGGGCTTAACTTCTGTGTTCGGAATGGGAACAGGTATGGCCCCCTCGCTATTGTCACCGGGAATTCCTTTATCAACCTGTGAGGCGGCGCACGCATCGCTGCGCATCGCTGAAAATGCCTGAACGCGGCGGGCCAGATGTGCCCGGCGCAGATCTAGTGGTCAAGCCGCACGGCCGATTAGTACGGGTAAGCTAAACACATTGCTGCGCTTACACATCCCGCCTATCAACCTGGTGTTCTACCAGTGGCCTTTAGGGTCTTTCGACCGGGAGAGCTCATCTTGAGGTGGGCTTCCCGCTTAGATGCTTTCAGCGGTTATCCCTTCCGAACGTAGCTACCCAGCGCTGCCGCTGGCGCGACAACTGGCACACTAGAGGTTCGTCCACCCCGGTCCTCTCGTACTAGGGGCAGCTCCTCTCAACTCTCCTACGCCCACACCAGATAGGGACCGAACTGTCTCGCGACGTTCTAAACCCAGCTCACGTACCGCTTTAATGGGCGAACAGCCCAACCCTTGGGACCGGCTTCAGCCCCAGGATGCGATGAGCCGACATCGAGGTGCCAAACAGGGCCGTCGATATGAGCTCTTGGGCCCTATTAGCCTGTTATCCCCGGCGTACCTTTTATCCGTTGAGCGATGGCCCTTCCATACAGAACCACCGGATCACTAGGCCCGACTTTCGTCTCTGCTCGACTTGTTGGTCTCGCAGTCAGGCTGGCTTATGC
>DATKUA010000007.1:0-2072 GCA_035530855.1 Acidobacteriota bacterium | reverse complement strand
CCTTCGAAAGATGCCTTGCCCTTACGCAACAGCAAGGAGGGCTTGCCCTTGATTCCAAGCTTTGATAATTGCCGGTTCGCGGCGTCGAGGAAGTCGCCCGGTTCAGTGAATCCCCGAATGACCACCAGCCGGCTATAAAGGCGAGGTGACGGCTTGAGGGTGTAAATGGTCGGTATTCCGATCAAGATGGTTTTCTCCCCAAGGCGTAGGGTTTTCCCCGCGATGGGAAGAATTGCTGAAATAAAATCACTGCCGAGACGAAGAGTAAGCCGACTCCGCGGTGTCAGCCTTTGCATCCGATCCCCCGAGAGTTGACCGTTTATCGGGTGGATGAAAACGGATTTCCAGAAGGGTTTGGTCTCGGCATGGTCAGTATCAGTAGTACGCGCGGAATTACCCTCAGCTTCACTCATTCTTTGATTGGGCGGGTGAATCTCTGGGATGATATTCGTGATTGCTTTATATAGCAGATAGCTGTGATCCGCGGGTATCTCGGTACCCTGAACACGAAAGGAAAGATCAATGACAGGCATTTCCCACTCCATTATAGAATCTCATCGAAAATCAGGATTGCTGGCGAGGGCATGCCTGAGAATCCTGACACAAGTGCTTTCGAAAAATGTTTCGTGCGGGGGCATTCAGGTATTTTATTTGTATCAGTACAAAGTTAAGCATGAATCATTACATAGTCAAGCTGGAACTCCATAAGAGCGTTACAATGTGAGTCAAGAGTCAACAGGCTCTTCATCCCTGGATTTGAATAGAGATCAACTCAACTAGCACAGAGAATTCAATAAGCAGACCTCGAATTGAAGGTAGCGCAACATCACTTACAGTAGCTGAAAAGTGGGGACTATGTGGGGACAAATCGGACTTCCCCTGATATCGAGCGAAGGCGTTGAATGGCGGGCTGCTCCGTAACTTATTGATTTTAAAGCATAAAGAATGGCTCCTCAGGTAGGACTCGAACCTACAACCCTCCGGTTAACAGCCGGATGCTCTGCCGATTGAGCTACTGAGGAGCGGCAGCCCGCGACCGGCGCGGGACAAGAATGAAATCTATGTTATCGAAAGGCGTTCGTCAAGCCTATTTGCACCGGCGGACGCGGACGGCAGGCCAATTTTCAGCAGGAATCGGCTTGCGGCGCGACTGGGGTGATTTAGGCCTGGGTTTTGTCGGGGTCGACGTGGACGATGACCTCGAGGATGTCTTCCACACCGTTGAGTATCGCGTCTCTGACGGAGTTGGCGATCATGTGGCCGTTGACCACGGGAATCCCGGGATCGACGACGATGTGGATCTCGACGTGCAATTTGCTGGCGTACTGGCGCGCCTTGAGGTCGTGCGTGTTGCGAACGCCCTCGACCGATTCGGCCACAGCCTGGATTTCGTCGAGGCGGGACTGCTCGGGCGCGGCGTCGGCGGCGGTTTGGAAGGCGGGGACAATGATGTCGAAGCCGACCTTGACAATGAATCCGGCGACCAACAGGGCGGCGAGCGGATCGAGGAAGATCAGCGAAGGATGGATGAGCGCACCGCCGATGCCGAGGGCCGCGGCGATCGAGCTGAAGGCATCGGAGCGGTGGTGCCAGGCGTTGGCGACGAGAACGTTGCTCTTGATCCGCCGCCCGACGCGCACGGTGTACTGATACATCCATTCCTTGACGGCGATGGAGACCAGCGCGCCGATCAGGGCGACGTAGGTCGGGCCTTGCAGGGACCCTGCCATCATCGAAGCGGCGGCTGTGTACCCGATCCAGATGCCCACCGCGACCAGCGTGAGGCCGATCAGCAGCGTCATCAGCGTCTCGATCTTGCCGTGGCCGAAGGGGTGGTCCTCGTCCTCGCCCTTCTCGGCGTACTTGAGGCCGGCGAAGGCCAAGATGTCGGTGGCGAAATCGGTGAAGCTGTGGACTGCGTCGGCGATCAGCGCCTGCGAGCGCCCCACGACGCCCAGGAAGGCCTTGGCGACGATCAGCAGGGCGTTGCCGATTATGCCGAACCAGAGTGCTATGCGGCCGGCCCTTGATCCTTTGCTTTTGTGGTCCTGGTCCATGCGGCGTTACCGTTT
>DATKUA010000006.1:0-16384 GCA_035530855.1 Acidobacteriota bacterium | reverse complement strand
TATCGGGACGGTGTGGTGAAACCGTATTCGCCAAGGATAGCACGGCCTTCGGCCGAAGTAATGAATTCCAGGAATTGCCGGCCTGCGGCCCCCGCAGGATCGCCGATCGCAGCCGCCTGGTAGATGATCGGCGCGTGTAAGGATTCAGGCACATCGAGAGCGATTTGAATCCCCTTGACTATCCTGGCGTCAGTCCGGTAGACCATGGCGGCCTCTGTTTCACGAGAAGTGACATAGGCAAGCGCGGCGCGCACTTCGATGGCCGGAATCAGTTTATCCTTTAGTTGGTCGTAGATTCCCGCCGACCGCAGAGCCTCGACGGCATATTTACCGGCTGGTGAATGAGATGGATCGGCAATGGCGATTTTGTAGAAATCCGGAGACAACAGATCGTCGAGATTATCAAGATCGAGAGCCGCGTCTGACCTGATAACCACGACCAACCCGTTGCCGGCGAAATCAACCACGTCCTCAGCGCTGGAGATCCCGGTTTTGACCACTTCGCTCATCCAGTCGGTATTGGCGGACAAAAAAACGTCGGCGGGAGCGCCGGCGATTATCTGTTGCGCCAGCATCCCCGAGCTGGCGAGGTTGGTCGCAACCGCTATACCTGTGTTCTCTTCGAAGCGCGCAGCCAACTCCCCGACCACGTCAGTAAGGCTGGCCGCGGCGTAGATGGTGATGCTCTCACGGATTTCGGCGTTGGGAGCGCCACAACTTAGCAATGACAATGTCGAACATAACAGCGTGAAAAGCAGAGTTTTGCGCATACCCCTTCCCCCGTTGAGGCTGGCAGAATCCTGACAAGCAATTCCTTCGATGTCAACCGGCCAAGTGCAGAAACAGTAAATTCATTTACTGATAGATAGCAAGCGGAGACTGTTTGCGATGACGGCGAGTGAGACACCCATGTCGGCGACAATCGCCATCCACAGCCCTGCCAGGCCGGCCACGGCGAGAGCCAGGAACAGCAGCTTGATCGCAATCGAGAGGAAGATGTTTTGCCGCACCACCCTCATTGTGCGCCGGCTTTGGGCGATGGTGAAAGGAATCTTGCGCAGGTCGTCGGCCATCAAGGCAATGTCGGCGGTTTCCAGAGCAATGTCGGTTCCGGCGGCGCCCATGGCAACGCCGACGTCGGCGGCGGCCAGAGCGGGCGCGTCATTCACACCATCGCCGACCATCATCACCACCTTGCCCTCGCTGCGCCAATGGTTCAGCCGCTCAAGTTTATCTTTCGGGAGCAGCTCCGCCGCGACGTCATCGATACCGATTTCCCGCGCAACGGCCTCCGCCGTCGAAAGGTTGTCGCCGGTGAGGATCGCGGATGTCAGCGAGCCGAAAGTTCTCAGACCGGCAATCGCGTCGGAGGCTTCCTCGCGGATGGAGTCGCTGAGGAATATCGCTCCCGCGACCTCTCGACCCCGCGCCACACAGACCAGCGTTTGCCCGGCTTGCAGGTCGGAGGCCGGGCATCTGTTGCCCTCGCTATGGTCGCAGATCCCTCGTTCCGTGAAGAAACGATGGCTGCCGACCAGGACGGTCTCGCCGCCGATGCGGCCCTCGACCCCTTTGCCAGGCACGGCCCTGACTTCCTCCGGGACGGCGAGATCGAGCCCTTGCTCCCTGGCCGCGCCGACGATAGCCCGGGCGAGAGGATGCTCCGAGTAGCGCTCAAGGGAGGCGGCCAGGCTTAGAACTTCTTCCGGGGTGGCATGGTTCAGCACCACTATCCGCGCCACCTTTGGCACGCCGTTAGTCAGCGTGCCGGTCTTGTCGAAGGCGACCAGGTCGACTTCCGCCGCTCTCTCCAGAAAAGTGCCGCCCTTGATCAACACCCCTGCTCTGGCCGCGGCGGTGAGGCCGGAAACGATTCCTACGGGCGTAGCGATGACCAGGGCGCAGGGGCAGGCGATAACAAGCAGAACAAGCGCTCGGTAGAACCAAATATCCCAGGTGCCGAGGAAGAGGGGAGGAAGGATGGCGACGACCGCGGCAATGGCGACCGCGGCCGGCGTGTAGAAGCGGGCGAAACGGTCGACGAAGCGCTCTGTCGGCGCCCTCCCCGCTTGAGCCTCACGCACGAGACGGACGATGCGGGCGATGGTGCTGTCCTCCTCGAGGCTGGTGACTCCGACCTCGAGCGTCCCCTCTCCGTTGATCGAGCCTGCATAGACGTCGGCTCCCTTTTCGATGAGGACCGGCAGCGATTCACCGGTGATTTGCGACTGGTCGACGCTCGAGCTGCCGCCCTTGACAGTCCCGTCGAGCGGAATGCGCGCTCCGGGTTTGACGATCAGCGTTTCTCCGATGCGGACCTCGCCGACAGGCAGTTCCACCTCGTCGCCGTTTCGCTGGACCAGTGCGGTTTGAGGGGCGAGTTCCATCAGCTGTTCCACAGCGCGCCGCGCGCGATCCATGCTGCGCGACTCCAACAGGTTTGCGAGCGAGAAGAGGAAGACGACTGTGGCCGCCTCCAGCCAGTCGCCGAGGAAGACCGCGCCCAGGACTGCGATCGTCATCAGAGCGTTCATGTCCAGCGAGAGCCGCAGCGTCGCCAGCAAGCCCTTGCGCGCGAAGCCGTATCCGCCCGTGATGATCGCGATGGCGTAGAGAGGAATATAGAACAAAGATTGGACACCGGAGAACTGCAACGCCGCGCCGAAGCAAAGCAGCGCGAGCGGCAAAATGTCCAGAATTCTTTTTACTATGCCGAGAAAATTGTCGTTTCGAGCGTCTTTAGTAGCATCGTCCAAGAGCGGCTCATAGCCGAGACTGCGCACTTCGGCGGCTACCCTGTTTCGGTCAAATTCCGGTCCCGAACCCTCCGCTCGCAATGTCCTGTCGACAATACTGACACTGACCCTTTTGACTCCCGGCAGCCGGGAAACCGCCTTCTCGATTTTGCTTGCACAGTCGGCACAGTCGATCCCTTCGACGGCGAAACTACAGACCGGCGCGTTTTGCGGAGAATCAGTTTTAGGCCGCATTAAACCTGCTCCATTACGTGCTCCAGGCCTGCTTTGAGAATCTGTTCTATGTGTTCGTCGTCGAGCCGGTAGTAGGACATCCTGCCCTCGCTGCGGTAGGTGATCAAACGCAACAGCCTGAGCGTCTTGAGTTGGTGGGAAACTGCCGAGTCGGTCGTGCCGGCAATCCGGGATAGCTGTCCCACGGAGAGCTCACTGGCGGCTAGCAGAGCCGAAATTATACGCAGGCGCGTCCGATCCGCGAAAGCGGAATAGAAATCGGCAAGCCTTTCGGTGTTTTCGTCGCTCGGGAGGCCGACCAGGGCTGCTTTTAACCGCTTTCTACGGGAGTTGTTTTTGTCCTGTTTTGCTTGCATATAAGACCTTCGTATCTGAGCAATTGTTCATATATAAATCTTTTTTGAGGCGCTGTCAATCTCTTTAATTACTTGAATGTTGGGCATTTAACGCCGAGCGGCGGTAGTCAGGCAGGATGGCTGCCAGAGTACCGATTATGATAAAAAATGTTGCATTTCTCATCATATCAGCCGAAATGCGCTGATAGTAATGTCTATATATTCAACGTACAGCCCGAAAATAGCGATTAATAATTCAACAGATAAGAGAATCTAGCTTTGCGCAACGTTGGCTAGTGAAAAGGTAAGTCTATTGTATTCAACGTGATAGCTGTGCTGACGTTGGCGCAGATCAATTGATATTCCTGGCACGAATTCTGCTCTTAGTACGCTCGGTGAGTTGGCTACCAAGAGTGCAGAAAGGAAGCCGACGAATGAAGGTGAGCTGAAATGACTGTCATCCTTTTGGTGTTAATGGTTTCTGCGGTGCTGGCGTTGGAGTACTTCCTTCATTTAAGGAAGAAGTCTGAACCCTCAAAACAACAGATAGCCAAGCTGACAATCATCGCTAAAGTCGAGGGCATATCGATGCCGCAGGGCATTTCTTACCACCCGCTTCATACCTGGGTGCGAGAGATCGACGCCCAGACGGTTGTAGTAGGTCTCGATGACTTCGCAAGGCGGCTGATCGGCCGGATTGATAAGGCGACGCTGCCGATGACGAATGTCGAGCTCGATGTGGGCCAGGGAGCAACGTACCTGCGAAGCGGCAGGAGGATGGTGCCGATAGCCAATCCGGTCGAGGGAGAGATTGTAGAGGTCAACGAATTGCTGCACGACGACCCGGATTTGGTTCAACTGGATCCGTACGGGAAGGGTTGGCTCTACAAGGTTCGCTCCTGGCGCCTGGCCGAGCAGCTTAGCGGTCTGTTGGGTGGCAGCGTCGCGAGACAGTGGATGGAGTTGTCGATGCGGCGTTTGCGAAGCGCGTTCGGCGGTGAGCTGGCCGTAATGGCGCAAGATGGCGGCGAACTGATGGACGATATCGGTTCGGGTTTGGCGCCTGAGCGCTGGGTCCGTCTTATCCGCGATCATCTGGGTACCGAGTCTGTGGAATGTGAATAGAGACCGGGGTGTTTCCGGCCCTGCTGGTGAGGAGGAGCGAAAATGGTTGGGATCCTGTTTGCTGCAACGGTAGCTATCGTCGTAATAGCCGAGTGGATCGCCATCCGCAAACGCCGTAGCGCAGACATAAAGGTTACAGCCGAGCCGCATGAGCTGGCAGGCGATGGAGTTTTAATTTCCGACGGTCTGTTCTATTCGCCTGGCCATAACTGGTCGGCGCTCGATGCCGGGGGAACATTAGCCGTCGGTGCCGATGACCTGCTGCTCAAGCTTGCCGGCCGGATCGACGATGTCATTCTGCCGGAGATCGGGAGAGAAGTGGACAAGGGCGAGCCTTTATTCGCTCTTAAGATGGGGAGGCGTTCGCTTTCCGTTCCCTCACCGGTAAAGGGGACTGTCGAGGCTGTGAACCACGACGTTGTCGGCAGCCCGGCGATGCTCTCCTTGATCGGCGCAGGCTGGGCTGTCCGAGTGAAACCGGCGGCACTCGCTGAAGATCTGGCGGGAATGAGCATCGGCGCGCAGGCGCGCATCTTGTTCGAAAGCGAAATTGTCAGGCTGCGAGATTTCTTCGCTGGCCTGTCGCTTGAATTCTCCGGTGCTGGTGCCACTCTCCAGGACGGCGGCATGCCCGTCGAGGGAGTCTTGGCCCGCATGGACGAGGAATCCTTGAGGCGTTTTGAGAAGGACTTCCTCGAAGTCAGTTAATCCCTGCTAATCCCTGTTTTTCGCGCGCAGGAGGATTGCGGAGAGCAATAAGCACAATATGGTGGTAAAAACGCGAATTTTGACCAATTGGAGATAAACGATGGTTGCATTCTCAGTCATTATCACGATTGTCGTTGTGCTAATAACAGACCATTTCTTACAACACCACAGCCGGCGCGTGGCCGGGCTAAAGGCCCTGCCAAAGCTGCCCAGGGTATCGGTTTGATGAGTTGCTCATGCGATTCGGCGACAGGTTTTATCAGCGTTGCAAAGGCAACTATATGCGACGTGGGATCGCTATCCCATGTTGGAAGGAGATAGAGATGACATTGTTATTAACGATCGGAATAGTCATCGCGGCAATGACTGTCGAGTATCTCCGTTCTCGAGAAGGGTACGCGAAGAAATAATTTTGCGGGCGGCCCCGAAGCTGTGGTGATCTTCGCACCCGGTTCGGCGGCGGCTCAGATATAGAAGTCAGCAAATCAGTAAGGAGAAGATCTGATGGACAGGAGAAAATTTTTAATGACGGTCGGTGCTGCGGGCGGCAGCGCCCTGGTATCCGGATCAGTCCAGGGGGCCCAAGTTGCCGAGAGCGAGGAGTTCAACGCTGTGCTTGTGGACACCACGCTCTGCGTCGGCTGCAGAAGCTGCGAGGAAGCCTGTGCAGAGGCGCACGGGCTGCCGGCCCCCGACGTATTTGATGAATCGGTATTCGAAAACGAGCGGACGACGACTACCGAGCAATGGACAGTCGTCAACCGCTACGGAGGGGATGAGAGCGAGCTGTTCGCCAAGAAGCAGTGCATGCACTGTGCCCAGCCTGCTTGTGCTGCTGCTTGTCTTACCAAGGCGATGCTGAAGACCGAGGAGGGCCCGGTCATCTGGCGAGCTGAAAAGTGCATGGGTTGCAGGTATTGCATGGTGTCGTGCCCATTCGACATCCCGAAATTCGAATTCAACAGTCCGGTCCCGACTATCCAGAAATGCAACCAGTGCTGGGATCGGCTCCAGGAAAACGAGCATCCTGCCTGCGTCGACAACTGCCCGGAGGGGACGCTGCTTTTCGGCAAGAAGCGCCAGCTTCTGGAGGTCGCGAGGACGAGGATTGCTGAGGATCCCCTCAATTACGTCCACCACATCTATGGCGAGCGCGAGGTGGGCGGCACCGGAGTCCTCTACCTGGCTTCAGTGCCGTTCGAGCAGCTCGGATTCAAAACGGACCTGGGAAACACGGCTTTCCCCGAGTATACAAAGGGATTCCTCTACAGCGTTCCGTTTATCCTCCTGCTATGGCCTGCGATCCTGCTGGGGATGAGCAAGTCAAGGGAGCGCAACTCCGGAACAGATCGGGAGGAGGAGTGACATGGCCGACTTTACTGGAACCACAAGTCTGCTTGAGCAGAGACAGGGCGGATTGTTCAGGTTCATCCTAGGTGAGTTGAAGCCGAAGGGCCGAATACTCACCCCCTTTAACCTCATCTCGATACCGGTGATTCTCCTGGGGCTGGTCCTGATCGCGTTGCGCTTCGCTTTTGGCTTGGGAATGGCCACCAACCTCTCGCAAGATTTCCCCTGGGGTATCTGGATCGGATTCGACGTGATGACCGGTGTCGCCCTTGCCGGAGGCGCCTACGTTCTGACATTCCTGGTCTACATCCTCGGCATCGAGAAGTACCGCCCGATTGTCAGGGCGACGATACTCAACGGACTGCTCGCCTACATGTTTTATGCGGGCTGCCTGCTGATTGACTGCGGCCGCCCCTGGAACGCGTTCAATCCGTTCATCGGCAATTCGTTCGGTGTAAGCTCGATCATGTTCCTGATTGCATGGCATTTCATGCTCTACATGGTTGCCTGCCTCGTCGAGTTCGCGCCCACGATCGCCGAATGGCTGGGTAAGGAGAGGATCAGAAAACTCCTCAGCGCAATGACCCTTGGCGCCGTAATCATCGGCATCACCCTGTCCACGCTGCATCAGTCCGGCCTTGGTGCGCTATTCCTGATGGCAAAAGGCAAACTCCACCCCCTCTGGTATACGGAATTCCTGCCGATTCTCTTCTTTGTCTCCAGCATCTTCGCCGGCCTCTCGATGGTGGTCTTTGAGGGCAGCATCAGCCATAAGATATTCAGCAATCGTTTGGGGCCGGAGCAGAGGTCGTCGCACGACGGCATCGTCCGCGGCCTGGCCAAGATCTGCGCCGGAACGATGTTTGTCTACCTGGCCATGGTAGCGCTGGTATTTATTCACAACCAGAGCTGGACTTACATCGGCACCCCAATGGGCCAGTGGTGGCTGGTAGAGATAATCGGCTTCGTCCTGATCCCGATGATGCTGTTCGTCAGGGGTTATCGCCACAGAAGTACTCTGCTGATGCGCATCGCTTCGGCCATGGCTCTGATAGGAATAATTCTGAACAGGCTCAACGTGTCGGTCATCGCCTTCAAGTGGGACGCACCGGTGCACTACATTCCGTCCTGGATCGAGATTGAAATTACGCTAGCAATCATCTTCATCGAGATCTGGATATTCAGGTGGGTTGTCAACAGAATGCCGGTCTTGAATAACCTCTCTCAGCCTGCCTCCAATCCGAACCGGCAGAGCGGCGCAAACAATGTTGCTGCGAAGGAGTCAGTGTGATGGACGGTCTCAGTTTTGTAGATATTTTCGAAACCAAAGGCATTGAGTACGTGCTCGTGCTGGCTTTCTTGGTGGCCTTCATGTTGTTCATCAAATTTCTCAACACTACTCCAAGGAAGGTAGCCGCGGCGGCTGCCCTCCAGCCGCATAAAGAGGGCTTTGCAATCGCTAACGACGTTTATCTGGCTCCGGGGCACAGCTGGGTGACAGTTGGAAGCGGGGGAATGATCAGCGTCGGCATCAATGAATTCCTCAGCCGCCTGGTCGGCAAAGTCGACAAGGTCGAAATACCTGTGCGCGGCGCGGAAATCAAGCGAGGAGAACCACTGTTCACGCTCTACCAGTCCGGCAGAAAACTGGTTGTGCCTTCGCCGATGACCGGCACTGTCAGCAAAGTCAACAGCGATCTGCTGAGTGATACGTCGCACCTCGAGATGCTTCCTGACGAGTGGATGTTGAATTTGAAGCCAACGGCGCTCGCTTGGGAGCTGAGCTCGCTGCGAGTCGGCCGCAGCGCCAGCAGTTGGATCTCAAACGAGCTGGAAAGGCTGCGTGATTTTCTCGCATCTCATTACGGGCAGCCGTCACTGGCGGGAGAGACACTCTATGACGGAGGGCTGACGACCGTCGGTTCGCTGGCTCAGCTGGAAGACGAGGCATGGGCCTGCCTCATTCACGAGTTCATCAATCCAGATCAGGGTCAGAAGTGCAACAATTGCGGTTCTGAGTAGGCGGCTACGACCAGTATAGAGATTTTTCTCAACGAAGTCGCGCGCGGGATTTCCGGCAGGAGCTTGTCCTCACAAACGGACAAGCTCCTTTGCTGGAGACAGTGGTATAATCCCGTGAGCATCCACTAAAGTGATCTTCTATACCGCAGGACGGTCGATGAGAAAGCCTAAAATCAAGCTTGGGTTCAAGCTGGTCCTTTACCTCTCCGGCAGCATGGTCGTCATCTTTGGCGCCCTGACTTTGCTGACAAGCGCGATGCACCGCCAGCATCTCGAAGATTACGTTATCGACAGCGCTTTACGGATATCCGACACGATCAAGAACAGCACTCATCATGACATGCTGCACAGCAGTCCCGACGAGGAGAATGCGCAGCATATCAATCGGATCATCAACTCCATCGGCAGTCAAAAGGGAATCGAGAGAATAAGGATTTTCAGCAAAGAGGGTCGGATACTCTATTCCACCGATGCTGCCGAAGTGAGCACCCTCGTCGATAAAAAGGCCGAGTCCTGCTTTATCTGCCACAAGAGCGACGAGCCGTTGACCAAGCTGGACAAGGACCAGCGCTGGCGGATATTCCGGAGCGCCGATGGACACCGAGTTCTTGGTCTGATCAATCCCATCGAGAACGAGGAGAGCTGTATTTCGGACAACTGCCACAGCCACTCGCGCAACGCCCCCCTTCTCGGTGTCCTGGACGTAAACATGTCGCTGCGGGAGACGGATGCTCTGATCGCCGACGATCTGATGACCTACCTGCTCGCCTACCTGATAACCATGGTGGTGGTGGCCCTTGCCTGCGGTGCGTTCATCGTCGTGATGGTTCACAATCCGGTAAAGAAGTTGATCGAGGGAACGCGTAAGGTTGCGCAGGGGGAGTTGAGCCACAAGCTGGAGGTTCGCCACTCCGACGAGATCGGGGAGTTGGCGAATTCCTTCAATCGCATGACCGCCGACCTCAAGGACGCGCGCGATGAGATTACCAACTGGGCCAAGACTTTGGAGAAGCGGGTGACCGAGAAGACCGAAGAGCTGAGGCGCGCACAAGAGAACATCATTCGCATCGAGAAGATGGCCTCATTGGGGAAGCTTTCGGCAATTGTCGCCCACGAGATCAACAATCCACTGATGGGTGTGTTGACCTATACCAAGTTGCTGCGCAAGCGGATATTCAAGAGAATCGAAGACGTGCCGGAAGGCCAGGAGCACGACTTCGAGGACTGCCTGAAGTATACGGCGATCATCGAAAGCGAGACTTCGCGCGCCGGCGAGATAGTCAAGAACCTTCTGCTCTTTTCCAAACAAGCGACAATTCAGCTCCAGCCAAACGACTTTAATGATCTTATCGAGCGCAGCATCATGCTGGTCAAGCATCAAATGGAGCTGAATTCGATTGAGTGTGTGACCGTTTTAGATGCCGATCTGCCCCCGGTAAAATGCGATAGCGGTCAGCTTCAGCAGGTGGTGGTAGCGCTGCTTGTAAATGCGATCGAAGCGATAGGAGAAGGTGGCACGATCAAGGTGACGAGCGCATACCAGCGTGCTCGAGATTCGGCATTGCTGAAGATTTCCGACACGGGTATCGGTATGGACAGCGAAACAGAGAAGCACATATTCGAGCCCTTCTTTTCCACCAAGAAGCAAGGTACTGGAACGGGGCTCGGACTGGCAGTGGTTTATGGGATAATCGAGCGTCACCATGGCAAGGTCAGGGTCGAGACGGCACGAGGCGAAGGGACCACTTTCATCATCGAGCTCCATATTGATCCTCCTCAGCCGGTCGACGAGATCGACCTGCCGCAGAGTTCACATCCGGAACGCCTTTAAGGGGGAAGAGAGTTATGGAGTCCGGTGAGATAAGAATCCTGGTGGTCGATGACGAGATGGTAGTGCGCGATTCCCTCGCCTCCTGGTTCGAGGAGGAGGGTTACGAGGTCGGGACCGCCGCGAGCGGCAAGGAAGCGCTGCAGCGAATGCAGGAGGGCAGCTGGGACATCGGCCTGCTCGATATCAAGATGCCGGGGATGGACGGTCTGGAATTGCAGCGTAAGATGAAGGAAATCGATCCGGCGGTTCAGATCATCATCATGACCGCTTATGCCTCGGTTCAGACCGCGGTGGATGCTCTGAAGGACGGCGCCTACGACTATATCGTCAAGCCGTTCGATCCCGACCAGCTGGTTCACATAATTCGCAATGCAACCGAGCACAAGAAGCTGTCCGCCGACAGCGAGCGCCTGCGCCGCAAGGTGGACGAGGAGACCGAAGAGCAGACGGTGATCGGCGAGAGCGCGCAGATGCGGCGCGTGATGGAGCTGGTACGCCAAGTGGCGCGCACCGACAGTACGGTGCTGATCCTGGGCGAGAGCGGTACGGGCAAGGAGTTGATTGCGCGGGCGATTCACAATCACAGCCCTCGGCGCTACATGCCGATCGTGACCGTCAACTGCGGCGCGCTGCCGGAGGGCATTCTCGAGAGCGAGCTTTTCGGCCACGAAAAGGGGGCGTTCACCGGGGCGCAGTATAAGCGCAAGGGCAAATTCGAGCTGGCCGACGGCGGCACCATTTTTCTCGACGAGATCAGTGACATCAGCAGCAAAACCCAGAGCGACCTGTTGCGGGTGTTGGAGGAGAAGAAGATTACCCGCGTGGGAGGGAACCGGGAAATTGTTGTGGATTTCCGTGTTATCGCAGCGACCAACAGGGATCTGGCCGGCTCTGTCAAAGAGGGCAGATTCCGTCAGGATCTTTATTACAGGCTTAACGTCTTCTCAATTGAATTAGCCCCTCTGCGCGAGCGCCCCGAGGACATCCTTCCGATCGCCAGGCATTTTCTGAAGAAATTCAACCTGGCCATGGGCCGTCAGGTCAAAGGCTTCACTCCTGATACGGAGAGAAAGCTGATAGCGCATGACTGGCCCGGAAACGTGCGAGAGCTGGAGAATGCCATTGAGCGCGCCTATGTGGTGAGCGAAGCCGACCTTATCGGGGCTTACTGCCTGCCTTTCAGCGACGAGGCGGGGATATCCGGCAACAAAGTGGAATCGCTCACAGAGGTTGAGAAGAAGCATATCGAGAAGGCGCTGCTGAAAACGGGATGGAACATAAGCCGGGCGGCAAAGTTGCTGGAGATTGACAGGGTAACTCTCTACAACAAGATAAAGAAGTTTGATCTGCAGCGACCCGAATAGCGATGAATGTAATCGACTTCATCGAAATCGGCCCTGTTCCAGCCGGGCTTTTTCGGGAGTTGGCTCGGGCTGTTGCCGAAGAGGTCGGTGTCGCCTGGCGTGCGATGGAACACCCGCTGGATCCCGAATATGCTCTGATCCCGAACCGCGTTCAGTATAACTCCACCGAGATCGTCACCGATCTCATCGACATGAAGCCGAAGGATTCCTTGCGAATCATGGGTATTACCGAGGTCGATCTCTGCATACCGATCCTCACCTTCGTCTTCGGGGAGGCACAACTCGGCTGCTGCGCGGCCGTCGCTTCACTGCACCGCCTGCACCAGGAATTCTATGGCCTCCCGCCCGATCCCCGACTGCTTTTCGAACGGGCCGTAAAGGAGATTCTGCACGAGTTGGGACACACCTTCGGCCTGCGTCACTGCCCGGATTACAGTTGCGTGATGCACTCCTCGACGATCGTTGACGAAATCGACCTCAAGGGCGACACCTACTGCTCCCCTTGCAGGCAATCGGTGGAAGCCTGTAAAGCAAAACGGTCAGCCGCATCCTCTTGAGATAGTGTTAGTTACAGTCTTGCTCTGCTGAGAGCGTCGAGCACCGCATTGCTCAGCGCAGCCACCAGCCGGCGTTCGGACAGGCGGGTGCGCGATTCCCTGATCTCCGAGAGGGCTTCCGCCGGCTTCAGGGGACTGCGGTGGGCGCGGCTGTGGGTCAACGCCTCGAAGAAATCGCAGAGTCCGATAATCCTGGCAAACTGGTGAATCTCTGATGCGCCCAGGTAGTTGGGATACCCCAGGCCGTCGTCGCGCTCGTGTTCCTGCAGGATGATATCGGCGATGAGCTGAGGACTGTTTGTCTGGCGGAGGATCAAATCGTGGCCGATTTGGGGATGTTGCTTGATCATCTTGAAATCCAGGCGATCGAAACGGTCTTCCGAGTGAAGCAGTTCCTCGCCACAATGCAGGTGCCCGACGTCGTGCAGCAGCGCGGTCGTCCCGAGCATGTTTAGATCGGCTTCAGGCAGATTGAGGCGGCGGCCCGTCGCGATGGCCAGGGTTGCAACGTTTACCAGGTGAGTTTCCAGGTCGTATGCCCCAGCTTCGCCGAGGACAAGCTTGAGAACCGAGACGTCTTCTGCCAATCGCCGGTTGATCGTCTCGCTCAATTCCTGGATGGGGCCGATGTCGACGGACTCCAGCCGGCGCAGGCGCTCCAGCACATCCTTGATCAACCAGACCGCGAAGTTGTAGAGCATATCGTTGGTTACCGGCTCGGCGACCTGCTCACCTTTCGCCTTGTCGATTCCCTGCTTCGCTTCCTCTGCGCGTGCGGTGGATTGAGCGAGGTAATCTTTCCTGTAGGTCTCCAGTCCCGTGTGGAAGAATGCTCTGGGTGCCGGTTCTTCCTCCGGCTCAACTTCGTCCTGCATTTCAACTCCGATCGAAGACGCGCCGTTCTCTTTCTCTTCGCCTGATTGTTCGGCGGCTTCAGGCACTTCCTCGGCAGTTGCTACGTCGGCCACTTCCGGTCTGGAAGAAATATCATCACCCTTGGTTTCTACCCCGGCTTCACCTTCCTCGAATTCCGCTTCGGGCTCAGCCTCGGCCTTGGCTTGCTTATCCTCCGGCGGCTGCCAGGCTTGCCGGGGTGGAGGGGATTTCTTTGCTCCGTCGATTATTCGCAGGCCCAGAGGATTATCCGACATGCCGGCCAAACCTCTTCCCTCAGCAATCGCTGATGCACGGAGAAATCTTTGCTCATCCAATGAGAATCGCCTGAAGAATGGCAGAACCTTATCGCGAAGGAGTTGCTCATCGACAAATCGTTTACCGGTTTCGTATCCGAACTGGAGGGCGAGGTCGCAGATCATCATCAGGCGGGCAAGGTTGCCATCCGCCTCCGCAACAGCAGCCCTGATTGCATTGCCGGTGATTATCCGTTTTCCGGCTCCGCTCAGCCGCAAGCGGTGTCTGATGATCTCCACTGCTTCTTCGTCGGCGGGGGGATTGAGCACATGCCTTGAAACGGGCGCCGAGCGTCGAGGTTCGAGGTGAGCGGGTATGCTCTTGCCGGTGAAGACAACTGTCAGTGGCAGTGTTTTTTCGGCACAGATTTCATGCAAACGCAGAATCTGCCTCACCGCGTCGTCGTCATCGATCAGGTCGGCGTCGTCTATGGCAATCACCATCGGCTTGCCGGCCCATTCATCGGAGAGAGTGAGCCTTTCCAAACAGCGAGCAAGACTGTCGGCCAGGTTGTCAGCGCTCTTTTCGCACGCAAGAGCCGTGAAGAATCGCCGCTCATCGACCAGGAACCGGCCGGGGATCAACCTGAGGCCGGCTTCTCCTGCCAGGGTGGATTTCAGCCCGTAGAGAAGAGTGGATTTGCCGCAGCCTTCGGGGCCGGTGATCCAATGGGATGATGATTCCAGGCGCGAAGAGACTGAAATGGTACGGTAAATTTCGCTGAAATTCTTCGTAAACAGCACCATATCCTGCACGAATCCCGTGCTGAAAGGCTTTCGTTTCAGGTTCCAATAGCGCTGGTACATGATCCGGGGTATACACCTCCATTTATCTTATCGGCAACCGATTTACTTTACTTTAGCTCTTTGAGTCGAAAAAGCAGGATTAAATTCTTTCAGCAATCATGCTAGGATTTCTTGGACGAGGCAGCCGTCCAGTTTTTCCGCTGTTTACAGTGACGGCTGAACATCGCTCATGCCGCTATATTATTCGATATGATGAGTGAAGATCATCCCTTGGCAGCCTCCACCCCGCGTGGCATCCATCGGTTCGACTCGAGGCTTCATTTCCTGCTGCGCCGGGCCAAGCAGGTCCAGAGAGAATGGCGGATCATCGAGGACGGCGACCGCATACTGCTCGGCCTGTCGGGCGGCAAGGACAGCATCGCCCTGCTGCATTTACTGAGGTATTGGCAGCGCTCGTCGCCTGAACAATTCGAGTTGGCGGCGATGCACGTGGAAACGGCCGGCCTGGATGGCAACGCCGAGCGTCGCGCTAATCTGATCAAGCATCTCGATGCGCTTGCCGTCCCGCTGGAATTCGACAGGATCGAGTATCCGGCGATGGACGATGCTTGGCGGGCCGGATTCCTTTGTTTTCTCTGCTCAAGGAGTCGGCGGGAGTCGCTGTTTAAGTTCGCTTTTAAGAATAGATTCAATAAGGTGGCGTTAGCCCACCATCTCGACGATGCCGCCGAGACGACGCTGATGAACCTCATCTTTCATTCCAGCTTGGAAACGATGGAGCCGAAGGTCGAGTTCTTCGAAGGCAAAATCACGGTGATCCGCCCGCTGGTGTTGGCCGAGGAGCGTGAGGTGGCCCGGCTGAGCAAGCTGATTGACTTTCCTTTCTTCAAATGTAACTGCCCCGATCTGAAGACTACGGAGAGGGATCGGGTGAAGGAGTTCATCCGCTCCTTCGGGCGCGAAGCGAGGGCGGTTAAACGTAACATCTGGAACGCCACGCGCAACTGGCCCGGACGCCGCAACAACAGCGATTAATATTCGCATTGATTGTCAACTCCGAACTGGCAATGCACGTCAAACGTATTGTAGATTGCGGAGTGTATGGGGAGTTTCTCCAAATTCATGCTTGATCTTGGTTTTCCAAACATCTGTGTACTTTTACCTTTTCTGAAGGAGGTATGTTGATGGGCTATAGAAAACTGGTATTTTTGTCTGTCCTGATTGTCCTGGTTTTCGCCGTGACTGCGGCGGCGGCGCCGGTTGACCGGCTGCTGAGATTCCCGGATGTTCACGGCGACAAAGTGGTCTTCGTTTATGCCGGAGACCTTTACACGGCATCCACCAATGGAGGCGTTGCAACGCGGCTGACGTCGCATGAGGGCCTGGAGCAGTTTCCCAAGTTCTCGCCCGACGGCAACTGGATCGCCTTCAACGGTCAGTACGACGGCAGCTCCCAGGTATATGTGATTCCTGCCGAGGGCGGGGAGCCGAAGCAGTTGACCTGGTATCCGTCGGTCACACTGCCCGAGCGCTTTGGCGCCGATCACATCGTCTATGGCTGGACTGCCGACGGCAAGAGCGTAATCTTCAGGTCGTCGCGGGCGCACTTCGACGCCTTCATCGGTCGCATGTTTACTGTCAGCGTCGAGGGCGGGCTGCCGCAACCGATGCCGATGCCGATGAGCGGCGCGCTCTCGTTCTCGCCAGACGGCAAGAAGATCGCCTACAACCGCATCATGCGCGACTTCCGCCCCTGGAAGCGCTACAAGGGCGGCATGGCCCAGGACGTGTGGATTTTCGACCTCCAGAGCAACGAGATCGAGAAGATCACCGACTGGGAGGGCACCGATAACTTCCCGATGTGGCTCGGCGACAAGATCTACTTCAACAGCGACCGCGAGAAGAGGCTCAACATCTGGGTCTACGACGTCAACACCAAGGAGACCAGCAAGGTCACCGACTTCAAGGACTACGACGTCAAGTTCCCGAGCCAGGGCCCCGACTCGATTGTTTTCGAGAACGGCGGCTATCTCTATCTTCTCGATCCGGCGACCGGGCAGTCGCGCAAACTCGACATCAAGCTGGTTACCGACCGAGTGCTGGCGCGCCCGGAGATCGTCACGGCTGAAAGCCGCGTCGATGACTGGGATCTCGCCAAAGGCGGC
>DATKUA010000005.1:0-10204 GCA_035530855.1 Acidobacteriota bacterium | reverse complement strand
CAGCACCAGCATTTCCTCGATCCGCATGTTCACCCGGTTTATCTCGTCGACAATGTCGTCGGCAGTCTCGCGGTCCTCGCCGGTGAATTCGTATTTCGACTGCAGGTGCTGCACCGAGACCTTCATGAAGCCGAGCGGATTGCGGATCTCGTGCGCCAGGCCCGCCGCCAGCTTGCCCAAGCTCGCCAGCTTCTCAGCCCGCTCCTGCCTCTCCCGCAGCAACCTCTCCTGCTCGTGAAGCCGTCGATTGCTGATCAGGATCGCCGCCGAGGCGCCGAACAGGCTGAGGCACTGGTTGCTCCGCTTCTCACGCGTCTGCCGCCTTCCGCCCACGATGGCAAACCCGATCACCCGCGCGCCGTCGATGAAGGGAATCATCAGGCCGTTGCTCAAACGCATCAGCGTCTGGCCCATCCTGTCTGTCGCTGCCAATTCATTGACAAAGCCTCCCATGCGCGCAGGCGAGGCGTTTTGAATCACCCAGGAAAACAGGTCGGGATCGCTGCTTCGCGTCAACGCCTCTTGCGCCTCAGGATTAATCTCGAGATCAAGCGCAGCGACCGCGAAGCTCGTGCCTTCCTTCCTCAGCCAGAGTATCCATTCGACATATCCGGTAATCTCCGATGCGTGTTTGCCGATGGAGGTGAGCAGGCTGTGAAGGTCTTTCTCAGCGTTGCAGGCCGAGATCGCCTCGAGGACGAGCTTCTGCTCTATCAGGACCTTGGAACGCACCAGCGGGCTCCGTGCGCCGACGGCGCTCTTCCGGAGTGTGAAAAACCAGACGAGAAACAGGATGAAGAAGATACTGCCGTGGATCGAAACGGCTATCAGGAAGGCAAACTGTTCGCTCATACAGACAAAATACCACCGTTCCGTCGGTTTTCCATTAATTCAATGGGTGCAACGCCCTCAGCGCGGGTCGTAGCGCGCCATGGCGATCAGGGCGATTATCCCTGCCTGCGGTATGTCCAGAACCAGGATAATCAGATGCGTCAACGGCAAGTCCGACTCGGGCGCCAGCCCGCCGGGTTCGACCGATCCCAATTCGCCGCCCCCTCAGCACAACTGGGACAGGATGAGTTGAGCCCTAGCGCGAAATCCTACTCGCCGCCATCCACGGCGGCACGACCTTCAAGCCCTCGAAGCCGTCCCCTGATCGCCTTGAGGTTCTCCGATTGCATGACGGGCCTCGCCAACTCGATTTCGAGCGCCTTCTTGAGGCTTTTGACAGCGGCAGTGTTGTCCCCGGCCATCGCCTGGAGCCGCCCCAGAGCAGCATGCGCCAAAGATGAATACGGATACTCCTCGACGGCACGGCGGGCGGCTTCCAGCGCGGATTCGATATCCTGCAACGTAGTTGACAACTGGAGATATACCGACAAGGGCACATCAACGGGACAACCGTAGCGGTCGGCGAGGACTCTGTAGAACTTCTCGACAGCAGCCAAACCTTCCCCGAGGACCTCTGCCGGCACTCTCCAGTCAGCAAACGCTGCTACGAGGCCATCGTAATAGGCTTTGTATGGAACGTAGTTGTGACCCTCATTGGTGATCTCCGTAAAGGTGAAGGTGAGTTTCGACTGGTCCAGGCTCATCAGAAGGGGCACGAAGCCTTTCCTCACTGACAGGTTCATGTCGCCACCTTCGAGGCTCCCCAGTGTTATGACCAGGGGTTTCATGGAAAGTGAATCGCCCTTGTCCAACCGCGCTTTAGTATTCTTGACAAATAGCGCGTCATCCCACCACATGCTGGGGCTGATCGCCAAGCAGCGTGAGAAGAGAGAGGGGTTATACAGGTACGTGTGCACGGTGAACAGCCCGCCCAGGGACCAGCCTGAGAGGATGCGGTCGGGATAAGCGCGATACCGCGTCTCGACCAGTGGGAACACTTCCGTCTCCAGAAACTTCAGGAAAGCCTTCGCTCCGCCGCTTGTGGGGAAGCTGAGCCGGCCCCCGCTCTGGCTCGGGGCGTGGGTCGGCGTGTAGTCCCTGTCCCGGTCAACGTTGACAATACCCACGACGATCATCTGGGGGACCGGGTGTTGGCCTCTGTCGTAGCCCAGCTCGGAATTGAACTGCACCGCAGCGACGGCTTGCCGGAAGAAGTATTCGCCGTCCAGCACATACAGGACCGGGTACTTCCGGGGGGCCGCCTCGGCATATTCCTCGGGCACGCGCACCAAGATCGTACGCTCTTCACCAAGCACCTCGGAATGAAACGTGATTTTTTCCGGGCCGGTCAACCGCACCTGCTCCGCTTGCATTTGGATGGCAAATGCGTGCTGGGCCAGAAATCCGAAAGCACATGAGAAAACGAATAGTCCGAAAAGAATGCGCGTCCTTTCAATCGCTTCGATCATGGCATTCATCCCCCCGGCAGTCTCGCCTTATCTCGGGTCGTAGCGCGCCACGGCGATCAGAGCGATTATCCCCGCCTGCAGTATACCGAGAACCAGGATAATCAGATGCGTCAACGGCAAGTCCGACTCGGGAGCCAGCCCGCCGGCCAGCCAGAGTTCCTGATACCGCGGCACGGAGTTGACATTCACCGGCTTGGTGGAAATCACTCCCCTGTCGCCTCTTGAGTATGGATAAAGAATATGTGGTGTCTCCTTGTCCCTGCTGTCAATTTCCTTCACAAAGTTGTAGAGCTGGCTTCTGTACCGCCTTGTTGCGGATAATAGCTGCTTGAAGCCGTGCACGCCGGTGCCGTTGAGTTCCTGGAAGGCCGAATCGAGGAGGCCGACCGGCGAAGCAATCGAGAGCCAGTTCACCACCTCGGCCTGGTTGATGTTCTTCTGCAGGGAATCATCGATCACCTTTAGCATCGCCGCAACCGTCCTCCGCCGCCACTCAGCCCGGTTGGGAACGGACTCGTGGAAGGGTTCGCCGTACCAGATCTTCCAGCTTGCCGGGATCTCCTGGTCGATGCTGTCATATGCGGCATTCACTTCCTGCTGGATTTCGAACTTTGATTTGATCTCGACGGACTGTTCGGCAATCAGGCGCGCCAGGCCCGGTATCGCGAAAACAAAAAAGACCCAGCCGATCATTATGATCACCATCGCGACCGCCGGGTTGTGCACCAGGGCGCTGACTGCGACGCTCACCGTGAGCGCGAAGAGGAGGCAGAGCACCGAGGTGAGGACGGCCCAGCCGATCTTGTATCCGACCTCCGGGGTCAAGGGCAAAACACCGTTGAAGATGAGAATCGATAGGCTGATCGCGGCGCCGAGGAGGAACACGATTATCAGCGCGAAGGCGAGGCCGATCAGTTTTCCCGTGACGAGTTTGATCCTCGAAATCGGATACGAGAGCAGGAGGCGCAGAGTCCCGTCGCGCTTCTCCCCGCAGATGGTTCCGAAGCCGATCAACGCCGCCACGAAGGTCATCAGATTCCCGACTATGAAACTCCAGTCCAGCGCCCCCAGCACCGGCAGCACCTTGTTGTCCCGGCTGAGTTTCTGCACCGATCCGACGTAGAATGCATTGACCTTGAAGGCATTGGGCAGCATCTGCTCGCCGCCGTCGGCGATGAAGGCCAACGCCGACGGAGGCTTGACCATCATCTGCTCGTGGTTGGCCAGCTCCTGTAAATTGTCGGCCCGCTCCTGCACCACCTTCAGGTTATTCGACGAGGCATAATTCCAGTCGTGGATGCTCTTGCTATACCAATCCGAATAAATAAAGCCGTTGGCGGTGAAAACTACCAGCACCAGCGTCGCGAAGAAGAGGAACTTGGCGTCCCGCAGTCCATCCATCAACTGGCGTCTTGCTATCAGCAGCATCGGCTCACCTCAACGAATATCGTAACGGTGGAAGGCGAATAATCCCGCCAGGAAAAGGACCGTCAGGATCACCGCCAGGGATGAGAATGGTCCCAACACAAGCTCGAGTTGCGGCTGATCACCCTTGAATTCGAATGCGGGAACGATGTCCGACGGCAGAGGATCCCAGTTGTCCTCACTGATCACGTCCTCCCATCCCGCTCCCTCCCCGAGATTATTCCTGATGGCGTCCAGCCTCGCGTTCAGCTTTTCGGGGTCCAGCCCCACCTCCATCGGTATCTGTGTCACGAAAAAGAGGGAGTTCCTGCCGAAATAGCCTTTGCTCTCCAGGTTGTCGAGGAAGGCGCGCCGGAAGCGGCGGGCATCCTCCATGAATTCAGAGTAGTATTCGTAACTGGTCCCGGAGAGCGTATTGAATATCCTGCGCAGATGGCTCGACGGCGACACCAGGCTGAGCCAATCCGCCAGCTCGGCCTGAGCCACAAGCTCGGCCTCATGCTCCTTCTCCAGATTCCATACCACCTCCGCGCGACGCTGCCACAGCGGCTCGGCTATCCGCGTGGCCTCCTGAAACAGACGGAAGGCGTCAGGAGTGCCCCAACGCAGAATCGGCTGGCGATAGGTAGTGCTGAACGATCCCCAGAATCCCATATCCGTGGCCTTCGAACGTATCAGGCGCTCTTGATCCTCAGCCTGCCGCCTCGTCTCTTCCTCCGTCACCTTCTTCAGCGAATCCACCTCCGACGGTGAAGGCAAAGGGTGGATCGTCGTGGCCAAACCCGATCCGATCCTCGGCACCAGAATCACGCTGATCGTCCAGATCAGCAACGCCAGAATCAGCGATATCGATGCCCGCCTCACGAGCGCAGAACAGAGGATTCCCAAGGCGATGAAAATCGCTCCGTAGATGAACGCCGAGAGGACCATCAGAGCGATCGACAGCCACTGCATCGCTGTAAAGGCGATGTTGTGAAAGAACTGCAGGATCAGGACCATCATCAGCAGGCTGATCAGGATTGGGACGAGAAGAATCAGAGAGCCGGCTACGAATTTGGCAGTGAAAATCGCACCTCTGCCGGTTGTCGTCGAGCACAACTGCTTCAGCGTGCCGCGCTCGCGCTCCCCGCTGATCGAGTCGTACGTCAGCAACACCCCGAAAAGGCTGGCCACAACGGTCAATATCGCCAGAAAGTCGAACGAAGGCTGCGCGGCCAGCAATTCGTTATCCATTAGGCTGTCAGAAGCGTCACGCGGCACTGCCCAGCGATCGATCGTCACCGCGTTGCCCAGCCGCTTCTCCTCGCCCTTGGCGAAAATCCCCAACGCAGACGGCGGGTAGTGGACCACCGGTTGCAGCAATGAGGGCACCTTGCACTCCCGCGTCTGAATCGCGGCCTGCTCCGCCAGCTTGTTATACGTGTCGCGCCGGCGCACGTAGTCATCCCCAAGCACCCAGACGCTGAGCACAGTCAAACCGAATAAAGTGATCAGCAGCGCCGCGAACCTGAATGTCTGGATCTGCTCCCGGATCTCTTTCTGCAACAGGACAGAGAACATATTCATCCCCCGGTTACTCTTCCTACCGGGCCGCCGGTTTATGGACTCGAGACAACATTATTCGGCCCAAAGACATAGATAGCAATGCGCGTGCCAGAAACACCGAATCAGGAGGAAAAACAAGTCTTGTTGTGACAACAGTTAGGCGGGCGCAACCGATGACGCCGCATCGTCTGTTTCAGCGGTGAAACAAAATGGCGTTTCAAGCGTGAAACGAAAGCGGCCGAACTAAAGCGATTAATCCGCTTTGGAATGCTACTCACTCAAGGTGAAATAGAAAGTGGCGCCCTCTCCCGGCTTGCCTTCCGCCCAGATGAGCCCGCTGTGCTTATGGATGATCCTCTGGACCGTAGAGAGGCCGATGCCGGTGCCCTCGAACTCGCTATCCGTAGCCAGGCGTTGAAACGGCATGAAAAGATTGTCGGCTTTGGCGGGATCGAATCCCACGCCGTTGTCTTTGATGAAATAAGTATTGTGTCCGTTCCGCTTGCTGATGCCGAATTCAATCGAGGGCTGAGTCTGCTTACCTGTGTATTTCCAGGCGTTTCCGACAAGGTTCTCCAGGGCCACCTTCATCAGGTTGGCATCGCACTTTGCGACCAGGCCTGGCTCGACAACAATGTCCGCTGAGCGATCGGGATTGATATGCCTTTTCTCTTCAAACAATTCGCTGACCATCGCGCTCAAATCGACTTCGGAGCGATTGAGCTCGACATTGGTCGAGCGCGAAAGCTGCATCAGGCTGTCGATGATCTTCTGCATCTTGGCTGCGGAGTTACTGACAGCCTTGATCGCTTCCCTGCCGAACTCGTCCAGTTTGTCAGAGTACTCGTAATCGATGATTTCGCTGAATCCCTTGATGTGTCGCAACGGCGCCTTGAGGTCGTGTGAGACGGAAAAGCTGAAAGCCTCCAGTTCCTTGTTCATCGCCGCCAACTGATCGAAGCTCCGCTCGAGATCCTCCTCGTACCGCTTCCGCTCCGATATATCTCGAGCCATGGCCAGAACCGAAATGGGATTGCCCAGCGTATCTCTGATCAGCGAGCCGGTTAATTCCACTTGAATCTCAGTGCCGTCCTGACGCAACACCGTTAGCTCAACATCCTTGGCAACACCATCTCTGACAACCGCCTCCAAACCGGCCTTTGCGTTGACCAAGGTCTTGTCGGCGACGAAGCTGTAAGCGTTCACACCCAGGACATCATCCGCACCGATCGCTTTGAGAAGACGCAGAACCTGTGCATTTGCGAAGATTATTTTCCCCTCCAGGTCAACTATAAATATGCCGTCATGAGCGTGCTCAACAATGCTTCGGAATTTCTCTTCACTTTCTCTGATCGCTGCCTCTGCTCGCTTGCGCTCGGTGACATCCCGGATGATACTCTGCAAGAACTTGGGATTGCCCTCGTTGTCCCGCACCAGAGCCACATTCATTTCGACGCCTATCCTCTCACCGGATTTCTTGCGAAATACGCGTCCGTAGACAGGCAATTCCTCCCCCGCAAGCAGGGCTCTGAGCCTGCGCTCCGAGTCGGAATGTTCTTCCGCGACGACGAAGTCCCTGAAGCTCATGCCTATCAGTTCTTCCCTGGTGCAGCCCAACATATCGGCGGCCTTTTGGTTCGCATCAAGATAGGAACCATCAAGACCAAGGCGGAAGACGGCATCGTTTGCCTGCTCGAACAGGGCGCGATAAACCCGCTCGCTTTCCCTGATCATTTCTTCGTTTTGTTTGCGCTCGGTTATGTCGCACATGAATACCAGAATTGCTCTCTTGCCGTTGAGAGTTATGCTGGTGGTGCTGGCCTCTACTTCCAGCCTACCACCGTCTTTCTTGATTATTGAGGTCTCGTAGGTAAAGCGGGAGTCGTCTCCGCCCATGCGTCGGTCGTAAAAGCTCATGACTTTCGGCAAATCTGCCGGCAATACGAAATCGGCAAAGGGTTTTCCCAATATCTCTTCGAGAGAGAAGCCGGACAGCAGAGATAGTTGGGGATTCACCCGTTTTACCAACCCGTCCTGGACGATTATTACCGGATCGGTCGCGCCCTTGATCAGATAGAGGTAATTCTTCTCGCTCTCATCGAGGGCGTTCATGGCTTCCTCATGCTTCAGCTTGACATTGTGTGCGTCGACCACCCTCCTGATGCTGTTGTGAAGACGCTGGTAGTGAGCGAAGCCCTCGTCTTTGGTGAAATAATCATCAGCCCCCGCCCGCAGAGCCTTTGCCGCAATGTCTTCGCTACCCTGGCCGGTGAGAAAGATAAACGGTATCTCAATGCCGCTTTCTCGAAGAATCTTTAAAAACTGCAGGCCGTTGACCTTGGGCATCTGGTAGTCGCTGATTATGCAATCGATGCACTCCTGCTTCAGGATCTCAAGCGCCTCAACTGCGTCCTCGGCCTCTATCAGCTCAATGTCTTCGGAATTACGGGTTAACCTGACCTTGTAGAATTCACGCTCGTCAGGGTTATCATCTACATATAAAATCTTGATCATTGCGGTACAACCTTGTTCGCAACTCTCTGACTTCAGAGTTGTAAACTCAACTTCGACATCCCGTTCTTAAGATACTGATATTCGCACCGGGATCACCGATCGAAGAGTCCAACTGCAAGCTGAGTTAGAATCCGGCCTTGGAAATTGAGTAATTTCCTAATACCGGTAGAGAGTTGTTTCTACAGTGCGCCGATGAAACGACATGCTCAGCTACTCTCGCACTTCACTCGATATGATTTATGAGGTTCTCGGAAATCCGGGTTCCTATCTTAATACAAAGAACTTCAGCGTG
Organism: Acidobacteriota bacterium; assembly: GCA_035530855.1. Lineage (GTDB taxonomy): Bacteria > Acidobacteriota > DATKUA01 > DATKUA01 > DATKUA01 > DATKUA01. The sequence goes on along the minus strand of DATKUA010000005.1, from coordinate 2,068 downwards.
ATCAGAAGGGCTGAAAGTTTCGACCACGCCACATTTAGCTGCAAAAAAAACCGCGTGGACTAACACGCGCTTCGTGAATATATAAATGATTCTATACGCAAAGTCAATTATTACTGGTAATTCTTGCTTGTTGACCGGAGGCCGGCTCGCTTGCGCTGGCGGAGCTCTCCCTACCATGCGGGTATGCCGGTAATTTCAGCATTAAAAAACCATATTTATAGATCAGAAAGATCAGGGAATCCCACTCCCTGAAACAAATGAAATACAGCCGTAGATGTGGTAAAATATACGAAATTAGAGGTTTACGGCGACCTCGTGAATTTGAGTGAGAAATCCATTTTAAACAAGCCGGCCAAGCGCGCCGACGACAAGCCCCACCACCCGTTACCGGCTCCGCAGTGGCTGGCGCTTCTGCTCGCCTGCGCCTCCCTGCTCTCCTTGGCAAGCATGGTTTGCGGGCAGGAAATTGAATCCCCTGGAACAGCACCCGAACATGCCCCCTACAAGAGCATTATCGCCATTCGGACGAATCCGATCAAAGATCGGGCCGCGCTGCTTGAAGGGCAGGTTGTGAGCCTGATCCGGACACTATCCGGGACGGAGAGCTACTATTACCTGCAGGACGATTCCGGCAGGAAGATCAAGATCTCGACTGCGGGTAAGTTGCCCCGGGCCAAGAGATTCCTGATTGTCGAGGGAACGGTTGACTTTATCCACAACCCCGAGCGGGAACTGATCGTGAGGGAAAAGCGCAGGTCCGACAAGCCGCCGGAGAAACCGGCCCCCGCCGAGAGACCGCAATACAGGAGGGTGGACTCATCCCAACCCGCAATGCCGAAAACGGCGGAGTCCGGAAATTCCATCGAGATGCTCATCATCTTTGCTGTGGTGATTCTGGTGCTGCTGGGTGCAGCCGCCGCCGTGTTCTTAGTGTTCAAATCCCGGAAACCACCGGCTGAGCCCGAACCCGCAAAAGCCAAGGCCGCCGCCGTCGCAAAGGTGGAAAAAGTCACTGAAGAGGAACCGCCTGCAGCCGAGGCTGAGGAGCTTCCGCCCGGGGAAGCGGAGTCGGAGGATGCCGCGGAGGAAACCGAGGAGCCTCTGGAGGGCAAGGAAACCGAGGAGTCTCTGGAGGGCGAAGAAATCGAGGAGTCTCTGGAGGGCGAAGAAATCGAGGAAGAAAATATCGTACCGCGAGACCGGGAGGAGATCTTGGGAGAGATGGTCAGGACCTACTACCCGCTCTCCGGCGAGGAGCTTTCGCTGCCCGGGCGACTGGAGATCGTCGGCGGCGAAAATGAGCTGCGCGAGCTCTATTTCCGCTTGTCAAAAAATGAGACCCATAAAGTCTTCACCTTTGGCAACCGAGAATCCATCGATTTCGGTCACTTCGAAATCAAGCACGATTCAGTGTCGAAGAACCAGGCACGGATCGACTACTCCGGGGGCCAGTTCGAGCTGGTCAACTACGCCTTGGAAAATGCCACAAGAGTGAACAGCATAGAGCTCGAAGACGGGGGGAGGATCGTGCTTGACCCGGGCGACTCGATCGAGATGGGAGTCCTCGAAATGGTTTTCCACACGGTCGGCGAAGAGGAGGACATCCCGGGCATGACAGAGGCTGAGGCCGAGGAGGAACAACCGGAAACAGACGATACCGACGAAGACGAGCAAGAACACTGACAAACATAGAAAGCGGGATATTACTTCCCGCCGTTGATATTGATTTTCCGCAGCCAATTCATGAACAGCCCGTTGACCTTCTTCCACTCCTGATTGATTTTGCGGGCGTAGCGCGCGATCGCATACTCAAAGAATTTAAATTTGAATAGGTGCTTCAACCTCATGACGAAACCGTAGAACGTTTCATGCGCTTTGATCTGCAATTTCTGCAACTGCAGGGGCATCATCCGCTCCGGCCTGAAGACAACATGGTGGGCGTCGTAGAGCGACCAGTCTTCGGTCAACAGGCGGCCGCTTGACCGGATCTTGTTGAACAGGGGCGTGCCGGGAACCGGGGTGAGGATCAGGAACTGCACCGAATTGAGGTGAGTCCGTTTGGCGTAGC
>DATKUA010000004.1:0-5926 GCA_035530855.1 Acidobacteriota bacterium | reverse complement strand
TCTTTATCGCAAATACTCTGTGTTGCGAAACAGATCGTGATAATGCCGTACCAAGTCAGAATCCGGTGAACTGGCGCAGGAGCTGCAATTGCCACGCGTCAGTTTGTGCGCATAAAATGATATGGCGAGTATTGGAGGCGGAAAATGAGCAGTGCTGTCTCCGAAAGGGACCTGATCACCTATTGCGGTCTGTATTGCGGCGACTGCCCGGGTTACAAAGGTGCGATTGCCGACAGCGCGCGGGACTTGAAGGCCGAACTTGAGCGGGAAGATTTAAAGAAGGCGGCCCAGTTCTTTTCGCAAGATCTATCCATGAGTGTTTACGAGAAATATCCTGCATTCATCGAAGTCCTGGGTGCGCTGGAGAATCTACACTGCCCGCTGACCCCGCAGGCATGCAGGGCCAAAGCGGAACAGACCTGCGAAGTGGCAAACTGCTGCAGGGAAAAGGGAATCGAAGGTTGTTGGGAGTGCGCGGGTTTCGAGGCCTGCGATACACTAAAGCTCGACATCCTCGAGACGCTCCACGGCAACAAAAATATCGCCAACCTGCGCATGCTAAAGAAAGAGGGAATCGAAACCTTCCTCGCCGGAAAGCGCTATTGGTTCGGCAAGGAAAAGAAAGGCTAAGTCCCGATGGGGCGAATGTCATCTTTCCCTTTAGGGATTCATTCAATACCTCGCTAATCCCTTGTTTAATATCTTGACCTCTCTCAATAAACGCTCAATCGCCGTCGAAATCGGTAGCCATGGTGGAAGTGCGTATGGTTCAAGGCACACTCATGCGATTACAAGGAGACATAATGCTCCTCTGCTCAATTATCAGGCTTTCGAGTGTTTCTGAATGCTTAAGATGCCACTGAGTTAATCATAATTATAGAGTCTTTGGAATAGCATCGGATCTGAGGCCAAAGCAATGATCCACACGACGACTATAAAGATGCCGATGATGGCACAGATCAGCCCCGCCATGGCCATTCCTTTGCCGCTGGCCTGACCCCGCTTGGCTTTAGAGATGCCGACTCCACCAAAGATGATACCCAGGATGTCGCAGATCAAGCCAATCCCTATACCAATTGGAGTTAATGAAAACACCAGACCAATGATCCCGAGCACTAGCGAAGCTACTGCAAATCCCTTGGGGAGCTTGGGGGGCATCATCCCCCCCTGCTGAGGACCTTGGTACTGATAGGCCTCAGGCTGCTGAGGTGACTGCTGAACAGGCCCGCTCATAACTTTCTCCCCATGATATGTTATAAATTGTATGTTAACGAATGTTTTGCTTTCGATGCAAGCGTTAGGGCGTCCGTTTCGGCGAACGGATTGACGCCGCATCGAATCTTATCGGAACAACACGCCTTCGATTCCGGTTAATACCTGTTGCTGGCAGTAATTGTTTTGGTCCGCTGCCGACGTTGCCAGCCGGCGAGCGCGAATCTGGAGGGCCTGATGCGAAACAAGCCCTTTAGGCCGCATTGATGTTCGTGTTTCCGAGATCTGCTTCGGAACGATGACCTTCGGCATCGAGTGGAAATGGGGTGCTGACGAGAGCGAAAGGTGCGGGGCTAGAGCCCGACGCCACATAAGCCCTGGTTCCGCCAGTGGAGGAACTTGCATCCCGCTTGCGGAATAAGCCTTGCTAAAGCATGGCACCACACCAGATGGCAAGAAGCATCCGCCTGATGAGATCTCATCATCTCAGCCGTTTATTCAAGCGCCCGGATCATCTCCCACGCTCGCGCGACGTGCCAGCGTTCGGTGTGAGTCTGGCCGATGGACATCCGCAGCGTGAGCTTGCCGTCGAGTTTGGTGTGGGTCAGAAAGAGTTTCCCGGATTCGTTAAGAGAGTCCATTATCTGTTGGTTCTTCTCGTCGCCGCCGATATGGCGGAAGCAGACGAGGTTGAGCGGCGGCTTCATAGCAAGCTCGAAGCGGTCGGCGGCCTCGATCCACGAGGCGAATTCCTGGGCGATCTCGACGTGGCGGCGGACGTGGAGTTGCAGTCCCTCGACGCCGTAGTGGCGGATGACGAACCAGAGCTTGAGGGCGCGGAAGCGGCGGCCGAGCTGAACGTGCCAGTCGCGGTAGTCGATCACCGCTCCCGACTCTGTTGCCTTGTTGCGTAGGTATTCGGGTAGGATGCTGAGCGATTTGATCAGCGCGGCGCGGTCGGCGACCCAGAAGCAGTCGCAGTCGAAGTTGGTAAACATCCACTTATGGGGATTGAAGCAGTAACTGTCGCCCAGTTCGACTCCGTCGTTGATCCAGCGAAACTCGGGGCAGAGGGCGGCGGTGCCGGCCATCGCGGCGTCGACGTGGAGCCAGAGGCCGTTGCGGCGGCAGATCTCGCCGATGGCGCGGACGGGATCGATGCCGTTTGAGGAGGTGGTGCCGACGGTGGCGCAGACAAAGAAGGGGTCGAGGCCGGCGTCAAGATCGGCGCGTACCGCTTCCTCCAGCAACTCGGGTTTCATCGCAAAGGCCGAGTCGGCGCCGATCAGGCGGAGGTTGTCGGAGCCGATACCGGCGATGCGGATCGCTTTCTCGATCGAGGAGTGCGCTTGGCTGGAGGTGTAGGCGACGAAGCGTCGGTCGACACCCGAGGCATTGGTCGCAAGGCTGCTGGCGCGCTCGCGGGCGGCGATGATCGCGGCGAGCGCTGCGCTCGAAGCCGTGTCCTGGATGACGCCGCCGCCGTCGCCGGACGATTTGAACTTAGCAGGCAGATCGAGCATATCGACAAGCCAGTCGAGCACGTGCGTCTCGACCTCGGTGCAGGCGGGGCTGGTAGCCCAACTCATCCCCTGCACACCGAGACCTGAAGAGAGCAGGTCGCCGAGGATCGCCGGGCCGGAAACGTTGGCAGGGAAGTAGGCGAAGAAGTTGGGCGACTGCCAGTGGGTGATGCCAGGTATCACGATTTCATCGACATCGCGCATTATTGCCTCGAACGGCTCTCCTATCCGCGGCGGTTGAGCCGGCAACTTCGCACGGATTTCGCCCGGCTGGACCTGCGACATCACGGGGAATTCCTCGACCCGGCTCATATAATCCGCGATCCAGTCGACCACTGCGTGGCCGTTGCGGCGAAAATCCTCTGGAGTCATATGGCGGCTTATTTCTTCCTTCATGGCGTCTCCGACCGGGATTTGGTTCGATGTACCCCATATTAAACCACACAGGCCCCGGGGCACGATAGCGATTCTGATCTCTGACAGCGAACGGCCTATTAGGATTAGACGTATTGAAAGTCAGCATCGTTATAAAAATAGATGCGCCAATCCACATAAGGACTAATAACGGGGAACCGAAGAGCCGAACACGCTGATACATTCAACGACACAGGGAGGGATTCAATTGGACATCAGGAACACTCTATCGATTATTTCGCTGATTCTGATCTTCGCAATCTCAGCAGACGCGCAAAGCGCAGATAAGGAAATGACTGTACGACCCGTTCGCGTCGAGACCCCGCCGCGGATAGACGGCCTGCTCGACGAAGCTCTGTGGAAGGAGATCGAGCCGATAACCGACTTCCGGCAGTACGAGCCTGACAACGGCGCGCTCCCAACCGAGCGCACCGAGATTCGAATCTGCTACGACAGCCGCTACTTATATTTCGGCATAAGGGCCTTCGACAGCGAGCCGAACGAGATTGTCGCCAGAACGTTTGAACGCGACGGCAACGTAGACGCTGACGACGCAATATCGATCGTCATCGACTCCCTTGGTGACAACCGCACCGCCTCCGTGTTCGAGACAAACGTGCGCGGCGCGCAGCTCGATCTACAGCTCAGTGAGGCCGGCGATATCAATGTTTCCTGGGACGCGATCTGGTACAGCCGCGGTCACATCGATGATCAAGGCTTCACCATCGAGGTTGCGATTCCCTTCTTTGTGCTCCGTTTCCAACCGGCCGAAGAAGTCAGAATGGGATTGCTGCTGGAGCGGATCATCAGGCGCAAGAATGAAAATGCCTTATGGCCGCACCTGACACGCGACTACAAGGTCAATTCGGTCAGCCAGTATGGAAGCATGGAAGGGCTCAAGGGCATCGAGCGGGGAGTGAACCTGGAGATCAAGCCCTACGCCGTCGCGGGTTACACCAAAACACCTTCGGACAACGATTACGACGCCGACGCCGGTCTCGACGTCAAATGGGGTGTAACGCCCAATTTCACCACTGACCTGACACTCAATACCGACTTCGCCCAGGTGGAAAGCGACGCCTTGCAGATCAACCTGACCCGCTTCAGCCTCTTTTATCCTGAGAAGCGCGATTTCTTCCTCGAGAGCGCCGATCTCTTCCAGTTCGGTCTGGCCTCTAGCGCAGAGGTGTTCTTCAGCCGCAGGATCGGTATTCGCGGAAACCGCGAGGTGCCGATAATCGGCGGCGCCCGCGCCTACGGCCTCGCCGGCAATACCAACTTAGGCCTGATGACGATGCAAACCGACGCGAGTGACGGCATCGACGGCGAGAACTTCAGTGTGGCCCGCGTCAAGCATAACATCCTTGGCAAGAGCTATCTCGGCGGCATTATCACCAGCCGCAGGGGTCTTGCGTCCGAGGAGGACACCACTGTCGGCGGCGACTTTATGTATTTGGTAGGCAAGAATTTCAAGGTTGCAGGTTCCCTGGCGCGCAGCAGCAGAGAAGGCGTCGATGAGGGTAACTGGATGGGAATACTTGACACCTCGCAATACACCGACCTTTACGATTGGACCGTCAGATATACCGACATCGGCGGGAACTTCAATCCTGGTATGGGTTTTATCCAGAGGCCCGATCAACGGGGAATCCTAACCAACATCCACTTCAAGCCCCGCCCTAAAATAAAGGGCATCCACCAGCTCACCTTCGGCAACGTTTACCAGCGGATCGAGAACCACGACGGAGTACTGGAGACCAGGCGGATCCGCCCCGGCTTCCTGGCAACATTCAAGACCTTCGACAGCCTCATGATCCTTTATGACGACAAGTATGAGTTCGTACCGCACTCCTTCCCAATCGCCCCGGACGTTTTTATCGCGGCGGGTGAGTACACCCTGCGACAGCTTATCGTCGACTTCTCCTCCAACTATTCGCGAAAAGTGGTTTTGGGCACCGGACTCAATACCGGGAGTTTCTATGACGGCGACCTCTTCAGCTGGTATGCAAGCCTGATATACAGGCCGATGCCGCGGTTATATCTCGGCATGGATTATATGTATGACTCTGTCGATGTGCCCTCGGGCAGCTTCGACAGCCACATCGCGAATCTGCAGTTCTCTTACTATTTCAGCCCGACGCTGACATCGCGTGTGGTGGCGCAGTATTCGTCGCTGCTGGAAGACTTCGTGTTCAACTTCCGCCTGCGCTGGATTTACGCGCCCGGCTCGGAGGGGTGGCTGGTCTACGACGAAGGGCGCCGCTTTGGCACGCCCTTCTCCTCTCTGAAAGAGCGAGCTCTGATCTGCAAGATCGTCCACAACTTCAATTTCTGAGAGGCAATCTGAATTTCATCAAAATCATGCAGGGTTGTTCCTTTAGGGCCACCGGATCATTTCTCTTTCTGAAACAATAGAAAGGGGACCGTGAAGGGTCCCCTTTCCTGGTTTCTGCATCAAGCGAATATCAATAATTTGGCTCTTCGCCCTTCACGTACTTGTCGAGCCAGCGAGAAGTTTCCCAAAGCATGTGCATCACCGACTCGCGAGCCTGGTAACCATGGCTTTCGTGCGGCAGCATCACCAGCCGCACGATGGCGCCGTGGCCCTTGAGCGCCGCATAGTAGCGCTCGCTCTGGATCGGGAAGGTGCCGGAGTTGTTATCGGCCTGGCCGTGGATCAGCAATATCGGCTCGTTGACCTCGGGTGCGTGCATGAAGGGCGACATGGCGAAGTAGATCTCAGATGCCTGCCAGAAGGTGCGCTCCTCCGACTGGAA
>DATKUA010000003.1:0-16478 GCA_035530855.1 Acidobacteriota bacterium | reverse complement strand
AGTGGTCTGCTGGGGATTTTCTGTGCTGTGGTCGTTGCGTTGACGTCCTGCTCGGAAGTGGTGGAAAAAGCAGACTTGGTGCTGATCAACGGCGAGATCTACACGATGGAACCGAGTCACGAGTGGGCGAGGGCCGTCGTGATAGCGGGCAACAAGATCGCAGCCGTGCTCGACAGCGACGACGAGGCGCGGCGGTACGTCGGCGAGGGGACGCGCGTCGTCGACCTAAGCGGCGCCTTCGTCGTGCCCGGCTTCATCGACGGGCACGTGCATTTCAATCGCTCAGGCGAGTTGATCAACGACGCCAATCTGCTGACCGTCGCCGCCGACGAGGGGCTGCGCGCAGAGATGCAGCGGGTTGCTGACATCCTGGAGGACGGCGAGTGGATTACCGGCGGCCTCTGGGGCGCGTACGAACAGTGGGCTCTCGGCGCTGAAACCGCTGGTAGCGCGAGTGCCGAGCGCTGGCAGCCGACACGCTGGGTGATCGACGAGATCACGGTGAACAATCCCAGCCTCCTTTGCAGCTTCGACTACGAGTTATTCCTGGCCAACACACCCGCGTTGCAGGCAGCCGGCCTGGAGGAAGCGCGCCTGGCGGGCATGAGGCTGGATGAGCAGGGCAGGCCTACGGGGCTGATCGAACGCGGCTCTCCCGCGCTGGAGAGGATCCGTGAGGTGATCAAGCCGAAGTCGCACCAAAGACTGCTCGATGAGAACCGCGCCGCATTGAAGAAACTGGCGGAGTGCGGCATCGTCGAGGTTCATGATATTGCGACACCCGAACAGACCGCGCGCTTCGTCGAGCTGCAGAAATCCGGCGAGCTGACCTGCCGCGTCTGGCTCCGCCCCGACCTCTCCCGCGGTGTCGAGTTGAAAGAGAAGGGCCTGACGATGGGCCTGCACCCCGAGACGAAGGAACCCGATCCGTGGCTGCGCTACGGCGCCCTCAAGGGCTACGTCGACGGAATCATGGGCACCCACGGCGCGCTCTTCTTCGAGCCCTATGACGACCAGCCCGACAACTACGGCCACTACCGCCGCCACACCAGCGACGATCCCGATTTCGTGACCGGCAACATGGACAAAATGTACGATCTGCTGAAGGTCGGCTACGATGCCGGCTTCGTCGCCAACGTTCACGCCATCGGCGACAAGGGCTGCGCCCTGCTGCTCGACTGCATCGAACGCCTCAGAGACGAGACCGGGCAGGATCTACGCGGCTTCCGTGTAATCCACGCCCAGGTGCTGCGCCCCGACGACTTCCCTCGCTTCAGAGCCCTAAACGTGATCGCCGAGATCAACCCCTACCACGTCTCCGACGACATGCGCTGGATGGAGGAGCGCATCGGCCACGAGCGCTGCAAGGGTGCCTACGCTTTCAAATCGCTGTTAGACAACGGCGCCACGCTCTCCTTCGGCTCCGACTGGCCCGGAACCTCGGCGGCGGAGTACCACGTCCACCCGAAGTACCTGATCAACGCCGCCGTCAACCGCACGACGCTCAACGGCACGCCCGAGGGTGGCTGGTTCGCCGAGCAGAAGATTTCCGTCCACGAGGCGCTCAAGGCCTACACGCTCAACAACGCCTACGCCGCCTTCGAGGACGAAGTGCGCGGCTCGATCAAAGAGGGCAAGCTGGCCGACATCACCGTCTGCGATCTCAACCTGCTCAAATGCGATCCTAGAGACATCCTCAAGATGAACGTGGTGATGACGATCGTCGACGGCAAGGTTGTGTTTGAGAAGGATGTCGAATAGCAACCTCAGTTTCCATCTCATACAAGCGGCGGCGGCCTATTTAGCAACATCTAGGTGGTGAGCTGTCTGTCTATGCGACTAGCTACACCGCGGCCGGCTTCACCATCTTCGTCGAAAAACTAAAGTATAACGAACTCTTGGACGATTCTATATTTAGAGCAACGACGGCTCTCATGTCCATTGACAGGTAAATCGAACCTCCTTTGTTATAGAAATCGCCGCGGAACGGCGCGATCCGATCCGCGGCGTAATTTTATGCGCGACTACACAAACAACGGCGGGCGCTTGAGATGATAGTCGGTGGCGTCCTGGTAGGCCTTGGCGACGGCCAGCAATTGCGCCTCGCCGAAGAGTTTGCCGTTGAAGGTGATGCTGGTGGGAGTACCGTTTTCGCGGAAGCCGTTGGGCAGGACGACGCAGGGGTGGCCGGTGAGGTTGGTCAGCAGCAGGTTGTTGCCGCCGTAGGGCGGGCAGACATAGACGTCGACCTCCTCCATCACCTCGGCCATCTTCCTCATCAGGATCCTGCGCGCGCGGTTGGCCTGGATGTATTCGACGGCCGGGACAAAGCGGTTCTGGCGGAAAGTGTTGGGCCAGGCGTCCTTGATCTGGCGCACCAGCAGGTCGTCGCGGTTGCTGCGGGTCAGTTCGTCGAAGGCTGCCGCCGCCTCGGCGTTGAGGATGAACGAGAGCGCGCCCACGGGGAACTCGGGAAGCTCGAAGGGGATCAGCTTGATGCCGGTCTTCTCCAGTTCTTCCAGCGTGCGCAGGTTGATTGCGTGCATTTCCTTGGCCCGCTCCTCCTCCTCCTCCGGCTCCTGCTCGAACGCCGACTTGAGGTAGCCGACGCGCAGCTTGGTGACGTCGAGGTCGCGGTTCCAGGCAAACGGGTGATCGATCACAGTGGTGTCCAAGCCATCCGGGCCGTAGATCGCGTCGAGCACGAGGGCGCAATCCTCAACACCGCGGCTGATCGGCCCGAGCTTGTCCATCGTCCATGAGAGGGCCATGGCGCCGTGGCGGCTGACGCGCCCGAAAGTGGGGCGCAGACCGGTGGAGCCGCAGCGGGAGCAAGGGGAGACGATCGAGCCCCAGGTCTCGCTGCCGATGGCAAAGCCAGTGAGTCCGGCGGCTGTGGCCGACGCCGGACCCGCCGACGAGCCGCTTGAGCCCTGCTCGGGATTCCATGGATTGCGCGTCTTGCCGCCAAACCAGACGTCACCCCAGGCCAGCGCGCCGAGCGTCAGCTTGGCAATCAGCACCGCTCCGGCAGCGCTCAGGCGTTCAGTCACGGTGGCGTCGGCGTCGATCACCTGAGACTCGTAGGGCCGCGCGCCCCAGGTGGTGCGGTATTTGCGGGCGGCGAGCAGATCCTTCGCACCCCAGGGGATGCCGTGCAGCGGGCCGCGGTAGTTGCCGGCGGCGATCTCGCGGTCGGCGCGGTTGGCCTCCTCCAAGGCGCGTTCCGTCGTCAGGCTGATCACGCACTTGAGAGACTCATCGTGCTTGCGCAGGCGCGCGAGATACATTGAGGTCAGCTCGGTGGAGGTGATTTTGCGCTCCCTGATCAACTGTGAGAGCTGCGTCACCGGCATGAACGCGAGGTCGGTCTCGATCGCCGGCTTGTTGAGGCTCGCCTTCGGTGGGCCCGAGGGCCGGGGTTGCTCAGGAAGTACGGTTCCGGGCGGGATGGGATTGAAGTCGAGTGCGGGCGGAACTTCGTTGCCGATGTTCAGCTTGCGGATCTCCTCGTAGCTTTCCAATAGGTTGCCGATATCTTCGAGCAGCAACTCCCGTTCGGCGTCGGTGAACTCCAGCCCCGCGAGTTTTTCGGCTTCGACAATCGTCTGCTTGGTAATTGCGCCTTCCTCCTGCGCCCGCGCCCAAAGTGCGGAGGGGAACGCAGTAGAGGCCAGGCCGAGGCCTCCGACGGCCGCGCAAAAATCGCGCCTGTCGATGGAGGCCGCGGCTTTCCCGCGCTTCGATTCCACATTTCTCGTGGCCATGGCACACTCCCCCGATATGTTTGTCCAATTAAAGCAGAGTGCAACGCTTGATGAAAGTATTCAACCACCTGATTCCTTGAACGTTGCGAGTCAGGAGGTTAGAATTGCTCAGCATCCAAGTGAAAAGCAGGAGTCCGGTAATACAATCGGTTGCCATAACTGTATCGAAACCATGGGGGTAAAAATGGAAACGCGTTTGAATAATATATCGAGGTTGGGCATGACTGCGGTCCTGCTCGTCGTTGTCTCCGCGGCCGCCTGTGCGTTGGCGCCGGTCACCCAGTCGACCGGCTCACTGAGAGTTTTCATCGCTCCGCCGGAAGCGGTCGACGCCGGAGCGATGTGGCGGATCACCAATCTCACCGGCATCGAGTGGCAGCGCAGCGGCGCGACACTGAGCAACATCAGGGCCGGCAACTACACTGTGGAATTCAGCGATGCAAGCGGGTGGCAAACTCCAGCCTCTCAACGGGTATCGATTGAAAGAGGCAAGATAACGGTGCTGGATGTTGAATACAGATCGCAGACGGGATCGCTGGTGGTCTACATCGAGCCCGCGAACGCGCTTGATGTAGGCGCGATGTGGCGGCGTGAGGGTACCGAGCTTTGGCACCGCAGCGGGGAGCGCGAGGATTACGTTCCCGAAGGCGACTGGGTGATTGAGTTTGTCGACATCAAGGATTGGGAGAAGCCCGCAGCACTGAAGGTGGCGGTATCCAGAGATCGGACCGTAACCGTGCGCGCGACATATGAGCCGATGTGGGGCTCGCTTACAGTGACCATCGATCCCACTGAGGCCGGAAATGCAGGAGCCCTGTGGCGTCGGCAGGGGACTGCGAAGTGGTTCCGTGCCGGCGAGACGGAGACCGAGATTCCCAGCGGTGATTATACAATCGAGTTTCTCGATCTGAAGTATTGGGACAAGTCTCCTGTGCGACAGGTCCGCATCGATTCCGGGCAGACGGCGACTGCCACAGGACTCTACCGCATCCAGAGAGGCGTTCTCACGATCAACATCGAGCCGAAGGAAGCCCTCGATGACGGCGCCGAATGGCGGCTTAGGGGCGAGGACGACTGGCACCGCAGCGGTCGCACTCTGCAAAACGCTCCCGCGGGCGAGAACATCGTCCAGCTCAAGTCGATAGCCGGTTGGAACAAGCCGGAGGAGATGTCTGTGCTTGTAGATCCGCGCCGGCCGACCACCAAGACTATCACTTACGTCATGGAAAAAGGCGCGTTGACGGTCAACATCGAGCCGTCCGAGGCCGCCGAGGGCGGCGCGAGGTGGCGCATAGCCGAGGAGGGTTACAACTGGCGCAACAGTGGCACGACCAAAACCAATCTGTCAGTGGGGGTGCACACGATCGAATTCAAAGAAGTGGACGGTTGGGAAACACCGGAGACGCAGAAAATCCGCGTGACCGAGAGCCAGGCGCTGACAATCACCGGCCGCTACAAGGCGATGCGCGGCTCGCTGACGGTTAATCTTGAACCGCAGGGTGCGATTGACGAAGGCGCCGAGTGGCGGATCGTGGGGACGCCGAACTGGCACAGCAGCGGCCGCTTGCGCGAGAGCATTCGCTCGGGCGATTGGGTCATCGAATTCAAGGATATCCCGAACTGGAACAAGCCCGACAATTTCAAGATAGTGTTGAATCCGGGTGAAGACGTGACTGTTACAGGAGTCTACCGCGCGGAGAGGCGGGCAACCCTGACAGTTACGATTGAACCACGCAGGGCTGTAACCGACGGGGCTATGTGGCGGATCGCGGGGACGCAGGAGTGGCTCGAGAGCGGCCGGACCGTCGACAACGTCACACCCGGGCAGGTTACGATCGAGTTCAAGAACACGCCTGAATGGAAGAAACCGGACGATTTGGTTGTGACCGTCAATCCGAGAGAAGAGGCCCAAGCAACCGCGACTTACGAGAGAAAGCGCTGACGAGCAGCGGAGGCAACTCTTCAGTAAAGGGGGAGTTGTTTATTCTGGCGAGGCAGGTATTAAAAGGGTGGGAGGCTATGCCCGGCCCTTTTTGAATCTGTTGATAAATACTATCCGGCAGATTTCAGGACCAGCTCGATCACCTGGACCAGGCCGTTTCTTCGTTTACACAATATTGCGGGCAGACAGCAAAATCCCTCACCGGGTTTTTGCTCGATGAGGGATCTTCGAATGCCTCATGTATCACTAGCGCAAATGCGCGGTCATTTCATGTCGGCCTCGATCCGGGCCTTGAGCTCTTTGAGGTTCGGCTGCTCGGGATAGACCTCGAGCGATCTATTGATCGCTGAAAGCGCCGCGGCGATGTCACCTCCGGCCAGTTTCACGTGCGCCATGAGGTTGAGGGCGTGTAGATTGTTCTGCTGCTCGCTGAGAGTGCGCTCCAGCAGCCTTGCCGCGTCCTTGTCCTTGCCTGCGCCGAAGTACGCCGAGGCCACCAGCAGGAGGAGTTGCACGTCGCGCGGTTTTTCGATCAGCAAAGGCTCACCCAGCACGATGATCTTCTCAAACTCGCGCTCCTGAAGCAGCAGCCTCATCAGAGTGACTTTCGAGTCGGTCAGGGAGGGCTCGCGCTGCACCGCCTCTTGCAGCATCTCGATAGCCTTGGAAGTGCTGCCGCGCCGTATCCACTGCTCCGCTCTCATGTTGGAGTGAATGCCTTTGGAGTAGGGGGGCATGCCGCGCCTGATGACGAAAGGATCCTTCAGCTCTCTGCTCCAGATCTTGAGCTTGATTTCCTTGCTGACGGCGATTTCCTCATCACCGCTCATCAGGGCAATCTTCAAAGTGTAATCACCAGAGGTAAGGTTTTCACTGGAGATGGTTTGATAAATGCCGGTTGAGGTGTAGAGCACATCGCCGCCGACGTAGTTGCCGAGCGGCACAACCTCCTTGTGGACCTCGCTTTTTTCCTGGAGGAAACGGAACTCGAGATTGTGATCGGCAACCAGCAGAGGCATTGCCGGCGGTAAAACCAGCTGAAGGAATATCTTCACTGTGGAGCCGGGTGCTACCACACCGCTGATGTCCGGCGTGAATTGGTAATTACCTATCTGGAACGGGCGCACCGACTGCGAGGCAACCGCCTGGTCCAGCGTTGTTGCGGAAAGTATCAGTACCGGGGGAGAGAAGATCGGACCCTCAAGCGTCTCGAGGTCGGGAATCTCCAGGTCCCCGATAACGGGCATGTTGCGCCGTGAGACCTCGTTCTTCCACATAAGTGAGTACTTGTAGGCGCCGGGAATGATCGGCAGCATCCCCTCCAGCTCGAAGGGCCGCTTGGAGACGTCATCCACCTGTCTCGGAGGCACGTCGAACTCACTGTGTTCCCTGATCAAGGCAAGCAGCTTGCCCTCGTCGGTTGTCACAAAGCCGTCTAGAGTGACGGATCCATATACGCGGTCCTGATAACGCCCGAGGGAAAATTGATCCGGCCGCAGGAGAACAGCGTAGTGCATTTCGGGCAGCCCCAAAGGATTCTGAATCCAGGTAAAGACGAAGTCCGGTGAGGATTTCAGAAAGGTGTAATCCACTTTGACCGTGGTACCCATTGTCAGGAAGTTGTCTACCCACTCATAGTTCTTGGGATAATTGCGCGCGTCGTAGACTCGCGCCAGCATCATCTCCGAGCTCAAGGGGTTGGGTGTAAATTGTTCCGTTGCGAGACCTCCTTCACTGGGCAGCAGGCTCCAAACCGCATGCGCGAGTTCGGAATCGACACCCGTATAGAGTAGGTCGGTCAGCGCTTCGTTGCTCATTCCCTGCAGGGAGGGCAGGGGGCGGAAGAGCTTACTGACACCGTCGATGGTCGGGCTGTAGAGCTTCATCTCGCCGCCGCCGTAGCGCCTGAAAAAGATGAGGTAGAAGCTCGGCGGCAGACCGTATTTATCAACCGAAATGTAGTGCCACAACTCCGTCGGTTGAACCAGCATATCCTCGGGATATTCTGATCTGAAACGCGGCTCGCCGAGGAGGATGTGCATTTTGCCGCGGTCGGTCTTCCAGCCGGGCTTCGCCGTGTCGCGGCCGAATTTGCGGTCTGCGTACGCTATCCGCTTAAAATGCTCTTCCTTGAATTCGTTCTTTGCCGTCCCGGGTGTCGGGTCGCGCACCAACCAGAAAGCGTTAAGGAAATCTTCGCGATCCTTATCGCTGGGAAGCTTCAGAAAAGCCTCTTTCTCCACGTCGGAGATGATGTATACGACCTCTTCCTCGAGCCACTTGCGGTGCCTTTCAGTCAAAGGCGGGGGCTCGGGCAGCGCCTGCTCACCGCTTTGTTGCTGCGCGGCCGTGGGCGATGGATTTAATAGAAGCGTGATTAGGAAGGCCAAGGATAGCAACAAGCCTGGAATTCTATTACGCATAATCCCTTTCCTACTCAGTCTCGGAGATGATGAAAGGAACCTCGGAGGAGATCTCGTTATCCGAGAGAGTGTCGGTTATGGAGAATCTCATCCAGTGCTGGCCCGGTTTGAGATCGAGCTCTGACAAGTTGATCTGGAAGAGTAAATCGTAGGTCGATTCCTCGGCATTCTCTTTGCGGTCCACCAGGGAGACGCGCTTCAGAGTCATGCTGCCGCCGTCGGAATCAATCACTTCGAATTTCATCGAAACCTGCGGGATGTTTTGCTCCGGATGCAGCAACAGGTTGTACATGCGGATGTATAACAATTCTGGTTTTGCCGGATTGATCATGGGGTTGAGAGAAGGTGTCCAAATCCTCTCACCCCAGATATAAGGATAGTCGACCGGTTGTCCCTCGCGCCGTCCGGTGGCTTCCATTTTGGCTTTCTTCAACATGTTCATCCACTTATCCGAGGATTCCACAAAAATCGGGCCGCTCATCCGCAGTACGCCCTTGTCGAAATTAGGAACCTGCACAATCTGGATTTGTGAACTGATGGCGCCCAGCTCGCTGTCGCGAACGAGGCATTTGATTTTGTAACGCCCCGGCGGTGCGACCAGCAGCCCGTAGTACTTTATGCCTTTTGTTTCGAGCAATTTCTTCTGATCCGGGGTGGAGAAGTTGATGATGTCGAAGAAGAAGTCGAGCGGCTTGTTTTTATCGTCGACAAGGTAACCGTAAATCTCAACCGCGATGTTGTCGTTCCGGCGCCGTTGCTTAAGAGCGAGGATGCTGTCGCCATCTACTTCCAGGATGATGGGTATACGAACCTGCGAGTCGTTGCCTTTGAAGAACTGGGGCTCGAAGTCGAACAGTATCCGCTGGCTTATCAGATCCTTGCTTATGAATTCGCTGAGCTGAATCATTTTTTCCTGCGGAGTGAAGTCCTGATACTCTTTCTCGACGAAGTAACCCTCTTGGTGGTTAACGGTGAGTTTCGGATTTTTCACCGAGATTTCAACTTTTCTGAATTCTCCTGGCTGCCCGGGACTTGAGGGCTCGAAAACCACGAGGTAGCTGGCGCTTGTGCGCCCGGCGATATCGTCCAGGATTGACTCAATGTTGTTAATATTCATGTAGAGCAAGCCGTTGGTTTCGTTGGCGAACTGGAAGAGGGTGTTCTGTCCGCGCTGTCGTGTCTCGTGCTCCGATGCGTCGCTGGCGTCCAGACGGCCGATGTCGACCACATAAAACACCGAGTTGCCGCGGCTGAACTCATCGAGCAGCGAAGCGAAGGCCCGCTGCAGAGCTACGGAGCCGTAACGTCCCGAGGAGTCGATCGCACTGACGTTCTCCGGATTTAGTGTAGCCATCTGTGCAGCGTCCGCTTCCAGCTCTGAGAGCGTTTTGCCGGTGAGTGCCTTTTGGTCGAAGCCTTCGGAGAAGAAGATCACATTCTTGCGGCCGTGCAGGCTGCGAAGACCGGTGGCCAAGGCTTCGAGGACGCCAATGTAGCGCGTGACGACACCGGTGTAGCGCTGATAATCGAGCGATTTGTTCATCTTCATGATATCGCCCATGTTCTGCAGCGCATCCGCGTAGTCTCCTCCACGAGAGAGACCCTGCTCGACGTCCTGCAGGCTGGTAATCTCGTTTTGGATGGATTCCAGTTCGCTGTCGAAAGCGAAGCCTGCGGGATCGCGATATTTCAGCGACTGGCCCAGGCCGAGGCCGGCCACCGAATGCAAAGCCTGGCTGCGCTGGGTAGAGAACGGGCAGAGCAGATCCACACCCCCGCGCTGGGAAAGGGTGACCACTGCGATCAGGTCTAGTGGCGTCGTCTGTTCGAGCAGAAATTTAATGCCTGCTGAGCGGGCGGCTCTGATGCCGGCGGTGTTTGAGAAGCTGAGATCGAAGATCAACAGAAACTGCCGCCGGCTCTCGGGTGGGGTAATCTCGTATACGCGATTGGCAGGTTTGGTGTGGTCGATGAACTCCACCGTCTCTATGCGGCAGATATCGCGCCTCTCCCGCACTTCGAAATCGTCCTTGCCCAGGCCGGTTACTGGCTTGCCGTCGGCATCGGTGACATAGACGGGAATCGCAACCCTGTTCGCCTCGATCTTGTAATAAAAAGGCTTCTTTTGAACAGGTTCGTCTTGCCCGGCTGCGGTAAGGGTGAGAATCGCCGCTGAGAGCGCAACCATTGAAAACAAGGTTAACTTGCGCATGCCTTTCCTCCCGGCATTCTAATGCCGTCCCCGGCCGGGCTGTTGACCCTTATTTATTCTCGAGCCCGGCCTGGCAAATTGCTATAAGCTCATCCACGTTCCAGACTTGGAAGATCTGGTGGTCGGCAGGAGCAAGCTCTTTGAGCTTTGCAAGTGTCGCCAAGGCTTTCTCGTACTCCTCAGCAACCATCTGAACCGCCGACAATTGCACGTAAAGGTCGAAGAACTGCGGGTTAAGCACTATCGCTTTCTCGTAGGCCTCCTGAGCCCGGTCGTACCGGCGCAGATTCATCGTGATTTCGCCGAGGTTGGCCCAGACTCCGGCGTCGTTGGGTGCGAGCTCGACTATCCTGGAATAGTAGCGGTCAGCAGCTTCCCAATCGTTAGTCTTGTAAGCAATGTTGCCCATCAGTGTCAGAGCTGCGGCATTATTTGGGTTCGTCGACAGCAACTGCTCGCCTATTCTCGATGCCTCATCGATGTTGCCGAGCTGCAAGTAACACTCTCCTATGCGAACTTGGATTGCGGTGGCCTCAGGAGTTTTTTCCAGGAGGGCGTTAAATGCGTCCAAGGCAGCCTGATAGTCACCGGAGTTGAAGAGCTCTTCTGCAGCCACTAAATCTTCCGCGAGCGCCTCATCGACACCGCCGATGACTCCCATGGCCGGCTCAAGCACAACGTCGATCGGCTTTCCGCGGCGGACATTGCTGATCTCGACGCTGATGCCGTATGGCTGGTAGTCAGGGTGAAAGAAGTCGATCAACCAGGTTCCCCCTCTGACTCCGCTGATGGTCCACTTGCCATTCTCATCCGTTTCAACCGTGGGGCCGGCTTGGTAACTCTGGTGAGTTGCTTTGACCTGACAGCCCGCGATCGGTGTGCCGTCGGCCGCAGTCACTGTGCCTACAACCCGACCCTGGCCTCTCCAATCCTGGGCGTTGAGGCTGATTGAAGCTGCAAGGAAGATTACAGCTGCACACATGATTGTATAAACATGCCTTCTGATAATCATTTGCTTACCCCATGTGAGGAAGATCATCCATAATATTGACAATACTCGGTTTGCACTGTTCCGACTCTCGGGCGGCAGCCGGTACCTGAATGGCTAAATATATCAGAAGTAGAGAGAATAAGAAAAGAGCGGGGAGGTTTTTACCCCCCCCCGCTTTGTGCTATCGCTCAGGTCGCCGGATCAGAACTGGAATCTAACGCCGAGGCGGAAGATCCTCGGATTCACGATCTCGGTAACCTGGCCGAAAGTGCTTGTCCAGGCGTCGCGATTGCGGCCCAGTTCGGTATTGGTGTTGAGCACGTTGAAGATGTCCAGAATCACACCGACGCGCGCGTAGTCTTTAAGATTGAAAATCTTCTCGGCGCGCAGGTCGACCATTGTCACGTTGTCCAGGTGCTCCTCGCCCATGCCAGCGGCCAGCGGGTAAGCTCTGCCGGCGCTGAATGCGCGCGAAGGCGAGCGGAGCCGAACGGGGTAGGCGAATCCCTCACGCATGCTGAGGTAGCCGCTGACGTTGATGTCGTAGGGCAGCTGGTAGAGTCCGGTCAGCTTGAGGGCCCAGCGAGAGTTCATGAAGATGGCGGTTTTGCCGCTGCCGCTTGACTCAGGGGCGTAGGCAAAGCCGTTTGTCTGCGGGATGTTTGTCGGGTCATCGTATGCAGCCGGGCTGTCGAAGTGCTGAGTTGTGCTGCCGTAGGAGAAGGACGCGGAAGCCATCCATTTGTCGGCCAGGCGCTTGGTAGCCTGAACTTCCAGTCCCTTGTAGGCGCGGTAGTAATCGGGCCGGTTGTCAAAGGTAACCGTTCCGGCCGCGTCCATCGTCGGCGCATAGTAATCGCGCGTGTAGCCGCCCTGAGTCACCGAGCCGGCGGGTGCCCATGGATCGGTCCGCCAGTTGTCGTCGGGCAGGGCGTTCCACGGCCAGAAGAGGTCCGTGAACTTGCGATAGACGAATGTGCCCGAAACGGAGATCTGCGGCATGATTTCACGTTCGGCGCCGATGAGGAATTCCATCGTGCGGGGCATGCTGTCCAGGGCCACGGTGGTGTTTGTGACGTAAGGATCGGCATTGGGATCGAACGGGTTGAGGCCGTACCACCAGTCGATGTCGCCCAGCTCGTTTGCTTGCGGATAGCCGTCGCCGTTGAGGTCGGTCCAGTAGTAGTCGACTTCGCGCCAGCCGAGCGGATTTTCGTACTCGGCGGTGCCGGCCTGGATCTGGTCGGCGTACATCGAGAAGTTGGCGCGGATGATCGTCTTGCCGTCGCCGAAGAGGTCGTAGGTCATGCCAAGACGAGGAACGATGTCAGTGCTGCTGAAGACGGTGTCGGAGCCCTGGTAGTCGAGATCGGGGATGATGTCGGGAATTACCGGGTTGCCGGTCGCTGTGGAGGCTTTGTTGTAGCCCCACTGGCGGTCGTAACGGACGCCGAAGTTGAAGGTGAAGCGGTCGCGGTTGAAGATATCCATCAGGTAGAAACTGGTGCGCATCGCGACCTTCTTGGCGTCGACCTTGCCGGTCAACCAGACCATGTAGGGCTCGCCTTCCCATAACATCTGCGCCATGTCGGCGCCGTAACCGGAGAGCGAGGTCACAGGGGTCTTGCGCCACTCGAAGCCGGCCTTGATCTCGTGGCTGCCGCCGAACGCCTGCTCGACGTAGTTTTCGCCGGTCACAGTCAACTGGTACTCGGGACGGGTGGTGTCGTAGTAGTAATAGGAACCACCCCAAATGCCGGTCGAGTCGTCACGGTACGGGATGGCGTCGCCGCCCTTCGGATGGAAGAAGAAGCCGCTGTCGACATAGGCGAATTTGGCGCTGAGGATCAGGTTGTCAGAGGCGAGGAAGGTGTCCTCGGCCTTGTAGAGGATGGTCGGTCCGCCCTGGTCAAAGGTTGTTTCGGGCGGACGGTTCCAGGCAGCGCCGCGGCCGTCCTTAATCTTTTCGCCGCGAGTGTAGAAGAAGGTCCAGCGGTTGCGATCGCCGGCCTGGCCGGTGAACTTGAGGTTGTAGTTTTTCAGTTGGGTGGCGTCTGACTGGCCGGTGATCGTCATCAGGGTGATGTCCTGCATGCGATAGGCGCCCCAGAACCAGAGGTTGCCCTTCCAGATCGGGCCGCCGGCGTCGAAGCCGTAGTCCTTGATGCTGTCGATCTGGTTGCCGGAGTAGCCAATTGCCTCCAGATCCGCCGGCACGTTCTCACCCTGCAGGCTATCGTTGGTGTAGTAGGCACTGGCCTGTCCGTGGAAGGTGTCGCTACCCTGCTTGGTGATGAAGTTCAACGCCACACCGGCGGTCTGAATCGAAGCGTCCGCGCCGGAAGTGGTGATCTGCATCTCTTCAAAGGAGTCGAAATCGTAATAGCCGGGCGATGACATCGACGACTGGTCGGTGATGGTAATGCCGTCGATGTTCCACATCACGTTGTCGCCTTCATCACCGTGCGACATAAAGTTGCTCTGCTGTCCCGACTCGGAGCCGCCGACGTTGACGCGGTCGACGCTGAGACCGGCAACCTGGTCGAGGATAACCCAGGGATCGCGCGCCGATGGGATGTTGGAGAGATAGGACTGCGAGAGGTTGGTAGAGGTGCCGGTCTTCTTGAGGTCGACCAGAGCCGTCTCGCCGGTGATGGTGATCGTCTGCTCGACCGCAGAGGCCTCTAATGTCACGTCGATGCGCGAGGCGGCGGCGATCCGAACCAGAACACCCTCGATAACACTAGTCTGGTAGCCTTCCTTCTCGAAAGTCAGAGTGAAGGAGCCGATCGGCAGCTCGCCGAAGCGGAACGAACCGCGCTCGCCGGTAGTCAAGGTCAAGGTCGTAGCATGCTCAGCGGTAAGTGTTACCTTGACATCGGGAATGACAAGCCCGTCAGCTGTCTTGATAGTACCGTAGATGGACCCTGTAGTTGTCTGTGCCATCGCCACGGTGGCGCACAGCGCAATCAACAACAGAGTGAGTGTGATTCTTTTCATGTTAACTCCTGAAATTAAGCTTTTAGAAAAAGAATGGATTGTCAATGGAACCTACTCTTGACGGTAGCCCCCACCTCCTTTCTCGTCGACTGTTAACTGTTGCAATATTTTGAGTTGCGTCGACTAATAGTTAAACGGTACGCAATTGTTGTGCCGATGGTGTCACGAGATAATCAGGTGTTTTTACCGACATCTCGGGCGGCTACGCTTGGCGCTACAAACCGTAGAATTGAAAATCCATCAATCCGTATTCATATAATTGAATGCGTACAGGAGAAAATGGATCAAATTTATGAATGATGATTGGCACGCTTGGAGCGGAACGGCCCACGGGGGAAGGCGCTTCAACAAAAAGGGTGCTTTAATAAAAAGGTGCGGGGAGGCTATTGCCCCCCCGCTTTGTGCTATCGCTCAGATCGCCGGATCAGAACTGGAATCTGACGCCGAAGCGGAAGATCCTCGGGTTGACGATCTCGGTGACCTGGCCAAAGCTGCTCTGCCAGGCGTTTCGGTTTTTACCGAGGGTTGTGTTGGAGTTGAGGAGGTTGAAGATGTCCATCATCAGGCTGAGTCGGCCGTATTCCTGCAGCCTGATGACTTTCTCGATACGCAAGTCGAATAGGGCCGTGTTGGGCAGGTGATTGGATCCCAGAGGCTCGGCAAAGGCGTAAGCCCTGCCCGCGTTGTGTGCGCGGTAATCGGAGCGGACTCTGATCGGCTGGACAAAGCCCTCACGCAGGCTGAAGTAACCACTGGCGTTGATGTCGTATGGGAACTGGTAGAGCACACTGGTTTTGAAGGACCATCGTGAGTTGATGAAGATGTCGGACTTGCCGCTGCCGGCCGTTTGCGGCGCAAAGCTGTGGCCGTCGACATTTTCGATGCCCGTCGGGTCTACATAAGCAGCCGGGCTACCGAGGTATTGCTTCGTGTCGCCATAGGAGAACGAAGCATTGGCCATCCAGTTATCGCTCAAGCGCTTGGTGGCGGAGAGTTCGATTCCCTGGTAAACCCGATGGTAATCGGGGCGTTGCTGGATAGTCACAGTGCCTGAAGGATCAACAGTCGGTTCATAATAATCAATCGAGTAACCGCCCTGTTGAATAGTACCGGCGAACACCCAGGGATTGTTGAGCCAGTTGTCATCGGGGAAGGTGAGGTTGTCGTCCTGGCCGTTGTCATTATCCTGCCACCAGCCATCCGTATAGCGCCGGTAGACGTAGGTGCCCGAGAGCGAAAAATTGGGATAAATCTCGCGCTCGGCACCGATGAGGAATTCAGTGGTTATCGGGGCCTTGAGATCGGATGAGAACCTTACTCCGTTGTCGAGCGGGTTGCTTGTGTCGTAGGGGTTAAGGCCCGTCCACCAGAGGATGCCGCCCAGCTCATTGCGCTGGGGATAGTCATCTCCGTTGGTATCGGTCCAGGCGTACTCGACTTCGCGCCAGACGAGCGGGTTGTTGTAAGTCAATGTGTAGGCGCTCAGCTGGTCGGCGTACATCGCGAAGTTGGCGCGCAGGATCGTTTTGCCGTCGCCGAAGACGTCATAGGTCATGCCGAGACGCGGCACGAAGTTGCTCCAGGTAAAGGGAGCATCGCCGCCGGGGTAGTCCAGATCGGGGATCAGATCGGGGATTATCGGATTGGCGGGGCCGACGGAAGCCGTGTTGTTACCCCACTGGCGGTCGAAGCGCATGCCGATGTTGAAGGTCCAGCGGTTGCGGTTGAATATGTCCATCAGGTAGAAACTGGTTCTCAAGCCGCGATAGTGGAAGTTGGCGTCGCCGGTAAGCCAGGCCTCGGCGGGCTCGCCGTCGTCATATGCGAGCAGCATGCCCGCGCCGTACCCGGAGAGAGAGGTAACGGGAGTGACGCGGTACTCGAAGCCGGCCTTGATCTCGTGGCTGCCGCCGAACGCCTGCTCGACATAATTCTCTCCGGTGATGGAGAGCTGATACTGCGGACGAGTGGTATCGTAATACCACAGCGACCCGCCGTACATGTCGGTTGTGTAGTCGTATGTGGGGACGGCGTCACCGCCCTTGGGCAAGAGCATGAACATACTGTCCATGTAAGCAAACTTGCCGGTGATGATCAGGTCGTCGGTTGCCAGGAAGGTGTCTTCGATCTTGTAGACGTCGGT
>DATKUA010000002.1:0-3115 GCA_035530855.1 Acidobacteriota bacterium | reverse complement strand
GCACCTCAACTAGTGAAAATGAGAGCCCCGAACGGGGAAGAGAAAGAAGTCCCCGAGGATCAAGTAGAGCACTATAAATCTCTGGGCGCGACTGTGGTGAAATAATGAGCACGAAACCGCTAGTAGGAGTCACAGACACGGATTGGTTCACTGCTCATGCCCCCGATGCGGTAAAAAATGTGCCTACGCCCGAACAGGGCTGGTTTACTGCTCACGCGCTCTCAAAACCCTCTACGCCGACCTCTTTGAGTGTTAAATCAGCTCCTCTACTCGCCGCGCATGAGGTCACTCCACCTACGCCGTCTATCCCTCTTGCGGCGTCTCATACCGTCGTCAAGCCCTCGCAATCCGCTCTCGACAAGGAAGCCCTTGCACGTCTCGGTCCCGCTCCCGTCGAGTATAAGAACGAGCCTTGGTATCAGCGCCTCGTCGAGAGTCACGCAGAAGCCTATGGAATCGGTCGTGACGTGCAACAGCGACCCAGTGAGGCATTCAAAGGCATCGGTCTTGCCCTTCGCCATCCATCACTGGAGTACGAATCATTGGTGAAGATGTGGGATGGTATGTCGGATGCGCAGAAAGACCTGCTCTATAAATCCGCGCTGATGTACGGCAAGCCGGGCATTGCGAATAAGGCAGATGCTTTCGCGAAAGGCATCATGGGTCTCACGCCGTTCTTTGGGCCTGCTGTCACACACGCCGCCGATCAGTGGGATTCGGGAGATAAGTGGGGTTCCATCGGTACGCTACTCGGCCTCACCGACCAGGTGGCGATGGGTGCAAGAGAAGGCAAGGCCGGAGTCCCTTCCATTGAAGGCGCACGGACGACCTTGGAGACAAATACTGCATCGGTAGCAGCCAAGATTTCCGCCGAGGAAGCCGTCGAGAAGGCCGAACTCGCGCGCCGCCAGGCGGAGGCTACTCGTACCGGGAAACCCTTGGACGAGATTTCCGTGGGCGAAACGTTTCAACTCAAGGGCGGTCCTAAAGCAAGACTGGCGAATTGGAGCCGGGAAGCGTTGCAGACTCTATTCGGAGGCAGCTCTCGCGATGTTGTCGGTGTAACCGCCAAGAAGTACCAGGACGATCTTGCGGCCTTTCGCACGGACATGGACGCAGCTCGGAAGGAGATCGCTGTCGAGAACGCCAAAACCCGTGATCTCTATGAAGCCGGGAAACAGGTGGACGCCGAGCAGCACGCCGCGAAAGTGCAGAAACTTGTAGAGGAATACAACGAGAAAATAAGGGAAGCAAATCGGGTCGCGGCGGAGACGAACCAGAAAAACTATGAGAAGTACCAAGCCGACGCTAAGGAAATCTCCGACGAGAACGCCCGTGCGGAAGAACTTCTGAATCGCCGCCGCGAAGTGGAATCCCAACTGGAAGCCAAGCGTAATGAGCTAGTCCGTCGTCAAGAGGCTGCCGGTACAAAAGCCAAGGCCGACGAAAAGGGGGCGTGGGGAAACGTAACCGAGAAGATTGAATCCGGTGAGGGGTCAAAGGAGGGAAATGGGCAGGAGTTGTTAAGCGCAATCGAAGAGGCGGAAAAGAAGCGGCTCAAGGGCACCACCCCGGAGGCGATTCGCACCTTCCGCAGCATTATCCGTCAGGTAGGCGGGGAGAAAGAGCCGGTTCCGGGTAGCGTGGAAGGCGTTGCTGCCGAGGCCACGGGGACTGCTGCTCCCACGTCGGAAGCCTCGATTGCCCGTTGGGAAGCGTTCAAGAAAGGCATGGAGGCGTTGAGTGGTGGCGGCGAGGCTGCGTTACCCGCTGGCGTTGAGCCCGGAGCGTTTACCGGTAAGGAGGAAATCCCGCTCACCTTCGATCAGATTCACGGCTTCGTTACCGAGTTGGGGCACGAGATCGCCAAATACGATCCGCGTGCGCCACAGGATGTACGTGCTGCGATGATCGAAGTGCGCAGCAAGGCCGTCAAGATGATGAATGAGATTGCCGAGGCCAACGGTGCGATGGACGATCTGCGTGCGGCGAGAGAGGCAACGCAGCGTTACCAAAAAGCGTTTGGGGTTGAAAGACCGGAGAGGGTCACGGCGGCTACCAAGGTAGAAAGATCGCTCGATCCTGAAGGATACAAAGAGAGACAAGTCGCCGCTCGCGTCAGCCGAGTCGCCGCGATTGATCCCGAGGTGGCGAAGATCGCATCGGACATCGACAGTCTGAACAAGACACTCGATGATCTGCCTCGTGAGAATGAGCTGCGGAATCGCGTAAAGTCCCCTCCCGATCTGCCGGAGCCTGCGAGCGCCAAGCAAGTCGAGCCACTGGAGATCGAGCCTTACCGTCCACCCCCTCCGCCCAAGCCGAAGGAATTTGTTGAGGGTGTGTCGCCTAAGACGCCCGACATCGCCGATATTCGCGGCGAGAAGTTGCGCACCGGAGTCGAGAAATTTCGCAAGACGCCTTTCTGGTATGTCGTGGAAGGCGCTGCACTGCCGATTGCCGCCCTCACAGGGCACGGGTCGTACATTCTCTACATGCTCGGCGGTATTCCGCTGAAGAACTTTATTCTCGACAGGCTGTCGCGCAACGACTTCATCTCGTGGCTGAATAAGCCGACCATCGACGATCTGGAGGCGATCAGCTACCTGAAGCCGGAGACGAAGGAACTGTTCAAGGATCAGATTGACCAGTTCGTGAACGCCGAGCGCAAGGTCGGGGGCAAACCTGTCCATGTTAATAATCTTCTGCAAAGAACGCTTGAGTCGGGAACGAAAGTGAGGGGGGCTCTCGCGCCTGCCGCTCGCGAGATCGGTGTAGGCGGGGCGGCGCGCGGCCAGACGATTGATCTCAAGCGTGACTGGAAGAAGATGGAAGAAGGCGACCCGGAGACGCAGCGAAAGATTGATGATCTGATTCGGCAGATCGACCAAATAGTGAATCAGCCGGGAAGTGGAGCAGGCGAGGAAACGCGCATAGTGGCCACAACTCCCACATTGCCGATGCATCACCCACTGGCGCAATCTCCAGCACTTGATCCCCGTCTCGCGGATGTTGCAAAGCAATTTCCTCGGCTTGTTCCATATTTATCTCAGGTACAAATTCAGCAAGGGAAGAAGACCGATCCAAATGATGATAGGGAGCTTGAATTTTACCC
>DATKUA010000001.1:0-4695 GCA_035530855.1 Acidobacteriota bacterium | reverse complement strand
TGGCTGGTGCGCGGCAAGCTCAGAGCGAAGTGGGGCAGCCTTGCTGATATTCCCGTCCCGGGCGATTACGACGGCGACGGCAAAGCAGACATCGCCGTCTTCAGACCGTCGAACAGCGGCTGGTACGTGCGCGGCGGCGCCACTGCCTTCTTCTTTGAGCGCTACGACATACCGCTCGTGCGCGGCCGTTGATCCAGGTGCATCAGCCTGAAGGGTTCATGAAACGGCTGGCTGTGACACAGTGTGGTAAGGGGGACTTCAACCGGCGGTCAAGCCAAAATTTGTAAATTTTTTTACTTGATATTCCGACCTCTCATGATACAATTTTTGCACATATTGTGGGGCTAAAATGTGAGAAACGAGGCATTCCGTTGTCCTAAATTGTATCTGTCCATGCTGTTTATTCTGCTGATTTCCTGTTCTCAAGGCGTGGCTCAATGGAAGCAAACAGCCACGGTGCCGTCACCTCGGAGTGGGTACGCACTTGCTTATGACAGCAGGCGTGATCTGGTTATCCTTTTCGGCGGCAGCACGGGGAGCGGCGAGACGTGGGAATGGAACGGAAGCCGGTGGGCGCTTGTCTCGCGATCCGGGCCGTTGCCGCGGGAGGATCACAGGATGGCCTACGACCACACCCGCGGAGTCGTCGTGCTTTTCGGCGGAACAAGGTTTGAGGGCGGAGGCAATAGCTCGGCTGTGCTGGGGGATCTTTGGGAATGGGACGGAAAAAGCTGGATTGAAGTGGAGTTCGAAGAAGGTCCCGTCGCTCGCAGATATTTTGGGATGGCTTACGACCACAAGCGGAAGGCTGTGGTTCTGTTCGGAGGCAGCGGCTGGCACTATCGTATGCAATATAACGACACCTGGACCTGGGACGGGAAAAATTGGGCCAGGCAGGAGATAACCGGGCCGTTGAGCCGAATCAACTTCGCGATGAGCTACAACCGCCGTCAAGAAAAAGTCATTCTCCTCGGAGGCACTACAGGCTGGGCGTTCTTCAATGATACATGGGAGTGGGACGGGGCCGAATGGCTCCGGAGAAAGGCCAAATCGAAGCCGGGCGATCTGGTCTACCCGGCGATGACCTTCGACCGTTCTCGGGGGAAAACAGTGCTGATCGGCACTTATGGTCTCACCGAGGAGCCGGTCGTTACGTGGGAGTGGGATGGAAGATGGTGGCGCAAAAGCCAGGCCGCAGGTCCACACAACACTTACGATGCCGATATTGCTTACGATGCCGCCCGCTCCAATAGCGTAATGCTCGGGCACGACTCCACAGGAAGATATGGAACGTGGTTGTACGACGGTTCGGCCTGGAAACTGAGACAACAGGATTGGCCTACAGATCGGGTACGCCCCGCAATGGCCTATGATTCCATGCGCGGCAGGCTGATTCTCTTTGGTGGAGATACGGGGCTTTCCTATAAAGGGATGCTTTGGGAATGGGACGGCTCCGAATGGCAATTCCATCTGCCCAAGAAGAGTCCCGCCGCCCGCAGCGGTTGCGCGATGGTCTACGACGCAAATAGGGACCAGACAATTCTATTCGGCGGTGCCGATCCCCGACCTGATAGCACCTGGAGGATCTTCAAGGATACTTGGGCTTGGGACGGATCCTCGTTGAAATGGCATCGGCTCACTAATAAAGGCCCATCCAAGCGAAGCAATGCCGCGTTGGCCTACGATTCCGATCGCGGCGTGATCGTTCTTTTCGGAGGTCAGCGAGCTCTGAGCTCAAGCGAGCAAATGTATATGTGCGACACATGGGAGTGGGATGGCTCGAAGTGGACGTTAAATAGCGAGGCCGGGCCTTCGCCTCGCAGCAGGCACGCGATGGCTTACGATAGCTCCCGAAAAAAAGTGGTGCTCTATGGTGGCTATGGAGCGACAAATGAGGGGGAAGGCATTTACCACGGCGACACCTGGGAGTGGGACGGGGAGAGCTGGAGCCGGGTGGAGATCGAAGGGCCGGGTGCGCGCGCCGGGCATACTCTCGTTTTTGATCCGAACGAATCAATTTCGTTGCTCTACGGTGGAGAGGACAACGGCGTGGGATCGAAATCGGACGTTTGGCAGTTCGACGGAAGCGCCTGGATCCGGATCAAAGGCAAAACTCCGGGGCCGAGGCGTGATCACGCCGCCGCCTATGATTCCCTAGCCGGCAAGGTGATGGTTTTCGGAGGGAAAGAAATGGCTGATCTCTGGCAATTCAGTCCGCGCAGGAGGTGATACCTCATACCTGATGCGGAATAGAGCTGACCGAATTCTATAACCGTCCATTGGGCCCGCCCGCCGGGTCCCTCGTCTCAACAATTGAATTATCCGCACTTTGAAGCAGTAATCTGCGCTACGATGCGACGGGTATGATAAAATTTCCTCGTTAATTGACTGCTGTTAAAACACCAGCCTTTCAGGGGGGAACAGATGAAAGGATTTCATAACCATATCTGTCTGCTTGTTGCATTGACAGTATTAGCAACGTTCGCCGCACCAGTTCTCGCACAGGAGGGCTACAAAACGCCTCCGAAAGAGATAGCCGAGTTGGTCGATGCACCGGTAACTCCGGACCTCAGCCTAAGCCCCGATAACGAGTGGGCCTTGCTGATGCACCGCACCAGCTTGCCGTCGATCGCGGAGATAGCCAAGCCCGAGCTCAGAATTGCCGGTCTCCGGATCGATCCTGCCAACAACGGACCAAGCCGCGTGCGTTACAGCTACAACAAGCTGGTGCTCAAGTCGATCGCCGACGGTAAAGAGATCGAGATCACCGGGTTGCCTGACGAGCCGAGCATCGGCAACGTCTCCTGGTCGCCTTGCAGCAAGGCAATCGCCTTTACGGTCACCACGCCGGAAGCCGTAGAACTTTGGGTGATCGTAGCCGCAGGCGGGAAAGCAACCAGGATCGAGGGTGTCCGCCTCAACGTAACCTTCTATGGCATGCCCTATTCATGGCTGGCCGGCGGCAAGGGAATAATCTGCAAGACCGTGCCCGGTGACCGCGGGCCCGCGCCCGAACAGCCGCGCATTCCCGACGGACCAGTCATCCAGGAGAACATCGGCAAAGCCGCTCCCGCCCCCACTTATCAGGACTTGCTGAAGAACCAGTTTGATGAAGCTCTGTTCGAGTACTACATGTCGGCACGCGTTGCAGTAATTCTACAAGACGGGAGCGTTGAAGCGATCGGTCAGGCGGGCATTATCACCGTTGCCGAGCCCTCGCCCGACGGCAACTACATCCTTGTCGAGACCATCCACCGGCCGTTCTCCTACCTCATTCCCTTCCGCCGCTTCCCGAGTCGAGTCGAGATTTGGGACCTCGACGGCAATGTCGTGAAACAGATCGCCGACCTGCCGTTGGCCGAGGAGATTCCGATTGCCTTCGACGCCGTCGCCACCGGTCCGCGTGAGTTTGGTTGGCGCCAGGACTCGCCCGCAAGCCTCGGCTGGGTCGAGGCGGCCGACAACGGCGATCCGAACGTTGAGGCTGAGGTCCGCGATAAGGTTTATCTGCTGCCGGCACCGTTCGAGGCTGACCCCGCCCATCTGATCGATCTCGGCCTGCGGCTTCGGAGAGTGCAGTGGTCCGAGGATGGCTTCGCGCTCGTAACATCGCGGTGGTGGAAAACACGGCGGACACGCACCTGGCTGGTAAGACCGGACGAATCGGGAGCCGAGCCGAGGCTTCTGTTCGACCTTTCCTACGAGGATCGCTACAGCGATCCCGGCGAACCGCTTGTCTGCCAAAATGAAGCTGGGGCCACGGTGCTTCGCACCGCCGACGGAGGCAAATCGGTGTTTCTCTCCGGCCGGGGTGCTTCGCCGGAGGGCGATCGGCCGTTCCTCGATAAAATCAATTTGGAGTCCGTCGAAACCTCCCGTCTCTGGCGCTCTGAGGCCCCTTATTACGAGCAACTCGAGGACGTTCTGGACGAAGCCGGCACGAAAATCCTCACGCGCCGCGAATCGGTCGATGAGCCGCCCAACTACTTCATCCGTGACTTGGAGCAGGGCTCGATTACCGCGTTGACCGCGTTCCCGCATCCGATGCCGCAACTTCTCGGGGTCACGAAAGAGCTGATCACCTACAAGCGTGATGACGGTGTCGACCTCAGCGCTACACTCTACCTGCCTCCCGGTTATGACACGGCACAGGGACCGCTGCCGGTGCTGATGTGGGCCTACCCGCGCGAGTTCAAGAGCGCTAGCGCCGCCTCTCAGGTCTCCGGCTCACCCTATAGTTTCGTGCGCGTCAGCCCAACCTCTGCGCTGCTGTTCCTCGCCCGGGGTTACGCCGTGCTTGACGGCCCGACGATGCCGATTATCGGCGAAGGCGACAAAGAGCCTAACGACACCTACGTGAAGCAGCTCGTAGCGAGCGCCAAGGCGGCGATTGATGAAGTGGTCCGCCGCGGTGTCGGAGATCCGAAGAAGATGGCCATCGGAGGCCATTCGTACGGCGCATTCATGGTCGCCAACCTGCTGACTCACTGCGATCTCTACGCCGCCGGCGTTGCCCGAAGCGGCGCCTATAATCGCTCGCTGACGCCCTTCGGGTTCCAGTCGGAGGAGCGCACCTTCTGGCAGGCATCTGAGATCTACTTCGCCATGTCGCCCTTCATGCACGCACCCGAGGTCAACGAGCCGATATTGCTGATCCACGGCCAGGCCGATAACAACTCCGGCACCTTCCCGATC